>BNUW01000009.1 GCA_025997655.1 Spirochaetia bacterium
GCATTATATTATGATAGTATGACTGCGCCAATACTTTTTCAGCAACTTGGTTATGCGATGTTTGCCCGTACCCCATTGAGTATATTATTTTATTCTATACTCATACACGCTTCCAGTCCCCCAACTACCCACATATAAGGTGTTTCCATGTATTAGTAACGCAACACAACCACTTATGCCATCAACTACAATTCTTGTTGATCCGTTTGGTGAAAGTATACGTACACATCCATCTCCATTATCAGCGGCAAAAATTTCATTTTGCAAACTAATGTCAATGCCAACTCCCGGCCTTCCAAAATCATTCGAAAAAGGTCTAGTCGTTCCGTCAGAAAATACTTTGATAATGCTGCCTCCGTAGTTCGTGACATAAAGATTACCTTCTAAGTCCTCAACCACTCCAACAGGCGTTCTCATGTCCTTCGCAACCAATTCAACCCTGCCGGAAGCGTTCACTTTGACAATTTCGTTGCTGCTTCGGTTGGCTACCAGCAATTCACCGTTTTTATTGAACGATATTCCTGTAGGGGTATGCAACCCTCTTGCGAAAATAATTTTGTTTTTATTTTTCGCAATACGGTAAATCACATTTTGTGAATAGTCGGCAGCGTACAAATTACCGTCATTGTCAAAAGCCAGGCCGGCCGGTGACCCCATGTTATCAACGAAAATAGTATGATTACCCTTTGTATCGAGTTTCGAGACGCTGCCTCCGCTCCAGTTTGAAACATACAAATTCCCCTCACGGTCTACCGCAATTCCAGTGGGAGAATGAAAACCTGTATACGTTTTCTCCAATACCAACTCAGCCGTTTTTCCCTGTGCATTGCCTTGTTCTATGGCCAGAAAAACTAAAAGAACAACATTGAGTACTAGTTTTAACATACTATTTTCCCTCCTTGATTTTTCTCTCCGCAAATACTTTTTTTGCAGCATTGACGGCATTAAGCACTTTTGGAAAACCGGTATAGGGTATACATTGAATAAAAGTTTCAATCACTTTTTCTGGTGTTATACCCACATTCAATGATCCGTTAATGTGAACCGTTAATTGCGACTCACAACCTCCTGCCGTCAACAAACTGGTAATGGTTATAAGCTCTCTTTCCTGTAAAGAAAGCCCCTCCCGGCAGTAAATGTCCCCAAAGGCAAATTCAATGATGTATGTACCCAAATCCGGCGCTATTGTTTTCAATGAAGCAATAACATTTTGCCCCGCACTGCCGTCTACCTCGTTTAGCCTGTCTGTCCCTTTCTGAAAGCGTGTGTTTTCCATTGGAAAACCTCCTCAATAAAGATTATATTTAGAAGCTACAACCTAGAGTGAACTCGAGGTCAAGCGTTTTCTGAAAGAAATTTGAGTTTTTTACAATATTTTTGCCTAAAACCCTCTCTCTTGAAATAATTTTTTTCATATTCTATAATCTAGAGTCAGGTTGAGGTTGTTGAATAAGGAGTTTTTATGGAATATTCGATTGGGGAATTTTCACGGCTTACATGTTTAGGTATACATACATTGCGCTATTATGAACAGGAAAATTTGATTCTGCCTAATCGTAAATCCAATGGGCAACGGTGTTATTCTGAAAATGATGTTACTTGGATACAATTTATAAAACGCTTAAAAGATACAAAAATGCCTATTAAAGAAATTCAAAAATATGCTAAATTAAGGGCTGATGGCGATCCGACCATGCCTGAACGTATGGAAATGCTCATAAAACACAGGGGTATTCTTAAAAATGAAATTGAAAAATTACAAGAACATCTTAACAAGTTAGATAATAAAATTGAATTTTATAAAGCAGAAATCAATAGAATATAAACCATATTATTTATTTGTTCCAATTATCGAGTAATTATTTTATATTTTAATCAATAAGCAAAAAAGCAAATCTGTTGGTAATTTCATTATGGTCTTTAACCACTTGAATTGGATACCCAACATTATGAGCAGTCTGATATACATCAATACCCATAGCATCAGCACCGGGTCTGGATTTATCTTTATGGATGCATTTTATACGAGTACCTTCGGCTATACAATCTTTACAAAAAACACATGAACTATACTGTAACAAAAAAGTTTTATAATTCCCCGCAAGAAATATTGCTCTTTCCAATTCAGAAAGCCTTAATACCAATTTGTAGGTATCATCGTTATTCGCCGATTGTATGGAAAAATGAAAAATAATTGCATTCTCATATTCATAAATCATTTTACGGCATTCTTCAACCGAAGGTACTGCGGGGGGACAACTGCCGTTCTTGCCATAATTTTTACAGCCAAATTGACAACGGAATCTAACCCATTGCGCAACAATAATATTTTTCCGGGGAATTATCCATTTATAATCAGTAAAACAATGTTCCTTTATGATTTTATCAATTTGGTCCTTGTTGTCCATATTTGCATCTCCATTTTCATAATAATATTATAATCAAGAAATTTTGTCAACCAATATTTCAATGATTTTACAACCAATTTTAGGCATAATTGTACATAACAAGAATGCGCATTATTCGCGGGTGTAAAGTGATGATCGACAGCGACCTGGCTGTTTTATACCAAGTTGAAAACAAGGCATTAAACCAAGCGGTAAAACGGAATTTGGGGCGGTTTCCCCCGGATTTTATGTTCCAGATCACCCAGGAAGAATGGCAGGTTTTAAGATCACAAATGGTGATCTTAAGCCGGGATTCACCGGCGCAAACTTTGAAGTCACAATTTGTGACCTCAAAGATCGATGAAAAGCGGGGTGGACGGCGGGTTGCGCCATACGTTTTTACCGAACAGGGCGTGGCCATGCTTTCCAGCGTGATAAACTCGGATCGCGCCATAGAGACCAATATTCAAATAATGCCAGGTCCGCCGCCTGAGTCAAAGCCAATCGGCTTTAGGGCTAGCCACGACGAAGCGGAAGGCTAAGGGCAATTTTTACCGCAAAAATCAACATTTCATGCTGACAAAATCCCGCCCTTATGATATAATTTTACCGAATTGACCAAAAATCACTAAAGAGGAGAAATACATGGTTATTTTAGTATTGAACTGCGGATCATCCTCCGCCAAGTATCAGGTCTACGACTGGGACGCCAAGGACGTCCTGGCGGTGGGCGCCGTGGAAAAGGTTACCCTGGGGGATTCCTTTATCAAGCACCAGAAGAAGGGTAAGGAAGAAATCACCATCCAGCATCCCTGCCCCACCCATACGGAGGCGGTGGACCTTATCATCAAGACCCTGACCGATAAGGAAACCGGGGTTCTTACCGATATGTCGGTGATCAAGGCCGTGGGACACCGGGTGGTCCATGGGGGTGACAAGTTTACCAAGTCGGTTATCGTGGATGATCAGGTGATGAAGACCCTGGACGAGGTTAAGGACCTGGGTCCCCTCCACAATCCCGCCAACATCCTGGGGATTGAGGCCGCGAAGAAGGTGCTGCCCAATGTGCCCCATTGCGCCATCATGGACACCGCCTGGCACCAGACCATGCCTCCGGAGTCCTACCTCTACGCCGTGCCCTACGAATGGTACGAAAAATACGGCGTGCGCCGCTACGGCTTCCACGGCACCAGTTTCCTCTATTGCTCCAAACGCGCCGCGGTGCTTCTGGGCAAGGACCCCTACAAGACCAACCTCATCATTTGCCATATTGGGAACGGCGCTTCGGTGAACGCGGTGAAGGACGGCTGCTCCTATGACACCTCCATGGGCATTACCCCCCTGGAGGGCCTTATCATGGGGACCCGGTCTGGGGACATGGACCCGGCCCTGCCCTTCTATGTGATGCGGAAGGCCGGTATAAGCCCCACCGACATGGAAAGCGCCCTGAACAAGAAGTCCGGCCTCCTGGGGATCACCGGTAAATACGCCGACCGCCGGGATATACAGAATGCGGCGGCGGAGGGGGATAAACGTTCCGCCCAGGCCATCGAGATGGAAGCCCAGCGGATAAAGAAGTACATCGGCGGGTATTTTGCCGAACTGGGCCGGGTGGACGGACTGGTCTTTACCGCCGGGGTCGGGGAATTCAGCGCCATCATCCGGGAGAAGGTCCTGAAGGGCCTTGAGGGTCTTGGCATTGTCTATGATCCCAAAAAGAACAACATAGCCTGCACCCGGAACACCGAGAGCCTCATCTCCAAGCCGGAATCGAAGATTCCCGTCTTTATCATCCCCACGGACGAAGAACTGGTGATGACCGAGGACGCCTACGCCCTGATGAAGGGGACCTACGATGTGCATACCAAGTTCACCTACTCCTTCCAGAAAAAGGACTACGTGAACAAGGCCCGCGCCGAAGGTCTGACGGAACAACTGAAGAAGAAACCGGAATTGAAGGAAGTTATCGCGGTTCCGAAATAAGGAAGAATAAGAGTCCACGGATAGACACGGATTATATGGATGAACACGGATGAAGAAAAGGCACACTGAATTTTCATCCGTGTATATCCGTTCCATCCGTATAATCCGTGGATTTTTTTATTTCCCCACTAGCCTTTTTGAAAGAATGTGTTTATATTATAGGAAAGGATGGTAATATCCGCGGACTTTTAGTCCGATATGACCGCTCGTATGAGGGTCAAATCCGCCGGGCTTAATGCCGGCAACAAACATGCCTAACGGCGTGTAACACACCTAATGGTGTGAAAGGAGCCTCTATGAAAGGCAACAGATCGTACATGGACATGGGGACGATTTTCGACGAAATCTTCGAAGCCGCCCAGAACTTCACCGATGAATTCCGCCAGAATTTCAATCCCATGGGAAACGGACCTATGGGGGGAGACCCCATGGGGGGCTGCGGCCGCCGGGGTTTTGCCAAGGGAAACTTCGACGAAAGCATTGATTATTATCCCAACTATTCCTATCCCCCGATGAATGTCTACATGACCGCCGACCGCAGCATGATCTTCGAGTTTGCCCTCGCCGGGTTTGACGAAAAGGACATCAGCCTCTCTTTCCAGGGGGATTACATGGTGTTTTCCGCCAAAATAAACGAAGATTCCGGCTTTGACCTGTCTCCGGACGAGAATAACCGGTACTTCAAGCGCCGCCTCAAGATGAAGGATATCGAAAAACAGAAGTACTTCGTCCCGCTGGATAAATACGCCCAGGAACAGGTCAAGGCGGTCTACAAAAACGGCATACTCCGGGTCACCATACCACCCAAGGACGAGCCGGACCAGAATGACGGGATTAAGATCGAGATTATCAAAGACGGGAACTAAAAAAAAGAGGAATCGGGTAACAAATTTTACCTGATTCCTCTGAACCTCTGCGCAGTCTTCTCAGTTTAAATAAAGAACCTTGCTACAAAGATCACAAACAAAATCCAGGTTACCGGGGTAATTTCCTTGAACTTACCGGTGGCGGCTTTGAGGACCACGTAGGAAAGGACCCCGTAGACGATGCCTTCGGCGATGCTGTAGGCAAAGGGCATCATGGTGATGGCGATAAACGCCGGGATACCCTCGGTGGGGTCTGCGAAGTTGATGTCCGTTACGGCCCGCATCATCAGATAGCCCACCAGGATCAGGGCCGGGGCGGTGGCGGCGCCGGGGATGAGCAGGAAGATGGGGGAGAGGAACAGGGCCAGGAGGAACAGGATCGCCGTGGTCAGGGCGGTTAGTCCCGTACGGCCGCCGACGGCGACCCCTGCGGTGCTTTCTACGTAGCTGGTTACCGTGGAGGTTCCCAGAGCCGCGCCCGCAACGGTGCCAACGGCGTCCGCCAGCAGGGCCTGCTTAACCTTGGGGATGTTGCCGTCTTTGTCGATAAGCCCCGCCTGGGTGGTTACGCCAACCAGGGTTCCCACGGTGTCAAAGATGTCCACGAATAGGAAGGTAAAAAACACCGTAAAAAACTTCAGGCTCAAAACTGAAGCAAATTCAAACTTGAAAAACAGGGGAGCCGCAGGGAGGCTCACGGGGGAGAACCCATCCGGCACGGTGGTAACCCCCAGGGGGATCCCTATGATGGTGGTGACGAGGATGCCCAGCAGGATGGACCCCGGCACCTTCCGGGCATACAGGATAATGGTAATCACCAGGCCGATAAGGGCCAGGAGGGCGCTGCCGGAGGTGATTTGCCCCAGGCCAATCACCGTACCCCCACCGCCTACCACCACCCCGGCATTGGCCAGGCCGATAAGGGCGATGAAGAGGCCGATGCCCACGGCCACCGCTTTTTTCAGGGTGGCGGGGATTGCCTTGATGATAGCCTCCCGGACATTCCCCAGGGACAGGAGGATGAAAAGGATACCCTCCAGGAAAACCGCGGTAAGGGCGATTTGCCAGGAATAGCCCAGGCCGAAAACGACCGTGTAGGTAAAGAAGGCGTTCAGCCCCATACCCGGCGCCAGGGCAATCGGCAGGTTTGCCGCAAAGGCCATCACCAGGGTGGCGACGGCCGACCCGATGACCGTGGCGGTGAAGACCGCTCCGGGGGTCATGCCGTCTCCGATACTGCCCAGCATCCCGGGGTTCACTGCCAGGATATAGGCCATGGTCAAAAACGTGGTAAGCCCCGCGATGATTTCCCGGTTTACCGTTGTACCATGGGCTTTTAACTTAAAAAGACTCTCCATGAATTACTCCTTTCCCCGCTGCTATAGTGAGGATGTGGATATAATAACCAGGAAATCGAAAAAAAATCTACCGGTTTTACCGCCAGATTACTTCATATTCCAGCGGGTTTTCCAGAACCAGGAGTTCCGCCAGGGGCAGGTCGAAACGGGCCTGGGTCCCGGTAAAGGTCCCGCCCTTCACTGTGCTAATCGGTCCGGGGAATCCGATGGATACGGTAATTCCGGCGGCGGCAATCTCATCCGCCAGGGCCTGGCCATAGAAATCGCTTACCAGTTTCAGGTATTCCGTCCGGGAAAGCTGCTCACCGGTGGCCGCCGGGGCCATAAGGGCGGAAAGGTAGTCACGGATATCCGCAGAAATCATGGCAAGCACCAGCGGGGCGGTATTCCGGTCCAGGGCGATTAAAAGCCGGCTATCCCCCGGGGGATTCCCCTGTATATAGGTAATAAACCGTTTCCCTTCGGTGTTTTTTGCGGTAATAGCGTCGGGCAGGGCGAGAAATTCATCTATCCGGGCGATGCGGATGGTTCCGGCTATACTTGACGAACCCCGGTTCTGCAGATTAACCGACTCAATGCCCGGCGCGGCGGCCATGGATTTGGCGATGGCCGCCGCGTTAATGATCGGGGTATCCTTTTCCGCAGAGGCGCTGCCGGAAAGGGCTGAAAGGGAGCGGATCAAGGCGCTCATCCGGGGTTCCAGGCGTATGTCCAGGGAAAGTTCCGCCGATCCATCCCTGCGGAGATTGCCGTTGATCCTGCCGGAACAGTTTGAAAGAAAAAAAACAGTCAATATGGTGCAACCGGCAAGAAAAAAATGGGTCCATATTGCGGAGAAGGTGATAGCTTTTTTCTGAAAACTACTCATATAGTAGAGTATACGCAATTAAATCGTGGGAGGATAGAGATGGGTAATACTACACCGTGGGCATATTTGGATGCGTACCGGGGGAAGGATTTTACTGGGACCTGGCCGACTATGCCGGAGGCATTTAAGATTACGGCTTCCCGGTATGGGGATAGGCCTTGTTTTACCATATATGAGCCGGACCGGATTAGCCTGAGCTATAAGGAGGCCCTGCGGATCATTGAAGCGGTGGCCCGGTGGCTTCATAGCCGGGGGGTTCGCAAAGGGGACCATGTCGCCCTCACCGGGAAGAACTCCCCCGAGTGGGCCGTGGCATTTATCGCCATCCATTTTGCCGGGGCCGTGGTTGTCCCCATTGACTGCCAGCTCAGGCAGGAGGAAACGGAATTCCTCATGAAATTTGCCAATGCCCATATCCTCTTTGCGGATGAGGAAAAATACGAACGTTTCGCCGGGAATAAAGATTCAATCGGCTTAACCGATATAGTATCCCTGAAAAAAGGGGTGGGGACTTATCTCTACGACCTGGATGGACCGGAAGCGTCGGACCAGGAGTCCGCCATCGCGCTCCCTGCTGAAAACGACATGGCGGCGATTCTCTTTACCTCCGGCACCACGGGAAAGCCTAAGGGGGTGATGCTGACCCATGCCAACCTGCTGTCGGACAACTACCTGGCCCAGGCCCATCTTGAGCTTTTCCCGGAGGATGTGTTCTACGGCCTCCTCCCCATCCACCATGCCTATAGTATGACCGTCTTTATTGTGGTCATGGCGGTGGGGGCGGAACTGGTGTTCGGTAAACGGATGGTCACCAAGGCTATCCTCAAGGACCTGAAACAAGGCAAGATCACCCTGTTCCTGGGGGTCCCCATGCTGTTCAACAAACTCCTGGCGGGGATCATCCGGGGCCTGAAACAGAAGGGCCCCATAGTCTACGGGATTATATCCATGCTTATGGGCATCTCGGGGATCATCAAAAAGACCTTCAAGGTGAACCCCGGCAAAAAAATGTTCGGCTTCATCCTGGATCAGGCGTCCCTGACCTCGGTAAAGACCTGTATCTGCGGTGGCGGGCCCCTGGCGCCCAGTGTATTCCGGAAATTCAACCAACTGGGGATCAACTTTATCCAGGGCTATGGCCTCACGGAAACCTCCCCTATCATCACCCTGAACCCGATAGACCATTACAAGGAAACCAGCGTGGGCAAGGTGATACCCCAGATAGATATGCGGATACTCAACCCGGACGACCGGGGGGTTGGGGAAGTCATCCTCAAGGGTCCGGTGGTCATGCAGGGTTACTATGAACTGCCCGAAGAAACCGCAGCGGTGTTTACCCCCGAGGGCTACCTTAAAACCGGCGACCTGGGCTACCTGGACGATGAGAACTACCTCTACCTTACCGGCCGGGCGAAAAACCTTATCGTCACCGGGGGCGGCAAGAATGTCTACCCCGAGGAAATCGAAAACGAATTCCAGCTCTACGAGGAAATCGACCAGATTCTGATCCGGGGCTTTGCGGTGGATAAAAAGCTCAAGACCGAAGGTATTGAAGCTCTGATCTATCCCAGCCCGGAGTATTTTAACGACAACGGCGCAAAACTGGTTACCGAGATACGGCCCCGGCTTGAGCAGATAGTTGCGGAGGTGAACCACCGGCTGCTGCCCTACCAGAAGATAGAGCGGATTACCGTGCTGGATGCGCCCATGGAGATGACGACCACGAAGAAGATTAAGCGGGACGCGGTGTAGGGACTAGCGCCGGGGCAAAAATAGGGCTTGATTTATTGCTCATTATATCCTACTATATGTATAGGTATTGGGATATGGTGAGGGGAACGCAGCTTATACACAATGGATATGAGACGTATCTAGACCTCCTCCTATGCCCATGAAATAGAAAAAGAGGAATAGTATATGCCCAAAAGTAACGATACTCATGATACCGGCTACGGCAGTGTCCCCCTGTCCATGCGGACCGTTACGGTCCATGGGGCTTCCCTGTTTGAACCCCGCACCGGGGCTGTCAGTACCCCTATTTACCAAAGTTCCACCTTCAGGCACCCCGGACTGGGGGAGACCACGGGGTTTGACTATTCCCGGGGGATCAATCCTACCAGGACGGAACTGGAAAAAACCATGGCCCTGCTGGAACACGGGAAGTACGGTCTGGCCTTTGCCACCGGCATGGGGGCAATTTCTTCGGTAATAAAACTGTTCAAGCCTGGGGATCACCTCATCGTTTCGGAGGACCTCTACGGCGGCACCTACCGGCTTTTCAACGAATACTACGCCCGGTACGGCCTTTCCTTTTCCTGGATAGACACCAGCGATACTGCGTTGGTGGAGGCAAGCCTTAAACCAAATACCAGGGCAATCTTTATCGAGACTCCCTCAAATCCCATGATGAAGGTTACGGATATACGCCGCTGCGCCGGGCTTATCCATGCGCAGGACGGCATCCTCGTAACCGACAATACCTTCCTCTCCCCCTATTTTCAGAATCCCCTGGACCTTGGCTCCGATTTGGTGGTGCATAGCGGAACGAAATACCTGGCGGGCCACAACGATACGCTTGCGGGTTTTATTGTTCATTCCCGTTCTGATCTGGCGGCGGATCTGGTCAATGCCCAGAAAAGTGAGGGGGCTTCCCTGTCGCCCTTTGACGCATGGCTGACCCTGCGGGGGATAAAGACCCTGTCCATACGGATGGAGCAGCATGAAAAAAATGCCCGCAGTATTGCCCACTGGCTGCGCTCCCATAAGCGGGTAGAAAAGGTGTTCTATACCGGGTTTGAGGATCATCCCCAGTATACGTTGAGCCGTACCCAGTCCCGGGGTTTCGGGGGCATGATTTCATTTTATTTGAAGAATGCGGTGGATGTGCCGGGGCTGCTTAAAAATATATCCCTCATCCTCTTTGCGGAAAGCCTGGGGGGCGTAGAATCGCTGCTGACCTATCCCCTGGTGCAGACCCACGCGGCTATCCCCGAAGCGATGCGCCTTTCCAACGGGGTAAATGACCGGCTCATGCGGCTGTCCGTGGGCATTGAGGATGCGGATGATCTGATTGCGGATCTGGACAGCGCTTTTTCTAAGTGTGTATAGGAGTAAAAATGAGGATATCTACCAAAGGACGTTATTCCCTGGAGGCACTGTTGTATATGGCCCTGCTTCCTGAGGGAACATATACAAGCACCCGCGCTATCGCGGAAAATACCGGCATCTCAGACGGCTATTTGGAACAGCTCTTTATCCCCCTGCGGAAAGCAGGGATAGTGCAGGGCATACGGGGACCCCAGGGGGGCTATCTTCCCGGACGCGCCGTGGAAAACATTACCGTGGGGGATGTTCTGCGGGCGGTGGAGGGCCCCCTTGAACCGGTGGCCTGTGCTACCGAAGACACCTGCCCCATGAAGGGTACCTGCATCAGCACCCATACCTGGAGCGATCTCTACCACGAGATCACCGATTGTGTGGACAACGTTTCTATTTCGGATCTGGCGGCGGCCTACTATGCCATGGATAAGCAGGAGTACGCCATATGAAAATATCAACCCGGGGGCGCTACGGTATACGGCTCCTCATCGATTTGGCGGAGCATCCAGGCGAAGACCACGTGGCGCTGGTCAATGTGGCGGAGCGGCAGAAAATATCCATCCGCTACCTTGAACAGGTGGCAGTAATACTGCGGCGTTCCGGTTTTATCCGTTCCATCAAGGGCGCTTCCGGGGGCTATGCCCTGGCCATGCGTCCCCAGGATATCAACCTTGGGGAAGCCCTGCGGGTGTTGGAGGGTGATATGCTGGTGGTGGATCCCCCCCTGCCCAATAAGACGGAAACAAAACTACAGCGCTGTATCCGGATGACGGTATTCGATAGGCTGAATGAGCGCATTGCCGCCGTGATAGACCGGAAGATCCTGTCGTCGGTGGTGGGCACCGTGGACCCCGACGAATCCTACATGTACTTTATCTAAGGGTCTGCCATTTTTTGCGGGCGCCGAAGAGGTACATCTCCGCATTGTCAATGATGATTTCTTCCCGCAGCCCGCAGTCTTGCGCGCAGGCAATGAGCCCCCGGGCCGGCGGCAGAATATCCGCCATGATGTCGCGGTTATGGACGTGCACATGGACGCCGTTTATCTTTTCCTTCGATGATGAATGGAGCACACTCAACAATCCGCCGGGCTTGAGTTTTTTGGCAAGATGGGCGATGGTCCGCCTCTTGTCATCAAAGTGGGGGAACACAGAATAGCAAATGATATGATCAAAGGAAGCATCCTCAAAGGGATATTCCATAATATCACCATGAACAAAGTTAACCTTTGTGTGTGCATGTTTTTTACGCGCCGCTTCGATCATTTTTTCGGCGGAATCAATGGCGCAGATAGTACCGGTAAACTTTAACAGGAACGGAATAAGGACGCCGGTACCGGTACCTACATCAAGCACCGCATCGCCGTTTTTTATGTACAAAAGCTTGAGCATCAATTCAATCTTGTCCGTATCGTAGTGATTCGTGGTATCCCAGGCTGCCGCCATGTCGTTAAAAAAATCATGCTTTTCCATAGTGGTTTCCTCCGCGCAGTATAGGCGTTTTCAAAATCCATGCGTCCACCGCCAGAACCGGCAGCTCAATCAGGGGGCCTATCACCAGGACCAGGGAAATCACCGGCCGCTCGGGAAAGGTGATGGCGGCAATGGCCAGGGCCACCGGCGAATTGCGGGCCTGGGTGGTGAAGATCAGGGGGATAGTATCCGTAAAAGGCAGTTTAAGGATACGGCCCGTAAACAGAGCCAGGATAAAATTGACGATAAAAAAGATAATCAGCGGAGGAAAGATACTGACAAAGAGGCCGGGGTGTGTTAAGAGGAGCGTGCCCTGGGAGGCGAACATGGCAATCACCGCCAGGCAGAGAAAGAAAAGCTGTATCGTATCGGAATAAGCGGTAAGCGTTTTTTCAAATTTCTCACGAACCGGTAGTTTTCCTATCACCAACTTTACGATGTTGGCGCCTCCCAGGGGAATTACCAGCACCAACAGGATACTGGTGAGGATGCTACCGGCGCTGAAGCTTACGGCATTCCCCATGAACAGAAGCAGGTACACCGGCAGCAGACAGATTTGCAGGATCAGGTTCAGGGGCAGCAGGGAGGAGCCCAGGATTACATTGCCGGCGGCCATGCCGGTGAATATGAGGTACCAGTCGGTGCAGGGGGTCACCATGAGCATGATGAACCCGGTTTGCAGGTCTATTTTTCCCGCCATAAACAGCCGGCTCAGGAGAAGTGCGAACACCGGAGTCCAGATAAAGTTGATAGCCAGGGCCGCCAGGGAGAAGCGGATATTGCTGAATGAACGTTTGATTTCCCTCCAGTCCACTGCGAGGAACACAAAGAAGAGGAGGATCATTAAAAAGACTTCTATTAAACTGCTTGCCCGGGACGCGGCGGACGGGCTGAACCGGCCAAGCAGGATGCCCATAAAGGCGGAGGCGATGATGATCAGGGGTTGGAGTTTTGCCACCGTTATATAGCCTCAAGCCCGCATTGATCCATCAATTCCCCATTCCGCAGCAATTCCGCCGCCGGCCCCTGGGCAAAGACGGCGCCTTTTTGGAGGAGGATCACCTGCGGGCAGAGAACTGCCGCAAAGGCCAAATCATGGGTGGCGATGAGTTGGGTATGGGGCAGGGATTGGAGTACGCCCATAAGGTTCCGCTGGGCTTTTGGATCAAGAAATGCGGTGGGTTCGTCAAAAAGCATGACCTGGGGGTTCATCGTTAACGACGCGGCGATAGCGGCCATCCGTTTTTCACCCCCGGACAGCCTGAGGGGGGACCGGTCTTTGAGAAAACCAATCCCCAGCCGGTGGAGGACTTCATCGACCCGGTGATGGACCGTGTCTTCGCTAAGGCCCATATTCCGGGGACCAAAGGCAAGGTCTTCATATATAGAGGGCATAAAAAGCTGGTCATCGGGGTCCTGAAACACCAGGGAAACCTGTTCCCGCAATGTTTTCAGCTTCCGCTTGTCCTGTGTTCCCGCAGTAATCTCAATTGCGCCGATACGGAGCTGACCCGAGGTGATGGGCAGTATACCGACCATGGATAACAGCAGGCTGGTCTTGCCGGCGCCATTGGCCCCCACCAGGGCTACCCGTTCCCCCGGCGGTATACTAAAATTTATTTCCCGCAGAACCGGGCCGCCTCCGCCGCCGTAGACCGCTGAAACAGACCGGGCTTCTATTAAGGAAACTACTGTTTCCAGGGGACTATCCATGCCCCCAGAATAGCAGAAATATCTGCCAGACGGAAGAGGACACAGAGAGCGCAGACCAGAACCAGAAAGGTGATGTCCGCAGCGTTTACGGGCTTCCTCTGCGTGGGGGCGCAGTCCAGATCGTAGCCCCGGCACTTCATGGCGGCGTAGACCCGTTCGGCCCGGTCGGCGCTGCGCAGAAACAGGTGGCCGACAAAACTTCCCATGTGCTTCAGGTCGATTCCTTTCGCGCCGCCGCTCCGCAGAATATAGGCGGTATACATTGAGGATGCTTCGGTCATCAGCACCGCGATATACCGGTAACTGATTTCCAGGAGGCTTACAAAAATCGCGGGGATGTGGAAGCGCCGCAGTTGGGCGGCAAGCCGGCACATGGGGGTAACCGCCATGAGGATCAGCACCGCCGCCACACAGAGCAGGGTCCGCAGCAGTAGGGTTATCAAAGACAGGAAGCCGTAGGTGACCGCAAAGCTTCCCAGGTGTACCGCAATACCGCGTTCGAAAATCAAATTAGAAATTCCCGCAAAGAGGCAGAAGGGCAGGGCAATGGCGGTACGGCGCAGTAACAGTGCCGGGGGAATATCACCCCAGGCGATGAGGATACAGGGGTAGAACAGAAACGGTATGATCCGTCCCAAGGAATACCGGTCAAAGGAAATAACCGTAACCATGAAGAACAGGGTGGCGATCAGCTTTACCCCCGGATGCAGCCGGTGGAGCCCGCTCCGCCCCGCCGAAAGCTGTTCCAGGGTATACAGTGTTTGTGTTGTGCGAGCCATGTCAAACATATGATCAAGCGGCCTTTTTTAAGCAGTTCACCGCCTTCAGACGGTTGATTAAGATGATTTTAGGGGTAATTCCGGGTGGCTGTCAAGAAGAAATTTTACCAAATCGATAAATTTTTATTGACAAACAGAAAATCCTGGTGTATAAATAAAAATATATCGAATACAGCGGGACATGGATTCCGCTCTTAGAAGGGGGTCTTTTTTTGTTTCTTATGGTCAAGCCAAAATTTTCTCTTGACAAACGCCGCCGCCGGTGATATAAATAAAAATATACCGAAATGTTGAAACATTCCGGTTCCGGGGCATGAAGCTCCGGCGCCTTTGGTTACGGCCCATGGTATTGTAGGTTGATACAGTATTAACAGCGGATATGAATTCCGCCTATAGACGGCATGAAGCCCGATACTTCTCTTTTACCCAGTTTGGGAAAAGGGGTGTCGGGCTTTTTGTTTTGCCAGGGTCTGCAAAGGGTTTGAAACGGTTCCGGCTGAACCTCCGTCCTCGAAATAAGCCTCCTCGGCGGAGGTTCAGCCGGTTTTTAACACGATTAGGGGGTTATGCTTTGAAAAAACTCAAAATTTCTCTGATAGCTTCCTCGTTTTTCGCGCGTACAGAAGCCCCCGCTTACCAAACCTGGACTGACCGGTCCGTCGAATGTTATTCGAGGTAAGGTTTGGAAGGGGGGGCCTCTTCTTTATATTCCCTATTAAGGAGGAATACAATATGTTTAGAAAATGGTTTTTGAGAACCGCCCTTTTATGGGCGGCGGCACTGGCTTTTACAGCCTGCGGGGACTCGGCGGGGGGGTCTTCGGGCGGGACGCCAGTTTATCTGACACTTGAAGTTACTGATTATGCGGAATTTACCACCGCACTTGAAACAATCAAAAACGATAACGCGCCCTATGGCGGCGAGTATACCGTCAAAATTTCGGCTGATATTACCGTCCCTTACGGTAAACTCATCTCCGGCAGTAAATATACCGGGAAGAATATCATACTCAAAGGCGTAGGCGGGGAACAGACAATCCAGTATAATAAACTGAATGCTCTCTATACTCTTTTTGAAATTTCTGACGGTACGCTTACTCTTGATGAGAATATCACCCTAAAAGGGGTTGCTGATAACACCAAGGCCCTGCTAATAGCCAGGGACGACGGCGCTATTGTGATTAACAGCGGCGCTAAAATCACCGGTAACATCAATCTGACGACAGGCGATCCTGATGGCGCTGGCTATACCGGCGCCGGGGGTATTCAAGTGGACGGCGGGACACTAGTTATGCTGGGCGGTGAAATTTCGGGGAACTCGGCGGCACGCGGAGGAGGTGTAGGTATATGGCATGGCGGAACTTTTACCATGTCCGGCGGTGTAATTAAAGAAAACGGAGTTCACCATTTTGATAATTATTTGGCGGCAGCTATAGGTGGGGGTGTTCATCTGAATAATGTTGGGGACGTCTTTAATATGACAGGCGGTAGTATTATCAACAACAAGGCGTTTAAAAACGGCGGCGGAGTGAGTGTATGCTGCGGAACCTTTACCATGTCCGGTACCGCCCTCGTTTCTGAAAATACCGCAGGCGGCACAGGCGGCGGCGTAGCTTTATGCTGCTGTACCTTTAATATGCAGGGCGGGACAATCTCTAAAAACATAGCCGGCGCTGATGACAGTCAGGTAAGCGGACAAGACCGTACACCCTTCAGATTTGGCGGCGGCGTGGGGCGCTGGGGATCGCCGGGTAATCAAAATTCATTCAATTCGGCACAACTAATCAGATGGGACGGTCCCGTCATATTCCACAAAACCGGCGGCATGATTTATGGCAGTAATGATGCGGCAAACGGAAACAAAGTTTTGCATCTCGCACCAAGGGACCCGCTTTACCCAACCGTAGCGGGTAACGCAGGTAACATAAAAGGTGATGCGGTATATATGTTCAGAGCGACAGCAGGATACGCGACATTTGTTATTGACGGTCCGGATGTTCCAAATACCTTTGACCATGTTGACAACGAAAAGACTGATGTTACCATGCCGTAATAAGACAGGTGGTTTGTATCAGGGCAAAATGGCGATAGTAGTCCCCGCCGTATGGCGGGGCAGTTTCTTATTTGGAGGTGCTTTATGCACATGGCTGATGCGCTTATTTCCCCCGCCGTGGGGGGCGTACTGTGGGCCGCGAGCGCTGCTTCGGCAGCCTACGCGACGGTGAAGATCAAGAATGATCTGGGGGATAAGAAGATCCCCATCATGGCGGTGGCGGGGGCCTTTGTGTTCGCCGCACAGATGATCAACTTTACGATTCCCGGAACCGGTTCCAGCGGGCATATCGGGGGCGGCATTTTACTGGCGGGGCTCCTGGGTCCCCTCCCGGCGCTCTTAACCATCGCGGCGGTGCTGGTGATCCAGTGTCTGTTTTTTGCCGATGGCGGCCTTCTGGCCCTGGGCTGCAATATCTTTAACATGGGGGTTATCCCCACGCTTCTCATCTATCCCCTGCTCTTTAAGCCTATCCTTGCCAAGGGCATCACCCTGAAAAGTCTGACCCTGGCTTCCCTTGTTTCGGTGGTGATAGGGCTCCAGCTTGGCGCCTTCGCCGTGGTTCTGGAAACGTTAGTTTCAGGGATTACCGCCTTGCCGTTTTCCATCTTTGTACTGCTTATGCAGCCTATTCATCTGGCTATCGGTATTGTGGAAGGGATTATTACTGCGGCGGTCCTGGGTTTTGTCTACCAAATGCGCCCGGAGATTCTCCAAACCAGCGAACAGCGGCTTCCCCTGGGGGCAGAGGTTTCTATCAAAAAACCCCTGATTGCCCTGGCGCTCATTACCGTTCTGGTGGGGGGCATCCTGTCGATCTTCGCCTCCGCCTATCCCGATGGGCTTGAGTGGTCTATGGAAAAAACGGCGGGGACCACGGAACTTGAGGCGGAGGGTCCGGCGTTCCGTAGCGCCGAAGCTATCCAGGAGGCCACCGCCTTTATGCCGGACTACGATTTCCCGAACGCCGGGGAGGAAGGTTCCGGCATAGGGACCACCGTGGCGGGGATAGTCGGCGCGGGTCTTACCGCCTTGTTGGCAGGGGTAGCGGGGTTGGTAATCTACCGGGTTAAACGGCGGAAGTCGGATGCTGCTTAAACCATTTTAAGCTTTTAGTAATGGTCATGCTGCCATCCCGGCGACCGCGATCAGAGGCGGCGGTATGGCCTGGGGCGTAACGGTGGGGGCGCCCTTTTTTGAATATATGGCCCTTGCTTTCACACCGGGTAGACTCCTCCGGTGAGCTTCCATGAAAGCTGGGGTCTTTTTTTGTTTCTTATGGTCAAGCCAAAATTTTCTCTGTCAATAATTTTCTCTTGACAAGAATCCCCACCGGTGATATTATAAAAAACATACCGAAATGTTGAAACATTCCGGTCCTGGGGGATGAATCTCCGGGGTCTTTGATTGAGACCGTTACTATTGTAGATACTGTATTAGCAGCGGATATGAAATCCGCCTATAGACGGCATGAAGCCCGATACGCTCTTTTACCCAGTTTGGGAAGGAGGTGTCGGGCTTTTTGTTTTTTCAGGGTCTGCAAAGGGTTTGAAACGGTTCCGGCTGAACTTTCACCTTCGAAATAAGCCTCCTCGGCGGAGGTTCAGCTGGTTTTTTAAGCGCGTACAGAAGCCCCCGCTAACCAAACCCGGACTGGGTGGTCTATCGAATGTTATTCGAAACAAGGTTTGGGGCGGGAGCTTCTTTATTATATCGCGATTTTGAGGAGAGGTAAATGAAAAAATCTCTATTTCTTACGGTTGTTGCGTGTGCCATAGTTAGCAGCGCGATCTCGGCTCATGAATTCTTTGTAATTCCTGATGTGGCAAAAGACTATAAGGCCGGTGATACGGTGCAGATTGACGCCCTGTCCACCCACTATTTTACGGTTGGCGAAGAACTTGAACCGGCTGAGGTAAACGAAGTGTATGCGGTAAAGAACGGGGCAAAAGGCGCGCCTCTCCCGCTGGAGAAAAACCCTGACCGGGTGTGGTATCAGACAAACTACCGGCTTACCGATGATACTCCGACGATTATTGTGGGTAACCGGAAGGGCGGCTTCTATTGTCTGTTTACCGATGGCGATTATGCCGACGGTACCAGGGCGGAAGTGGTTGCCGCAAATACGGGCAAAACGATTGCGACCGCCCGGTATTTTGCAAAATACTCAAAATACTATCTCAATCCGAATGCCGGCGACACGAGCTTTTCTACGCCCTTAGGTCATGACCTTGAAATAATCCCGCTTGACAATCCCGCAAAAATAAAGAAAGGGATTTTTTCAAAGGCGAAATTCAGGGTTTTATATAAGGGGCAGCCCCTGGCAAACGCCGAAATATCCGCAACCTACGATTATTACGACTATAAAACGGCGAACGCCTATGCACAAACCGGAAAAACGGACGCGAAAGGTGAGGTTACCTTCAAAATCGACAACAGCGGCCTTTGGATTGTCCGGATAAGCGACACCCGGCCTTCCGCGTATCCCGATACGGAGGAAGATAACATCGCTGCAATCGTGGTGTTTAACGTCAAATGAGATCGAAAATGAAGGGGAACTATGTTTTTTCCTTATTTTTCTTCGTTACTGCACTTCTACTTCCGGCGGCTCTATGGAGTCACGGAGTGGAAGTCTATGATGTAACGGGTGAAGACAGGCCCGTCCAAACTATATCCTTTCGATACAGTACGGGCGAGCCAATGGCTTTTGCCAAAGTCAAAACATTCCCGCCTTCAACGGCGGAGCGTAATGTGGAATCCTTTGTGGGCATAAGCGACCGTAATGGTATGTTTAGCTTTATCCCCGACGAAGAAGGCGAATGGCGGGTGGACATTGAGGACGGCATGGGGCACAAGGGAAGCATCACGGTAAAGGCCGGAAGCAAAACCGGTGAAGCGGAAGCGGCTGCCCCAACTTCAAGTGGTAAATTGCCGCTGCCCGTCAGCGTAATTCTGGGGCTTAGCCTTATGCTCAATGTTTTTGCCCTTTGGTTTTTTGCAGGCAAGGGTATGAAAAGGAGGTGCTCATGCACATAAGCGAAGGGGTATTATCGCCGCCGGTGCTCATTGCGGGCTGGGCGATTGCGGCGGGCGGGCTTGCGGTGGGCTTAAAGAAAACGCCGGTAGAAAAGCTGCCGGAGACCGCACTGGTTTCCGCCGTGCTATTCCTGGCGTCCCTTGTCCATGTGCCCCTTGGCCCTTCAAGTATCCATTTAACACTGCTGGGACTCGCAGGGATACTGCTTGGCTGGAGCGCCGTACCTGCCCTGTTCATAGCCCTGTTTCTCCAGGGACTTTTATTTCAGTTCGGGGGGCTGCTTTCCCTCGGGGTGAATACGGTATCAATGGGAACATCGGCCTTAGCCGCCTTCTCTGTTTTCCGCCTGGTATCGAAAAAGAAAAAGCGTCAATTGGAGGTACTTGGAGCCTTTGCCGGCGGTTTCGCGGCGATATTGGTGGGGACGCTTATCGTAGTAACGGCGTTATGGGTTTCAGACAAGGACCTTAAAGCTGCCGCCGCCCTCTTGTTTGCCGCAAATGTACCCCTTGCCGCCGTGGAAGGGGTGATATCGGTTTTCATAGTCGCATTCCTGTCAAAAATGGCGCCCGCGTATGTATCTGGATCGGCTCGAATTTAAAAAGGATTTGCTAAAGGGCTTTGACGCACGGTGCCGGCTTCTTTCCGGCGCCGTGCTCATCGCCTCTTTAGTAAGTTCAAAAAACGACATGATTTTAACCGCCGCACTGTTTGTAAGTATCGCAGTATTGTTCCGTGAACTTCGTGTAACGTTTCTGCGCCTGATACCGGTAAACATGATGGCCATTGCCCTGTGGCTTCCTGTTTTATGCGGCGGCAATATGCAGAGCGCTTTTATATACACCCTGCGGCTCAATGCGGCAGCCTTGACGTATATGTGTTTTGTAATCCCCATGAGCATAAGCGTCATTGCTTCATCATTAACAAAACTAAAAGTCCCGAACAAGCTTATTTCACTTTTTATTTTGACCTACCGGTATATCTTTTTGTTACACGAACGATTTTGGACGGCACAAAAATCAATGCGTCTACGGAATACTATTCATAATGATGTGGGCATGTGGCGTTCATTATCAGCTGTTTTTTCAAGTTCCCTTGTCGGGGCTCATCTTCGAGGGGAAAAGGTATGGATCGCTATGTTGGCCCGTGGTTTTGACGGCAGCTTTCCGGTGACGGCGGCATTTCATTGGCGGCTGCGCGATACGGCGCTATTGACTATCAGTATACTCTTTTCCATTTTCATTTTAGTATTGCGGTAAGGGAGAAAAGTAATGACCCAATTAGCCTTAAACCATATATCCTGTGTGTATGATACATCCCTTGTTTCCCTTGATGATATAAGTTTTACCGTTGATAAAGGCGAAAGTATTTGTGTGCTGGGCGCTAACGGTTCCGGCAAGTCAACCTTGTTACAAGTAATCGCATCCTGTATAAAAGCTTCCGGCGGTGAAATCATCATTGACGGAGTTGTTCAAAAACCGGGTGTTAATAACCGCAAAGCGGGAATCGTTTTTCAGGAACCGGACAATCAATTTTTTATGCCCACCGTGTGGGAAGATGTGGCATTCGGCATATTAAAAAAAGGCATGAAACCGGAGGAAGCCCGTACCCTTGCAATCAATGAGCTTACTAATCTTGAAGCGGGTGAACTTGCGGACAGGCCGCTTTACAAACTTTCGGGCGGCGAAAAACAGCGGGTTGCGCTTGCCTCAATTCTTATCATGAAACCGGAAATTCTTTTATTGGACGAACCGACCGCCGCCCTTGACCCCCGGGCGCGAAAAAACATAATCGCCCTGTTAAAAAACCTTGATTGCACAAAAATTATCGCAAGCCACGACCTCGACATGGCGCTTGAAATAGCAAGCAGGATTCTATTTTTGCATAAAGGAAAAATTGCCGCCGACTGTCCGGCGCCGGGCCTTTTGCGGGATGAAGGTTTTTTGCAAAGCATTGGATTGGAACTGCCGCTGGGGTGCGCAAAAAAACCCACCGCCTAACCAATCGGTCAAGCGGCGGTTTTGAGAATGGTTGATACCGGTACGCGTAGGCGCTCCGCTTCCCTTACGAAGCTTAGGCGGCGTCTTCCTTGATGTACAGCACGTTCTGGGGACAGGCTTTGGCGCAGATACCACAGGCTATGCACTTGCTGGGGGTCGGCTTGTCTTTGGCCTTGACCAGCACATGGAAGGGACAGGCCTCGACGCACTTGCCGCAGTCCACGCAGAGCTTCTTGTCAATCGTGAACACGCCCTTGGCATTTGCGGTTATGGCCTTCTTTTCACAAGACTCGGCACACTTCCCGCACTGCACACAGGTGGTGATCTTGATTTTGGTTGGGTCGTTTTTACTCGGCGCAACGTGGATACAGGTCAGCGCCTCTGCCGGGGTGTTTGTCCCCTTGGTGAAGGCGGCCTGATTGCTTTCGCCCTTGTAAAAAGCCTGGACACAGGCGTTCTCACAGGTCAGGCAGTACATACAGGTTTCCGGATTCTGAACAGCTAATTTCTTCATTATTACTCTCCATTATTTTCCCGCGATGTACATAGTTTACCCGCAGTTTAGGTGATCTGTCAAGTAAAATTTATCCGGGAGAAATCTATATCCTATTAATATTATGGGCATTGTATGATATTGTGGTTATCCGTAAACGGTGGGGGGTTTCTTTTTTTATGTTGGGCAGATGAATGGCTTCTCATTGGGAGATTGCGACGGCCAGGGTCCAGACTGCTTTGGTGGCCGGGTCTATCCAGATTTCTAAAACATAGAACCCCTTCAAAATGGCGGAGGACGAAACCGTGTAGGCAGTATTCACGTCAACGGAACCGAGGGTATTTGCCGAATCTTTGTAGGTATCCACGCTGCCGCCTATGGTATTTGAAGTATTACGGATTATGGCGTAAACCGCAGCTTCATAGGATTTGATGATAGCGTCTTTAAGGTATTTATGCCGGTTTGCGTATCCTACCCCCGCAACAAATCCTTCAAAGCTCCAGGGCGGACTGCTGATCCATACCGGTTTTTCCTGAGGAGGTGAACGCGGATAGTTTATCGTAAAGCCATTCCCGGCATACCGGGTTCGGACAAAGATCGTATCATCATATTCATACACATCGGTATCAGGATTGTATTGTAAGTCCTTTCCAATGTTTTTATAAAGCCCTTCATCAAAAATAAGTTCTTTTTCAACAACCGCCTCGGAATCAAAAAACCCCAAGCCCCTGCTTCCCTGTTGGGTAAAATGTCCTTCCACACCATGATACAAGGCAACTTTCCTGGCGGCGTCTTCCAAGGCGGCCCGGACGGCATCTTTCCGCCATAAACGTCTCCCCGAAACGCCAAGAAATACCAACTCGTTATGTGCGGGGGTGGTTGCCAGGAAATTAAACGCAAGCGGCGCAGGGGGAGAAGAGGGGGCGGAAGACAGCCTTGGAACGTTAGCGGAACCGGCACAGACGCACAGTAACAGCATATTCAGCAATACTATTTTCCATGGCTTTACCATCATCCCCTCCTCTTACTACTTAATTGTCCTTGGTGGCCGCTTCAACACTCTTCTTGCTGATCTGGGCATCCAGCATTTTGAGGGCTTCGTCGGCCTTAAACGCCGCGTACTTGGCCACCTCCGGCTCATTGAACTTATCCTCGAAGTTCTTCTTGGCATCGGCCTTGCTCATCACTACCAGTACATACGCGGTTCCATCGGGGGCCACTTCGGTGTCCTGGACTTCCACACCATTGAGCTTGGAAGTTGTTAACTGACGGCTGATATTCTGCACGAAGGTAAGGTTCGATTGCACATCAGAATTTCCGGCGGTCTGGTTGAAATCGATTACCATCGCTTCAATGTTGGCGCTTAGGGTAAAGGAAACTGCCGTCCTTGCACGGGCTTCCGCGGTGCTTAAGGACATATTTAAGTCCGCAAACTTTGCCGTACCCCTGCCGTAAATGGCGTCCTCCGATTTCGGTGGGCTCAGAAACCATCGGGGGATTCCTCCCGGGGGGACCGATGAGGGAGCGGGTTCCGGGGAAGATCCGCAGCTCATAACCAGTGCCGCCAAGAGCGGCACTACCACAACACTAAAACACTTTTTCATACAAACTCCTTACAAATTTTTAGTTCCCTATACGAGGAACGTAGAGCCTTTTTATTTCGGCAGCAGGGCGGAAAGATAAGCGAACAATAGCTGCCCATAGTTGTCTTTTATCTTTTTTTCCGCCGCCGCAACAGCCCTTTTCTCTGCTTCGGGAAGATTGGCATGACCTTCCCGCCCATTTATATTGAACGGAAGCAGCACGGTGCCATCGGTGGTATCAGTAAGATTCGCGTCAATCTCATATTGAGCGTGTTTAAAGGTCTTGTCAGGAAAGACCGCCTCGGAAAGGTTTACCGTTACCTTCAGTACATAGCGGGAATTGTTACCGCCGCTTCTGAACCCGATGGCGCCGAATACAGACACAAAGGCGCTCCTGATCCGGTCCGATCGGTCATTGGTTACGATCACCGTAATAGGGATAGTTTTGGTGATAGTGACCGCTAAGAGGCGGTAATCATCACCATTTTTTAGGGAACCCGGCTCAATGCCTGCGGTATTCCCTGTCAGGGACAGGATGTTGGCATAGGCGCGGGTCGCATCCGCAATGACGGCGGCAAGCTGATACCGGGAATATCCGTCAAGACTATTTTTTTCTGCGTTTGACATGGTAATCAGATTGGTAATAGTCTGCTGGTTGGAGCGGATCATATCCGCATACAATATCGCTGTTTTTGCCTTATTCATGATGGCTGCGGCGTACACAATGTTCTTCCCGCCGTCCCACACATCCCCTATTTCTGCCCCAATGAGTGCATCCAGGGCAACAGATGTTTTGATCGCTTCCTGCACCGCAGCATTTTGGGACACCTGTACCACACCCCGGGAAACCGCCTCGGTGTAGGTACTCATGATATTGAAGTCCGCCTGTATGGACTGCCCAAAACTCGCCGTCAATGCCGCAAAAGCGGCCCGCTCGGCTTCCCGACGGTTTTTCCCATGACCTGTTGCGGCAAAATAGATGTTCCGGTCATAGGCCGTATAGGGGTTCCGTGTCCAGCCGGGTTGTACCGATGAAGATACCGATGGTGTTGTAGAAGGATCAGACAGTGTTGCTGCGCTTGAATTTGTTGCATTGACTGGCGAAACGGCCGCAGACGGTCCGCCGCCTCCCTGCGCCCCATCCATCACGGCAAGCGCTGTAGCCGCAGCAACAGCGGCTTCATCATCCGGTGATGCCGCCATGGGACTGCCCGCACATCCCCAGAAAAAAGAGATAAAGCTGAGTATTAACGCCATTGCCGTTTTATACAATTGTACCCCTTAATTCCATCATTTATTCAAAACCTAAATTTTGCTCCGATATATACTGCATTTGGAAAGGCAACAAGCTGAATTTTGTCCATTATGGGGTTATTGATAATTGATGATGAGGCACTAATAGTTTTCCATTCACCAAAACCATCAAGAATCAAAAAAAAAGAATCAATTGCCATCGTTAAACTCCCGATTCCTCCTACCAAAAAAAAAGTAATCAAACCGGCATTAAACAATCTATAGGCTTTATCATAATCCAATTGCTCTTCGGTGGTTAGCTTACTTTTATCAGAAGAAGAAAGATCACCACTGACTCGGATCCCATACTTCAATTTAAGATCATGTTGCACTGCATCGTAATTGATTGCAGTCGGAATAAAGAATGCGGTGCTTCCTACAAGCAAACTTGCACCGGCAATAAAAACTCCTCCAGCGATACTAAGTTCATATATTTCCCCTGCATGTTTTCTTTTTCTGGGTTCTCTTGGTTCTTTGGGCGCTCTAGCGGCTCTAGGCGTTTTTTGTGGTTTACCTGCTTTAACCAAAGCGCTAACTGTTCCATCATTTGCAACATTTTTGGAATAAGCTGCTTGTATGACACCAGTTTCCACCGTAAGTGCCCTAATCCAAAAACGATAAGACTTGTCTATCTTCACAAAAGAGCCGACCACTACGGTTTCAGCACCCAATAGATGACCTATACTCTGAGCAGAATCATTGTCTACTTCACCTGATGTTTGAAACTTTAATTCTTGCCTTACTATTTTTAAATCCTCGTCCGATCTACCAACAACTGAGACTGATTTATTATTGACTATGGAATTAATTAATTCCTCAATAATATAATTTGATAGATTAGCCGAATCAGACTTTAAGTTTAAAATTGCTACTTTGTTACCAATTGTTAAACTTGAGGAAACTTTTACGCCGGCTTCTTTTATTGCTTCATCCAATTTTACGGTCTGAGCACTTGTTATTTTGCTAATTTCATTTGTCGCATTCTTTATTGCGTCATCCAGTGTTTGTGCCTGCATCGTTGTTACACAGACAATCAAACCTAACAAACCAAAAATCCTTTTCATTTCTTTACTCCTATACGCCTACATGGCCTCGGCGCTATATCTGTCCAATGGGCAACGCCCACTGTCTTTTAGTCGCCCAAAGTCGGCATAAAAACCTTACTAAAAAAGAACGGTATACCCATCCTTCTATATGGACATTCAATGGATTCGTAAAAATATCCTATCAAATATAATAGAGAAACATATCAATTATGTCAATATTCAATATAGTCTTATATCAATAATAGTATAACGATGGATCTGGAGCGGTTGGTTATTGAAAATATTAGACGGATTCGCAAGGAGAAAGGTATTTCCCAGGAAAAGCTGGCGGAGGCCTGCGATACGTCCGCCAGTTACATCGGGTTAATGGAAATTTACCGGAATGTCCCCAAACTTTCGACCATAGAGCGGATTGCCCATGCCCTGGATGTGGACCCCCTGGCGCTCTTTCAACGGTCAGACCCGCTTCCGGAGGAACAGGAGGCGGCAATTCAAAAGAAAAAGCAGGAATTTTTAGCGGTAATTGATACAGAACTCGACCGGCTGCTCCGAACAATATCTTAGCAGTTTATTGGGTTTACCATACCACCCCCCTTTATCCCGAAACCCTTCGCATGGTATACCTTCCCGGTGAACCTCATCCTTTTTGAGCCCCAAGAACTGGGGCAGCCCCTCCCTTTGCGGGATGACCGGGCCATCCATCTGCTCAAGGTACTCCACAAAAAACCCGGCGACTCCTTTGACGCGGGGGTCCTGGGGGGCAAGCTGGGTACCGGAACAATCGAATCTATCGGAGTGGATGGGACCCTGGCCTATGTTTTGGATTTACCCGCCGAACCGCTCCCCCGGCTGCCCATACGCTTGGCCGTTGGCTTTCCCCGCCCCATCCAGATCCGCCGTCTCCTGCGGGATCTATCCAACCTGGGCCTCTGCGCGGTGGATCTGATGGGGACCGACCTGGGTGAAAAGAGCTACCGGGACACCAAGCTGCTTACCGATGGCGGCGCACGGGCAGCGCTTATTGAGGGGGCGGTCCAGGCCCGTGACACCACCCTCCCGGCTCTGGCCACCTACCCAAGCCTGGACACCTGGCTGGAAAAGGCGCCCGGCGCCCCCGCGCTGCTCATTGCCCCGGACAACGTGCGGCCTGCGGGGGCCATGGCGAATCTGCCCCCCCACAAGCGGCCCACGGTGCTGGCCATCGGTCCCGAACGGGGCTGGTCAGACCGGGAGCGGGATCTTCTCGAAGGGGCGGGTTTTGTCCGGCTCTCCATGGGGAAGCGGGCCCTGCGGACTGAGACAGCCTGTGTAGCGGCGGCAATATTGGCTATGGAAAAATTTGGGGAACTTGGGTAGGTATGCGATTTAATGATGACGGAGCGGGTGGGGAGGGGCATGATGGGCCGAATGCATCCGGTATCCCTGCTCCCGGAGACTCTTTGGGCCCCCTGGGGCCGAGGCTCCGGGAGCAGACTCCCCGGCTAGCATGAGCGCCCATCATGCCCCTCCCCACCCGACTATGTCGACAAAGCAGGCTATGGAAAAATTCGGAGAGCTTTGGTAGAATCACCCCATGAATCAGGATCAGATTAAGGCCCAACTTCTTTCTATAGAAGACGCCCCCATGGAGTTTACGCTTATCTTTTCCGGCAAGCAGAGCAAAAAAGTCAATGGCCTTTACAAACCGGACACCCGGGAGATTATCATCCATAACCGGAATTTTGATGAGGATAATCTGCTCCTGTATACCGCCATTCACGAATACGCCCACCATCTCCACGCTTGTAAGCAGGGGGGGAAATTGCCCGCCCGCTGCCACACCACGGAATTCTGGGCCATCCTCCACGAACTTCTGGAAAAGGCCGAGGCCAAGGGGGTGTACAAAAATGTCTTTACCGAATCCTCGGAACTGGCGGAACTGACCGCAACCATCCGGGAAAAGTACCTCCTGCAAAACGGCAGCCTGGTGAAGGAACTGGGGATGCTGCTCCGTAAAGCCGCGGAGCTTTGCGACGCCATCGGCGCACGGTTCGAGGACTATATCGACCGGGTTCTCTGCATACCCCGCCCGGCGGCCAAGACGGCCATGAAGATGTTTGAGTACGACCTTAACCCCTCCCTGGGTTCCGATAATATGCGCTTCCTGGCGGGAATCAAAAACGAGGATGACCGGGAGGCGGTGGAAAAATCCCTCCTTGCGGGTAAAAGCCCGGACGCCGTAAAACGGGAGGCTATGAAAAAACCCCGGGAAGAGGACCCCCGGGATCGGCTGGAAAAAGAAAAGCTCCGGCTGGAACGGACTATCAATTCTCTGTCTAAACGTTTGGATGAAGTTGAGCGGGAACTGGAAACCATCCGGTGAGGTACGGAGTTCTGAAACTAAAGTTTCTTGACAATATGGGTATCAAAAAATATACTTTCAGGGAAGGGGCTATTGAAAATGAAGTTATCGTCTGATTTTTTGTCCTTTTTTGCCCCCCGAGGCGTCCGCTTCGGCATCCTTCTTGGCTTGCTGTTTTCCTGCATCTCCCCGGCGCTGTTTGCCGAAGGGTTCGCGGAAGGCGTTTCCCCGCGGACCAAGAGCAGATATCTTTCGAACAACGGAATCATCGTGGCCCCCGGCGATCTTGATATTGATTCATACCTTTCCTCCTACAATTTTGGATACCCGGAGCCGCAAACCCCGATTGGCCTTAATATCTTTAATACCGTAAACCGGACCGTCCCCGGGGGGACAGAGGGGATCCTCCAGATCGGCATCCAGGCAAAATCCTGGGACTTCGGGGAACTGCCCCCCCTGAATCTGGTACTGGTGATAGACACATCCTCCGCCATGAACGATGACAACAAGCTTTCCTGGTTCAAAGCATCCATGAGAACCTTCATACAAAAAGTCCGGAACGTAGACGCACTATCCCTGGTGAGCTTCAGTAATACTGCGCGGGTAGTTTTTCAACCGGCACTGATGGATACGCCCCAAAAACGCCGGGCCTTTCTGGCGGCGGTGGACGGGCTCTACCCCCAGGGAGTCCCCAACATCGAAGCGGGCATCACCCTGGGCTATGAACAGGCCATCCCTTATTTCCGCACCAATTCTATCAACCAGGTCCTCCTCTTTTCCGCCGGCGATGCAAGTACGATGCGGCTCTTCATGCCGGACCTCAGCCCCGGCGATATCCGGGTTTCCCTCACCTGGAATAACCGGAATGATCTGGACCTCCATGTGATAGGCCCCACGGGGGAAGAAATCAATTTCAATCACCCTCGGGATTCCTTCGGCGGCTACCTGGATTTGGACCGAAATCTATACGGGGAAACCTCGAATCCCGAGGAAACCATTTTCTGGCCGGATAACAGGGCTCCCCGGGGCATATACCGGGTGTTTGTACAGAATTATCTCAGCAATGAAACGGACCCGGTTCCCACCCCCTTTCGGGTAGAAATAAAAAATGGAAACGAGTACCTTTCCTTTGACAGCTCCGTGCGCGGCGCCGGCCGCGTCAGCCTTACGGAGATCTGTTCCTTTGAATATACCGGCAATGATGTTTTTGACCGCCTTTACCAATTGGCGGCGATCCGGAAACAACAGGGCATTTCCCTCTCCACCCTGGGCCTGGGCAGCAATTTTGACGCAG
>BNUW01000010.1 GCA_025997655.1 Spirochaetia bacterium
AAGGGCACAAAGGGAAGAAAAGTTAGAGAATAACGCTCGAAACCATCTTTTTTCCCTCTTCCTTCGTGTTCTTTGTGTCCTTCGTGGTTAAATTTTCTTCTTTTTTAATTTCTATGCGTTTATCCTGCCCCCGTGGTGCCTCATTTAGAAATGTAACTTTCGCCCCCTTGAATTTTGTTCTTGAAAACTGCTATAATTATTTAATATGAAGATAGTCGTTTTGGACAGTGCATATAAACAGAGGAAACAATGGCTGAAGAATACGATGTGGAAAAAATTGTAGATGATGTTGAAAAAGCGGTTCTTGCCGGGAAGTATCGCCATGCCACGGAAAAGGAATCGCTTGAACTTCGTCTTGCTGCTTTGGAAAATATAGTCAAGTATTGTAAAGAACTGGTTGAAAAAGCTTATACTGATACATCGGGCGTGGCTGTAAAACATAGCGTGGCATAAGCACGGTAGCGCAAATGTGCTGGAACAAGTATGTAACCGGTAGAAGACCGTATGCAACGCTTAGTTTTTATCGGGATTACACAAAAGACGCTCGATGTTGCGGCACTGTCCAAATGGGACGCAAAAACCACGGTGTTTATCAATCTCGTAATGAGCATTCTTGAAGGGCTTCTGGCCACCGGCGGCCCGGGGGTCCTGATGCTCTTCGGCTGGTGGAAGTAGACCCTATGGATATCAATTTTAAGCAATCGGCGCTGATACTCGTTGATGTGCAAAACGATTTTTGTCCCGGCGGCGCCCTTGCCGTTACCGGTGGCGATCAGGTTGTCGCCCCCTTAAACGAATATGCCTGCGCCTTTGCCGCCGCAAACGCCCCGGTGATCGCCACCCAGGACTGGCACCCCGCCGGGCATTGCTCCTTTGCCTCCACCGGCAGGAAAACCGCCGGGGCGATATTGGTTTAAAAAGTACGTGCTTGTACCTCACCCCTAAGCGTTGAATTCGGACGGAATCATCCAGCGGTCTCTCATGCGAAATGCCGGGATGGTTTGGCGAACCGCCTTGTTTGACGCTATAGTACCGGCGACGCCGTTTTTCTTTGCCCACTCGGTAAGCGGGATAATTTTCGGACTGGAGAGCAGCGCAATCCGCCGGTACAGTGATTCCGTGAGTAGTGAAGCGAACAGCCCGGTGAAGCCATCGTATTTTGTGGTGGCTACGTATGTATTGAAGAACGGATAATAATTCGTAAACTTGCTTTTGCTTTGGATAATGATTGGCGGTAAATCGAGCGCCATGAGCTGGTGGTTTATGAGGGTGCGTCCCATGCGGCCATTGCCATCACCAAATGGATGAATGGTTTCAAACTCAGCATGGAAATAGGCAATTTTATCCAAAAAATATTCGCCGCCGTCAGAATTATAGTTCTGGACCAGATCACGCATCAACGCGGATACAAAATCCGGGTTCGCGCCGAGATGGGCGCCAATCCTGACCCACTCTTTATTCATACGAAATCGCCCGGCAATATCATCGCGGATGTCGGTAAGCAGGGTTTTATGCAAAAAAAGAATCAAGCCGATGGACAGTTTTTCGTTCGGGTTCTCTAATAAGTATTCGGTGATTTTTGCCAGGTTTTTTGCCTCGTAAATTTCACGGATATTCTGATCGTGCCTAATCATATCGCGAAGAATGATATCCTCGGTATCTTCGAGGGTAAGGGTGGAGTTTTCAATGGCGTTGGAGTTATACACCATTTCAGGTATCTCGGCTAACGCAATTTCGCGCACCGCCTCTTTCCTGGTACGAATCAGCGTTTGATAATGCGTGGCTAAGCCTTGAATCCTATCTCTCGTGATTTGATTTATCATGGTAGCAGTATGCCATACTTTACGTGAATAAACAATGGTTTTTGGTATTTGTTCACGCTAAATACGGTTCTTTGCCCAGCCCTAATCTTTTTTCCCCATCCGCCGATACAATACAAGAGGGGTATGATGTGATTAGAGGATGGTATACCGGGGCCAGCGGGATGCGGGCCCAGCAGTGGAAGCTCGACGCGGTGGCGAACAACCTGGCAAACGTGGATGTGAACGGCTACAAGAAAGACCTGGCGGTCCACAAGGCTTTTCCGGAGATGTTAATGCGCCGCATGGACGATGACGGGGTCTACCGGCACCCCTTTGGTTCCGCCGACGAGGCGCCCATCATCGGGAAGCTGGGGACCGGGGTGGAGCTCAACGAACTGTACACCGACTTCCAGCAGGGTTCCATGAAGGAAACCGAGAACGATTTCGACATCGCCCTGGACGGCAAGGGCTTTTTCACCGTCATGACCCCCTGGGGCGAGCGCTATACCCGGAACGGCGCCTTCATCCTGGGCAAAGAGGGCTACCTGGAAACCAAGGAGGGCTACCCCGTGATGGGCGAGAACGGCCCCCTGCAAGTCAAGGCGAACAACTTCCAGGTTGACAAGGAAGGGGGGGTCTGGATAAACGCCCAATACGCCGACCCCGCGCTCATGGTGGGCCGGGAAAACAACACCTGGGACGACACGGTGCTCCTGGACAAGCTGAAACTGGTGAGCTTTGACCTGGACCGGTATTTACAGAAGCAGGGGACCAGCCTCTACCGCGCCACCGACACCTCGGGGGAAGCTCAAATCATGGAACGGGGCCAAAGCCCGCGGGTAGTGCAGGGCTTTGTGGAAACCTCAAATGTGGACCCGGTCCTGGAAATGGTCCAAATGATAGAAGTAAACCGCGCCTATGAGGCGAACCAGAAGGTGATACAGAGCGAAGATTCCATGCTCGGCACCTTATTAACACAAACGGCACGATTCGGTTAAAAAGCGGACATAGGTCCGAAAGGCAGGTAACAAATGGTACGGAGTTTATGGACCGGCGCGGCCGGCATGATAGGCCAGCAGGCCAATATTGATACGATTTCCAACAACTTGGCAAACGTAAACACATCGGGCTTCAAGAAGGTGCGCTCTGATTTTGAGGACCTCCTCTACCAGACCACCCGGGTTGCGGGCACCCCCGCCACGGAAGACACGGTGGTACCGGTTGGCGTCCAGATGGGCCACGGGGTCAAGCTCGCCGCCACCCAAAGGATGTTCAGCCAGGGCAGCCTTCAAAATACGGAGAATGTCTACGACATCGCCATCAACGGCGAAGGTTTCTTCCGTATCCAGATGTACGACGGCACCTACGGCTACACCCGTGACGGCGCCTTCAAGGTGGACGAGAACGGCCGGCTGGTCACCTCCAACGGCTACTGGGTCCTTCCGGACATCGTGATGCCCGAGGGCTTCCTCCCCCAGACCATCACGGTCTCCCAGGACGGACGGGTGGAAGTTAAGACCCCCGAATCCGGCGACGATACGGTCCAGGTGGGGCAACTGGAACTCTACCGTTTCCCCAACCCCGTGGGCCTCACCTCGGTGGGTGAAAACCTTTTCAAGATAACCCAGGCCTCGGGGGAACCCATCCCCGGCCAGCCCGGCTATGAGGGCATGGGCAAACTGGTCCACAAGTTCCTGGAAATGTCCAACGTATCGGTGGTAAAGGAAATGGTTGACCTCATCGTGGCCCAACGTGCCTACGAGTTCAACTCTAAAACGATCCAGACCAGCGACAACATGCTCGGCACCGCCACGAGCCTGAAACGGTAAGGAATGAGAAAAAGATACCTACCACGAACCACACGAACAGTACGAACTTCCTATTACTATTTTTGTGCTTTTCGTGTCTTTCGTGGTTAAAATTTCTTATATGGAGGCTATAGATGGACATAAGCGCCCTTGGAACACAGTACCTGAATGACACCCGGTTCGCTTCGCCCTTCGCGGGGCTGGCTGGACGGACGCAGTCCGCAGGATCCCTGTCGGCATTTGCCGCTAAATCTCCGGCAGGGGCAGGGCTTGGGGGAAACACCGGCTTTGCGGATATCCTGGAAAAAGCCAAGATGGACAAGATTTTGAACGCTATCCCCGACCTGCCCGTCGATACAGACGGGGACGGAATTGAAACCGCAGAGCCCGCAAAAAACCGCACCGACAGCAAAACTGAAATAATCCCCGCCACAAGCCGCAAGCCCGTCATCGACAAAACCGACAAGCTCTACGAACAGTGCCTGGCACTGGAAACCTTCCTGACCAAGACCCTCATCTCCGGCATGCGGGGCACGGTTCAGAAAACCGGCCTGATTGACGACAGCTTTGCGGGGAAGATGTACGAGGATATGCTCTACGACGAATATGCCAAAACTTATACGGAGAACGCAAACTTCGGCCTGGCCGACCTTGCCTACCTGGAGCTTACGGGGCAGCGGGGGAAAGTCATTGCGCGGTAAAAAGAGGCGCCATCCATGATTATTGATTCGAAGCCAGGGTCATTATCTTATCCTGAGTCGCTTCGCCGTGCAGCAGTTCGCCGGTGATTTCACCTTCGTACATAACGATGATGCGGTCGCAGAGACTCAGTATTTCCTGCATATCGCTTGACACGAACAGTATGCTGACACCTTGGGAAACAAGCGTATCTATAATATCATAAATATCTTTTTTAACGCCCACGTCAATTCCCTGGGTGGGCTCATCAAGGAAAAGTATCTCCGGGTTGTTCATCAGCCAGCGTGCGATAATGGCCTTTTGCTGATTTCCGCCGGAAAGGTTTGAGATAATTTGATCGGCGCCGGGTGTTTTAACCTGTAATTTGTGTATGTATTCCCCAACGATCCGGTTTTCCCTGGCCGGGCTGATAAGGCGCAGCCAATTTTTCATGTTCCACAGGTTTACTAAGGACATATTTTCGGCCACCGATTGTTTAAGAAAGAGCCCCTGCTGCTTGCGCCCTTCCGCCACAAGCCCGATACCCTGCCTTATAGCGTCGGTACAATTTTTGACCATACATTTTTTGCCGCTGACTTTTATTTCAAGGCTGTCATGACGGTCGGCGCCGAACACGGCCTGCAAAACTTCACTTCTTCCCGCCCCGACAAGCCCGGTAAGGCCGAGTACCTCACCCCGGTACAGTTTAAAATTGACATTTTTTATTTTCCTGCTGACGGTAAGATTGGCAACTTCAAGTACCGTCTCGGCGTTAGTATAATCGGTTTTAAATCCGGAACGCATATCAGCTTTATTGTAGTCACGTCCTACCATGAGAGATATAAGCTGGGTGACGTTGGTTTCTTTTGTGTTGAGTGTTTGTATAAAGCAGCCGTCCCGCAGTACCGTTACCCGGTCGCTTATTTCCATTATTTCGCCCAGTTTATGGGATATGTACAGCATGGTTATTCCCCTGCTTTTTAAATCCCTCATTATTCCCATTAATTTTTCCGCTTCAGTGGTGGTTAACGCGGATGTTGGCTCATCCAAAATCAACAGCTTTGCGTTGCGGACAAGCGCCTTGGCTATTTCGACCTGTTGCTGCTGCGAAACATTGATATTCCGTATCAGGGTTTCTTCGTTAAGAGCATGCAGGCCCACTTCTTCCATATACCTTCTGGCATCTTTAAACATTTTTTTGTAATCCACAAAACCCAGAGAATTTTTCGGTAATTGCCCCTGAAATATATTTTCAGCAATAGAAAGAGCCGGGGACAACGAAAGTTCCTGGTGAATCATGGCAATCCCCGCATGTTGGGCCTGCCGGGGGATGGTAAAATGCACCTTCGCCCCGCAGAACATGATGGTTCCGGAACTTGCCGGGAATTCGCCGCTTAAAATGTTCATCAGGGTTGATTTACCGGCCCCGTTTTCTCCTACAAGGGCGTGTATTTCTCCTTGAAGGACATCAAAGCTCACCTCGTTAAGGGCCTTCACGCCGGGGAAAATCTTGGATACTTTATCAATGCTACAAATTATGTCGGCCATTTTTTTCCTGATTAATTAACCGTGAACCTCTGTCTGCGGGGTTCACGGTTAAATTTTTAATCGTACCTTAGTCCGGGAAATACTGATTCACGTTGGACGGGTCTACTTCGTCCATTTTGGTGAAGGCGTTCCCTGTTTTCTCCGGCTTGCCGGTTACCAGTTGGTTATAGGCAAGGATCACCGGGTCAGACCCTTGGCCAAAGGGGTCCTGGGTCAGCGTAGAATCAATGGCGCCGCTTTTGATATACGGGATCAGTTCGGCGTAGGTGTCGAAACAAACCATGGTGATGTCCCTGGTCTTGGCTAATTCGGTGATAGCCTGGGCTGCGCCATGACTGCCCCCTGCGCAAAGATAGAGACCTTTCAGATCCGGGTTGGAGGTGATAAAGTCCTTCGCCTGGGTATACGCCTCGTCCGCGCTGTCGTGGTCCTCAACAGCCGGAAGAACGGTGATGCCGGGAACCGCGTCAAAGGCTTTCATGGCGCCCTGGCGGCGGAGTTCGTGGGCGTTCACGCTGAAGAGGCCGGTAATCATTGCCACTTTGCCCTGACCGCCCATCTTCTTGATGAGGGATTCCGCAAGTTTCGTGCCGGCGCCGTAGAGGTCCTGCCCGACAAAGGCTACTTTCTTGCTGGGTATGCCCGTATCGCTGTTGAATGTATAGACGGGGATGCCCGCGGCTGCGGCCCGGTCAATTGCCGGTACGATGGAATCCGCCACCCCTACCGTGGTGATTGCGTCATAGTCCATTGCGATACAGGTGTCAATCATGTCCGAGAAGGTTTGACCGTCAAACTGCGGTGCAAATTTGTAATCAACTTCACACTTATACGTGTCCAGCCCCAAAACGGCTTTGGCGGCATACGCGCCGGAAGTTACGTCGTTCCAGAAGGGATTATTCTGGATACAGAGAACCGCGATGCGGAATGTCTTGCCGGTGGTGTTAGAAACCGGTTTGTAGCCGAAACTGTCCGCCGTGTAGGTCTTGCCGTCACGTTCCGAAACAGCCGATGTACCGGCAGGCCAAACTTTTCTTCCCGCCTGCGATCCCCCCGCAAAGACCATGCCGCTGCAAAGCGCAAGCAATACCACCACACCAAAAATTTTTTTCATAAACTCCTCCAAATAAAATATATTACACAGCGTCGACGACGCTTGATGCCCTATTTATTCCCGTTATTCCCGCTTCTTTCCCCGTATTATATCTACGGTCATGGCGGCAAGGATGACCGCGCCGATGACTATCGACTGCCAGTAACTCGAAATGCCCAGCAAAATAAATGCGTTACGCAGGATGCCCATAATAGAAGCGCCGATTAAAGCGCCCCACACATGACCTTCGCCGCCCGACATCGCCACGCCGCCGATAACCACCGCCGCAATCACATCCATCTCGTAGCCTATGCCCATTGACTGATCCGCAGTACCAAGGTTCCCGGCCACAATGATGCCCACAATTGCGCAGAGGGTACTGGTGATCACATATGACAGACACTTGAGATTTTTCGAGTTGACGCCGGACAGGATTGCCGCCCGTTCGTTGTTACCAACGGCGTAAAGCCCCCGCCCCGCTTCGGTATATTTGGCAAATATGCTGAACAGGAAAATCATCAGAAACATAATGATGACCGGGATAGGCACCGGCCCGATACGCCCATAACCCAGCCAGGACAGTTCCGACTTGAAGGTGATCGGCATTCCGCCGGTGATGAGCAGCATTCCCCCGCCCAGTATCTTCATCGACGCAAGGGTTACGATAAACGGTACAAGCCCCACCCTCGTTACCAACAGTCCGTTAAAAAAACCAATGCCAGCGCCGACTCCCAGCGTAATAAAACCGACCACAAACCAGGGCAATGCGGTATGCAGGCTGAACCACGCAAACACACAGGCGCAAAAACCCACCGCATAGCCAACCGACAAATCAATACCGCCGGAAATCATGATGAGCGCCATGCCCGCCGTGATGATGCCGTAGCGCGAAATCTGGATCAGCACGTTCATTATGTTGTTCATACGCAGGAAGTAGGGGCTTGCGAAACACATAATGGTAAACATTGCTACCAGGGCAATGAACACACTGAACTCCGACAAGCCCATAAGCCGCTTAACGGCGCCGATCCTGCGCTGCCCGTCTATTAAAACAGTGTTATCCGCCGACAAGGCCCGGCCTCCTAAAATCCCAGCTTTTTATTGTAATCCTTAACCGCGTTAAAAACCGCAAGGATGTTCGCCACCGGAGTCGGCCCCTGAATATTATGGATAGTGTTAAACACAAAACCGCCGCCGGGGGCAAAAATAGAAAGCCGTTCGGTAACCTGGGCATAGACCTCTTCCGGTGTTCCAAAGGGCAAAACTTTTTGGGTATCCACCCCGCCGCCCCAGAAAGTAAATTTATCACCCCATTTTTCTTTCAGCATCCGGGGATCCATTCCCGCAGCGGAACACTGCACCGGATTAAGAACATCAATTCCCGTTTCATAAAAATCAGGCAAAAAGTCTACTATTGATCCGCAGGTATGGAAAAAAGTTTTCCAAGCCGTGTTTTGATGTATCCAGTCGTTTATCTGTTTGTAATAGGGCTGGTAAAAGGTGCGGAACGACTCCGGCGACATCATCGGTCCCCGCTGGGTGCCGAAATCGGTGCCGGAAATCTGCATAACCTGGATCTTGTCGCCGCAGGCCTGTTTAAAAAGCTTCGCGTTTTCAAGGCCCACCTCGGTCTGCAAACCGAATATCTGATGGACATACCCGGGGCTGGTTTGGTGAACACAGATCCAGTCCTGCAGGTCGCGCATTCCCTTGGGATAGGGAATATGAGGCCCGGGGAAATACGCAAAATCCCCCAGGCCCGCCAGCGCGCCGCCCCCAATCAATCCCAGATCGGTATTATTGTACAGATCGTTGCAATGATTCTCAATCGTGCGCAACTGCTCATCGGTATAGACCTTATAGTCCTCCGCAAAATCCTCACGGCCGTCAAAATTATCCTCATCAAATTCTTTGTAGGTGCGGAAACAGTTGTCAAAATAAAAGCCCTTCGGGGGCAGCCTTCCGGCGGGAGGCGCATTCCGATCTCCCTGGGGGTGTATGTAGGTATACCCGGTCTTTTCATCAATACTGGTAACAAAGTTATCCCCCACCAGCACATCCAGCCCGGAGGGCAGCTTCCAGGGTTTCCAGTTCTTATTCTGATAGCCGAATATCGTAAAATCGTTGGTAACCTCGGCGACACAGAGGCCAAGCGCCTCCCGGAGATCCTCCTCCACAATTCCTAAAAGCTGCAAGGGTTCATAAATCTTAACCGGGCGCTTCTCCAGCCCCAGGGCATCCCTCAGCGCCGCAAGGGCATTCGCGTTGATTCCGGTAATGCTGGTGGAGCCCATGTCAAGCACCACCTTTCCCGGATCCCGGTGGTGTAAGGTATTGTCAAGCCGTTTCCGTGGTGTATCCGACATCATTCCTCCCTGTTGTATCTGGCTGTTCTCTAAAATAAGTGCCCGGGCACATATTTGACCCTAAATCAGTATGAGGGGTGAAATTTGGTTTTGTCAAGTAAAATATTCAAAAAATGGAGGCAATCTCTATTGTTTCGATAATATTTTATCGATTAGATCTATTGAAAAGATACGCCACATTATGGTAGTCTTTTTTATGGCAACAATACGTGAAATAGCGGAACTTGCGGAGGTTTCCAGGGGAACCGTCGACAGGGTGCTCAACAACCGGGGATATGTAAAGCCGGATACCAAAAAAAAGATACAAGCCCTTTTGCAGGAGTTACATTACCAGCCGAACCGGAATGCCAGGGCGCTTTCGATACAGAAGAAAAATTTTACGATAGCGTATATTTACCGCGCCACAGAAATCAATGTCTTTTTTGATGATGTCATAACCGGATTAAAGGCCAAGGTCGCCGAGTTAAGCGAGCACCGGATAAGCCTGCTGGTAAAACGGATTAAGCCTGACGACACTCCGGCCTTCATACGGACAATGAACAAAATGCAGAAAGCCGGGATCGACGGATTCATCATTACCGCTTTTAATAATGAAAAAATACGGAAAAAAACAAATGAGTTAGTGGATCAGGGATTCCCGGTCATTGCCTGTAATGTGGATCTCGCCGGGACACAACGGTTGGCCTTTGTGGGGTGCAATTTATACAGAAGCGGATACATCGCCGGGGGACTGCTCAGTATTACTGTTGGAGGACGCGCGAATATCGGTATTGTTACCTCCGGTACTCCGGAACTTGTTGACCGGATCAGAGGTTTTACCGATGCGATACATACCAATCATCCTGATATCCATATCAAGGAAATAGTTACAACCGAAGAGGACAATAGTAAAACTTTGAGCGGTACAAAGGCGATGATGAAAAAAAATCCCGGGATCAGGATGATTTTTTCCGAAACCGTAGCGGTTCACGGCGTCTGCCGCGCCCTTAAAGATTTGGGGGTAGATAAGAAGGTTAAGGTTATCTGTTTTGACGATATGCCTAGTATCCGGCAGTTGATGCTGGAAGGTTATGTCAGCGCCATCGTATTTCAGAATCCCTTTTGGCAAGGGTACCGTTCATTTGAACTGCTCTGGGACTATCTCTTAAACCGCCGGGCGCCGGAACATGAATTCAATTACAGTATCACGGAAATCCGTATCCGTGAATCAATTATTGAAGATGCCAAGGAAGTTCACCCCGCCAAATTCACCGTCCCAACATAGTGATACTTTTTATGCGCCGGGACACCCGCAGTTTCCCTTCGGCCATTTCCGCCTTGGCCTTATTCATGCCGACCCAGCAGGCCCCTATGCCTTGGGAAGAAAGCCAGTGGTTCATCTGCTGCAAGCGGAACGCCGCATTGATGCTTGAATCTGCGTCATTTTTTGCGTAATTGGTTTTTTTTTACTTTGACACAAAGCTCGTTTTTTGGTACAATTATGCATATTATGGAATCTATATTGATAAAAAAAAGACATACCGTAAATTTGGATGAATTCTACAAGGCGCTTCAGCAAACTTCGGTAGTAATAGCCGTAAAATCCCAGAAAACCTTGGAAAGACAGCTTGAAAACACCGGCCCGGTTGTTATGGTCCTTTATGGCAATATCCTCACCATTCCGGATATCGTGGCTAAAATCAAAAATGCGGGGAAAATCGCCCTGGCACTCTTTTTTTCTTTATATAGGGGGTTATATGGCGCAGAATATCGTGTACGAAAGTTTTGCCAAAATGGAGGCTTTTATGAAGGATGTCTTCGTAAAAGTCGGGGTGCCGGAAGCAGATGCGGCTGTTTGTGCCGAAGTGCTGATCGAGTCCGATAAACGGGGTATTGATTCCCACGGGGTAGGCAGGTTCAAACCGATATACATTGATCGGATCAAAGACGGTATCCAATTTCCGGTTACCAATTTTGAGGTTGTCAAGGATGGTCTTGCTACAGCGGTGGTGGACGGTCATGACGGCATGGGCCAGGTGATTGGCAAAAAGGCCATGCAGATGGCCATTGATAAGGCGAAAAAATATGGCATGGGTATGGTGGCGGTGCGGAACTCCACCCATTACGGCATCGCCGGCTATTACGCCACCATGGCGGCCAAGGCCGGCATGGTGGGTATTACCGGTACCAATGCCCGGCCTTCCATCGCCCCCACCTTCGGCATTGAAAACATGCTGGGGACCAATCCCTTAACGGTGGGCATGCCCTCGGACGAGGAATTTCCCTTTGTCCTTGATTGCGCCACCTCGGTTTCCCAAAGAGGCAAAATTGAGCACTACGAGCGGATCGGTAAAACGATGCCTAAAGGCTGGGTCATTGATAACACGGGTAACAGCGAGACCGATCCTTCCATCGCCCTGACGGGTCTGACCAAGGGTACCGCCGCCCTGGCGCCTTTGGGCGGGATCGGCGACGAAACCGCCGGGTACAAGGGCTATGGGTATGCCACGGTGGTAGAGATACTGTCCGCCGCCCTGCAGCAGGGAAATTTTTTGAAGGCATTAAATGGTATAGACGCAAGCGGAAAGAAGGTTTCCTTCCATTTAGGACATTTTTTCATCGCCATAGACATCAGCGCATTTGTGGAGCTTGATCAATTCAAGAAGACCACCGGTGATATTTTACGGGAACTGCGCGCTTCGAAAAAAATGCCCGGCCAGGACCGGATCTACACGGCGGGTGAAAAAGAATATCTGGCGTGGCTGGACCGGAAGGATAGGGGTGTGCCCTTAAACGAAAGCCTCAAGAAAACCATAAAACAACTGAAGGAAGAATACAAGCTTGACTCGTATTCATTCAGTTTCTGAAAAAATACCAAGGAGAGAAAAATGAAAATCGATCCCGCATTAAAAAATCTGGACAAGCTGTTTCCCGCAGATTTTACGGAGGACCAGAAAGCCCAGGCTCAAACTCTGTTTCTAAAAAACCTGTCCCTGGAGGCGCACCACTTCTACGGCGGGAAGATGCAGACCGTGTCCAAATGCGGGATTGCCGGCCTTAACTGGTTCAATGTCTGGTACACCCCCGGTGTATCAAAAATCTCTACCACCATCAGGGATGACAACGACGCATCCTTCTCCCTCTCCAACCGGGGAAACCTGGTGGCGGTGGTTTCCGATTCAACCCGTGTCCTGGGGGACGGCGACTGCACTCCCCCCGGCGGCCTGGGGGTCATGGAAGGCAAGGCCATGATCATGAAGTACCTGGGCGGGGTTGACGCCACCGCCCTCTGCGTGGATTCCCGCGGCCCCGACGGAAAAAATGATCCGGATAAGCTTATCAGTTTTGTAAAGATGGCGCAGCATTCCTTCGGGGCGATAAACCTGGAAGACATCAGCCAGCCGAACTGTTTCCGGGTATTGGACGAGCTGCGGGATGCCTGTGACATTCCGGTATGGCACGACGATGCCCAGGGGACCGCCTGCATTACCCTGGCGGCACTGCTCAACGCACTAAAACTGGCGGGGAAAACCCTGTCCGATGCAAAGATAGTGTTACTGGGCGCGGGGGCGGCGAACACCACCATAGCCCGGCTCATCATGGCCGACGGGGGCGATCCGGCGAAGATGATCGTCTTTGATTCCACCGGATCACTGCATCCGGGACGGGAGGATATCAAAAATGACAAGCGGAACTACCGGAAATGGGAGATCTGCGAAAAGACCAATGTCGGCAGAGCTGCAAACGAGGCCGAGGCGTTAAGAGGGGCAGATGTGCTCATCGCCCTGTCAAAGCCCGGACCGGACACGGTGAAGCGGGAGTGGATTAGCTCCATGGCGGCTAAGTCAATCGTGTTTATCTGCGCCAACCCGGTGCCGGAGATCTGGCCCTACGCGGCCAAGGAAGCGGGGGCTTATATTGTGGCCACCGGGCGGGGAGATTTCCCCAACCAGGTGAACAACTCGGTTTGTTTCCCCGGCATTCTCAAGGGCGCACTGTTGGTGCGGGCAAAGAAGATCACCGACGGCATGGCGATCCGTTGCGCCCACTCCATCGCAGACTTTTCGGAAAAGCGGGGTATTGCCCCGGACAACATCATCGCTACGATGGAAGAAACCGAAGTGTATGCGGTGGAAGCGGCGGATGTGGCCCGGCAGGCTATCAAGGAAGGGGTCGCACGGGTAAAGCTGTCCTGGGAGGAAGTCTACAACCAGGCTAAGGCGGACATTGCCGCCGCACAGTCACTGGTGGATGACATGAGGAAGATGGGGCATATCAAAGACCCCCCAACGGAACTACTGGACGCGGCTTTAGCCGATGCTATAGCATCAGTAAGAGGAGGATACTAATGAACAAGTTACCTGAAAATTGCCTGTGCAAGAAATGTAAACATGGATTGGGCTGCATGATATTCGGTCAGAAACAGGTAAAGAAATTAATGGAAGAGAATAAATGTAAGTGTGTTGACTGTAGTTTATTCAAAGCGGGTACTTGCCCGCTAATGAGCTAATACCATAAAAATCGACATCCCTGGAGTTTCCCGATGAAAACCTCCTGGCCGTGGCGGAACCGAATGACTTTACGGTCACCGGTGCACACCGGCAGCCCACAGAGGAAAAGTACCGGCACTCTTTTCCTTTCCCCCTTTTTTCGCTAAACTACCCCCATGGTAGACACAAACACAATAACCCGGGACCAGGCCTGGGAACTGTTCAAGACGTATAACAAGGACCCCTTCCATATCCAGCATGCCCTTACCGTGGAGGGGGTGATGCGATGGTACGCCCGTGACTTGGGCTATGGCGCGGAGGAAGATTTCTGGGGTATCGTGGGTTTGCTCCACGATATTGACTTTGAGGAATTCCCCAACGAGCATTGTATCAAGGCGCCGGAACTGCTGCGGAAGGGCGGCGTTGGCGAGGATATTATCCATGCGGTATGCAGCCACGGCTATGAACTAACCGTGGGCATAAAGCCCGAGCATGAGATGGAGAAGGCGCTCTACGCTGCCGATGAACTAACCGGGCTTATCTGGGCGGCGGCGATTATCCGGCCATCCAAGAGCGTGCAGGATATGGAAGTAAAGTCGGTTAAGAAGAAGTATAAGACCCCGGCCTTTGCCGCAGGCTGTTCCCGTCCGGTTATCGAAAAGGGGGCCGCCATGTTGGGCTGGGAGTTGGATACGCTAATCGAAAAAACCATCCTGGCCATGCGCTCCTGCGAAAGCGACATCAACGCCTTTATGGCGGCTCATGGGTAAAGTAATAATAGCTATGTCCGGGGGGGTGGACAGCTCCGTTGCGGCATGGCTTATGAAAGAGGCGGGGCATGATTGCATCGGCATAACCCTAAAGCTCTTTGTAAACGACGATATTGGAAAGCCAAAACACACTTCCTGCTGCTCCCTTGATGATATAAACGATGCCCGGGCAGTGGCCTACCGCATGGGTATGCCCCACTACGTCTTAAACTTTACCGAAGATTTCCGCGAAAGGGTGATAAACCGCTTTATCGAAACATACCGGCAGGGGGCCACCCCCAACCCCTGCATCGACTGCAACCGGTTCATCAAGTTTTCCCGGCTTCTGGAACGGGCGCGGCAGCTTGACTTTGACACCATCGTTACCGGCCATTATGCCCGGATAGAACGGGACGGCCCTAATGGACGCTTCCTCTTAAAGCGTTCGGTGGATACCAGGAAGGACCAGACCTATGTCCTCTACGCCATGACCCAGGATCAACTGGCCCACACCGAATTTCCCCTGGGAAACCTGACCAAGCCCCAGGTCCGGGATCTCGCCTGCGCCCAGGGCTTTGAGAACGCCAGGAAACACGACAGCCAGGACATCTGCTTTGTCCCCGACCGGGATTACGGTGGATTTATCGAACACTATACCGGGGAAATTTCACCTGAAGGAACTATCGTCGATGAGAATGGCCGGGTCCTGGGCACGCACCGGGGCATCATCCGCTACACCATCGGCCAGCGTCGGGGCCTGGGAATTGCGCTAAACGATCCGGTGTATGTTAAAGCCAAGTCGGCGGCGGACAACACGGTAACCCTGGGCCCCGAAACATCCCTCTACGCTAAATCCCTGACCGCCACCGACCTCAAACTGATTGCCTGCGACCGGCTGGAGCGCCCCCTGCGGGTAACCGTAAAAACCCGGTACCTCCAAAAAGAACAATGGGCCACCGCAGAACAGACAGGATGCGATACCCTGCGAGTGGACTTTGACGAGCCCCAACGCGCCATCACACCGGGACAGGCGGTGGTGCTGTACGATGGAGATGTGGTTGTAGGCGGCGGCACGATAAATGATACTACGGAGCGTTATGTGCAATAATTTTTCAAAGAAAATGCGCCGCATCCGTGCGGCGCATAAGAAATAAATTTAAAAAAGTATTGACAAGAACATTTGGTTAGTATATAATCAAATAAATTATGGGGGTGTAAAATGCTTAAGTGTGAGTTTAATTGTTCGGATGTTATTGTAAAAAAATATTTTCAGAAAAATATTCCTCAAAATAATTCTATAAAAATGGTACTCATTTCCGAAGCATTACCGTTAAATATTGGTGACTATTTTGACGGAAAAAACGAACCAAAGTTTATAAAAAATACAAACACAATATTCAATTCATTGGGGTATAATTATAAAACGTATAAAGATTATTTAAGTAATGGCATATATTTAACAACGGCAATAAAATGTATGAAAAAAGACTATCTGGTTGGATCTGAAACAATAAAAAATTGTTCAATATTATTGGAAAAGGAAATATAATGAAAAAATAATACCGGTGGGATCGACATATAAAATAAGGGGAGGAATTTATGAATCAAACGGTATAAGGTTTTTCCCTTCATATACACAAACGGGAGACAGTTTTGGATTGGAAAAATCAAAAGTTGAAATGATAACACAAGATATAAAAAAGGCAATGGAAATAATAGGATAAAAAATTTATTGTAAAAATGCCCTCCGCCACCCATGGCTCCGGGCAAGAAAAATTACTGCACATAACATACGCTATACGCGCAGACCAAAGGTCTGACGCCGCAGTAGCGGCTTGGCCGTCGTATAGCTTTCACGATATATCTTGCATTTTGGAACCGGCTCATTTATTCAATAGAAAATACACGATACACACCGGTGGGGGTTTTGTTCTCCGCATCCACCGTCTCTACCCTCGCCCGGGGCGGCCCCTGGTGGAGCCACCGGAGAAACAGGTCCAGGTTGTCCTGCGGTCCTTCCGCCCAGACATCCACTACATCCCTGTCACGGGTGTTCCGCACCCATCCGGTCAGGCCGAGACGGGCGGCTTCGTTGTAGGCCGTATACCGGAACCCCACCCCCTGAACCCTTCCCCGGATTTGGGCAAAAAAAGCCCCGGCATCACTATCCATGGAAATGTCGCGCTTTTCGGCTTATTTAAGCCGCTTGTACTCCCGGATCTCCTTCCACAGCCGTTCCCCCAGTTCCGCCCGGGGCAATCGCACCTGTTCCATGGAATCCCGGAAGCGCAGGGTTACGGTGCCGTTGTCCTTTGACTCGTAGTCGATGGTGACGCAGAAGGGGGTTCCCGCCTCGTCCTGCCGCCGGTACCGCCGCCCGATAGCCCCCGCCTGATCATAGTCGGTGGAAAAGTCCTCCCGCAGTTCGGTGCGGATATCCTGGGCCAGTTCCGCCAGGCCGTCCTTTTTCATCAGCGGCAGGATGGCCACCGTGATGGGCGCAACGGTCGGATGGAAACGCAGCACCGTCCGGTAATCATCGTCGTTGCCCTTATCCGCTACCTTCTCCTCGTCGTAGGCGTCGCAGAGGATCATCAGCAGGGTCCGGGTAAGGCCCGCAGAGGTTTCGATGATAAAGGGGATGTAGCGCTCGTTGTTGTTTTCCTGATCGATGTACTGGAGGTCCTTGCCGCTGAACTCGGTGTGCCGGGAGAGGTCGTAGTTGGAGCGGTTATGGATGCCCTCAAGCTCCTTCCAGCCCATGGGAAACAGGTACTCAATGTCGTAGGCGTCCTTGGCGTAGTGGGCCAGCTCATCCGGGCCGTGCTGGTGCCAGCGAAGGTGGTCCATCTTGACCCCCAGCTTTTCGTAGTAGGCCCAGCGCTGAACTTTCCATTCATTGAAGGTGTCAACATCGGTACCGGGCTTCACAAAGTACTGCATCTCCATCTGCTCGAATTCGCAGGTGCGGAAAATGAAGTTCTTGGTCACAATCTCGTTGCGGAACGCCTTGCCGATCTGGGCAATGCCGAAGGGTATCTTCATCCGGTTGGACTGGATGATGTTTTTGTAGTTAACGTAAATCCCCTGGGCGGTTTCGGGCCGCAGGTAGATAAGGTTGGTGTCCACCGCGCCTGCCTCCGCCTCCACCGGGCCGATGTGGGTCTTAAACATCAGGTTGAACTTCCGGGTGTCGGTCAGTTCCCCCCCGCAATCGGGGCACTTCTTTTCCGCCAGGTTTGCAGGGTCTATCTGATCCGCCCGGAACCGGGTCTTGCACTTCTTGCAGTCCACCAGGGGGTCGGTAAAGTTTTCCACATGCCCGGAGGCTTCCCAGGTCCGGGGGTGCATCAGGATAGCCGCGTCCAGGCCCACGATATTGTCGTGAAGCTGGGTCATTGTTTTCCACCAATTCCCGGCGATACGGTTTTTCAGCTCTATCCCCAGGGGGCCGTAATCCCAGGCGCCGCTCTGGCCCCCGTAAATCTCTGATGACTGAAACACAAAGCCCCGCCGTTTGGCAAGGGACGTGATTTTCTCCATAGTGGCGGGACCCTGATACTCGGTTAGTTCTTCGGACATAAAATAGTCTCCTTTAGGTCAATATACTATATAAAAACAATATGCTATGCTATAGGTACGGGACCGGGATGAAGATCAGACTGACGCGCTTGAATAACGCTCTTTATACGCTGGGCTTTTTCGCCAAAACCCTTCACGGCATCGGAAGTTTTGCGCTCCGGGGGCAGGCGGCGTATAAGATTCTTATCATGCAGATTCTCTTTACCTTTGTGGAAGCCCTGGGGATTGCCTCTATGCTGGCCCTGGGGATAGGCGCCGCGGTGCAAGTGATCGGTATGCCCCTCCTTTCAAGCTTTTCCCAGGAAAAGCTCATCTATACCATGCTGATCATCATCGTTACCCGGGAATTGGGGCCCCTCTTGGCGGCGTTCATCATCATCGCCCGGTCGGCAACGGCCATTGCCACCGAACTGGGGGGGATGGTTATTTCCCATGAGGTGGAGGCCTATATTTCCGTCGGGGTTGACCCCATAGAACACCTGGCGGTGCCCCGTTTCCTGGGGGTAACCCTTTCCCTGTTCCTGCTGAACATCTACTTTTCCGTTTTCGGCCTGGCAGGGTCTTTTTTCGTGGTCCAGTTCTTTAACCCCATGCCGGCGAGCTACTATTTCAGCAATATTCTTGAGGTCCTGACCATTCAGGATATACTCATTTCCATCATAAAGAGTGTCAGCTTCGGGATGATTATCGCGATTCTGGCGATAACAAACGGGTTTTCCGTGGAACGGGCCAGCACGGAGGTCCCCGTGGTGGGGCTTAAGGCCGTGGGTTCATCCTTCGCGTGGTGCATCCTGGTGGATGTGCTGCTTTCGGCTCTGTATTATACGGCGCTGAGCTAGAGGTGGCGGGGTATGGCGGAACCAATCATCGAATTGAAGGATGTATCATTCTCGGCACAGGACAGGGAGATTGTGCAGCATACATCCTTGCAATTTGAGGAGGGGATAACTACGGCCCTGGTGGGACCCTCCGGGGAGGGGAAGAGCACGGTACTCAAACTGGCCGCGGGGCTCCTGGTTCCCTCCGGAGGGGCGGTGTTTTTCCGGGGAAAGAATATGGCCGCCATGAACCGGGCGCAGAATATGGCTTTTCGTCAGGAAGGGGCGGTGGTGTTTCAGGACTCGGCGCTCTGGGCGAATCAGGACCTGTTCCAATGCCTGGAACTCCCCTTAAAAATACACTTTCCCCAAATGAAAGAGGAGGACCGGAAAGCGCGTATCGCCGAGGTGTTGAAGGAAGTGGGGTATACTAAGGATGTTCATGTCCGGCCCGCCATGCTGAGTATGGGGGAGCAGAAACTTATCGCCTTTGCCCGGGCCATGTTGTGCCGTCCGGGGCTCCTGTTTCTGGACGAATGGACCGAATCCCTGGACGATACCGCAGCCAAGCGGCTTATCGGTTTGGTAAAGAAGCTGCAGGCTGAACAGAAGACCATCATTTTTGTAAGCCATGATTTACGTATTATTAAAAACCTGGCGGATATCATCATTACGATTGCAAGCGGTCAGCCGGGCCTTATCGTGACTAAGGATCAGCTGGTGAAAAACGAAAACCTATCTGAAATAATTGAGAGCGGTGTTGCCCTGGGGGGTATCCCATGAAATTCAGAATCCGGAATGCCGATAAAATTGTGGGGCTGTTTATTATTATTGCCCTGGGCATCGTGATTTTTGCAATTTTCATGATCGGCAGCAAGCACCGCTGGTTTGCCAAGGACGGTCTTTATAGAACCTACTTTGATACCGCTTCAGGGCTGAGTACCAATATGCCGGTGCAGTACAAGGGTTTTACCATTGGGAATGTGAAAACCTTTGACCTCAACGATGAGGATAAGGTGGAGGTTTATTTTACTATTTATGACACCTACCTTGACCGGGTACGGGAGGGGAGTCTGGTGGAACTCCGCTCCAGTCCCATTGGTATCGGGGGGAGCCAGTTGATCTTTTACCCCGGACTTGCGGAGGCGCCAATGGAGGGGGATATTATCTACAATGTCAATTCCGACGAAGGAAAGCTGCTTCTTGAAAAGGGGCTGGCATTTGTACCGAACCAGGATGACAGTATTACTACCATTGTCAACCGGGTGACTACCCTGCTGGGGAATATCAACGGCATGGTGACCCAGCTCCGGGCCGCTTTCCGGGGCGCCGATACAGCGGGCCGCCCCGATGACACCGCCCTGGGCCGAACCATGGCCGGCGTAGAGGGCGCCGTCAAGGACGCGTCTTCCCTTATCAGGAATGTGGACGGTTCCCTTGAGCCCATCCTGGTGGATGTGGATGAACTCATCGCGAAAATAAATGCAATCCTCGCCCAGGCGCAGTCGCTGCTCGGCGATTTGAAGGTTGTTTCTACGGAGCTGGCCAATCCGGATAGCCTGGTACTTACCGCCCTGAACACCGACGGCGCCATATACGCCAATATTGAAAAGGCCCTCAGCGGACTTGCAGGAACCCTAACGAACATAGAGGCTACCACCGCCTATTTACCGGCCCAGGTAATGCCCCAGGTGATGGGGCTTATTACCCAGGTCCGGGAAGCCCTGATAAGCGTAGAGGATGTACTTACCGGCCTGCGGAACAACCCCCTACTGAAGAACGGAATCCCCGAAAGGATTCAGCGCGGAACCGGGGGAAGCAGTCCACGAGATGTTACATTTTGAGAATATGCGGGAGAAAAGAATATGCCTAAGAATTGGATGGGGGGTCCTGTCAGCGGGAAAACATAGGGACCCCCCGGAGGGTCCCCCCTATATTTTTCCACTGCCACCCCTAATACCCATTAGGAGGCATATTCTTTTCTCCTTGATCGCGGGAATTGTGGGGGAAGAGAATGGAGGGAGTGATGGAGCGGGCGGCGTTAGAGAAAGGTAAGCGAAGGGAGATCGGGAATCGGGCAGGGGGTGGGGCGTCCCCGGCCGAATGCATATGGGCCTCCCTGCGGACGGAGACCTATTCGGGCCCCCTGGGGCCGGGCTCCGGGAGCAGATTCCCCCATCAGCATGAGCGCCGGGGACGCCCCACCCCCTGCCCCATTTACGCATCGGGGGCTCCGGGAGCAGATTCCCCCATCAGCATGAGCGCCGAGGACGCTCCACCCCTGCCCCATTTACGCATCGGGGTTTTATGTGCAGTAATACTGTTTGTTATGGCGGGGTGTTCCTCGGCGCCTAAGGGGGATGTTGAGGTGCGGGTTCAGCGGCGGAATGCGCTTACCCAGCTTGAGGCGGCTAACCGGGAGGCGGATCGGGGGAATTACGAGCAGGCATTGGCTTTGATCACCGAGGCCCGGCGGCTTGCGGTTAGCGCCGATGATGCGGCACTGATTGTGGAAACGGGGCTTTCCCAGGGAAATATTTTTTCCTATATGGGGCGTAGCGCCGAAGCTCAGACGTTTTTTGACGCGGCCCTGGCGGAGGCGGAACGGACCGGCGATGGGGAACTGGTTGCGGCAAGCCGGATTTATATAGCCAGGAATAGGCTTCAGAGCATGATTGCCGAAGGTAATCCCGGTAACGGTGGCAATGCAATTGCCATTGCGGAAGTGCGGGACCAGGTGCGGTTGGAACTGCCCCGAATAAAAAAATCGCAGACCGCTATTGCCTTGGGCTGGACGGTGATTGGTCTGGCAGAGAAAGAACTGGGCCATTGGAATGATGCGGAGAAGGGGATCATGAATGCCCTGGGTATTCATGTTAAGGGAAAGTACCTGGAACTGGCGGCTTATGATTGGTACCTTATCGCCTCGGTACGTTCCGTGGCGGGACAGTATGCATCCGCCCTGGACGCCCTGGAAAACGCCCTTAGCTATGACCGCCGGACGGAAAACACCTATGGCCTGGGAACGGATTGGAAGGCCATGGGGGATGTGTATACAAAGATGGGAAATACCGCCAATGCGGAAAACGCCTACCGCCGTTCTGCGGAAATTTTCCGGTCCATCAACCGGGAGTAGACCCGCAGGGAGCTTCGTGGATATACTATTATATAGGAGAAACCGGTGAAAAATCCAATCGTTAAATTTGCGGAAGCGGCTATTGTCTTCGGGCTCTGTATGGGATGCGCCAGTTTCGGGAGCCAAAAGGCAAGGGATCTTTCTTCCCATTTGCCCCTGGGCATGGTTACGGTGGTGTCGAACTACAATATCTATTGGGAGGACGAGGACCCCGGCGTTTCGGAGTGGCCGCAAAAGAAGGAAAACCCTGAAAAAACACGGATTTCAAGGGCGGATGTCCTTATCAACGATGCGGAGGCTATTCTCCGGCAAAGTTTTGCCGATGCGGGAATCACTGCGGTGGCGCCGAAGGCCCGGATACTCGAGTCCCAGGCCTATGCAAATGCGAAACGAAAACGCGCATGGAACAATAAAAGTACCGCCATAGCCGATGGCTACGGGCCTGTTGATTACGGGGACAAAAAATTTGCCGCAGCCCTGGCTGAAGAAACCGGGGTTAAGGCGGGGATTTATATCGTTTTTGATTTTTCCAAGGTCATGACAACCGGGGTAGGTAAAACCGGTTATTTCCGGGCTCAGTTGTATATGACGGTGATCATCGTTGATGAAAAAGGGCAAATTCTCTATAAAAAGAACCGCTTTGTGAGTAGTGACGACCGAATACGGGTAACTCTTCGGGCTTTTAATGAGAACGAACTGATGGACCTCTTCAGAACCAATATTGCCAATGCCTGCTATCTTTTTATTCAGGAATTTGCCGCCTTAAATTCCCTTGAACTGGAAAAATAGCGGCTTATGGTTTTACCGTCTTTTGCCGATACTTTGAAAACTATGTCCTCTCAAAAGTGGCTCTATCTTGCCATCCCAATCCTGTTGTTGGTCCTTCCTATTCCGGTAGAATCCCAAAGTGCGGTAGTTGTCCCGCAGATAGCCGGATCAGTACCGATTCGGGAAAGCGCCAAACCGCCGTTTCCGTCTTTTTATTTTACGGAATATTACAAGACCTACGAAGCTCAGGAAGCAGCCCGACCCTATTGGGCGGCCTCGGAAACGGAGGTCAATAACCAGGTTCGAATCCGGCAGGAAACTACCTCCATGCTCCTGAACAACGATATTCTCGCCTTTTATGGGCACCCCCTTTCCCGGAACATGGGGATCCTGGGCAGGTACCCCATTGCGGAATTGGATGCCCGGCTCACCAAACTTGCCGGGGAGTATGCGGCGGTATCAGGCGGCCGGAATGTGCGTAAAGCCTTTTATATCATCTTCGGGACCGTCTGGCCTGAGGGGGAAATCGGCATCATCCGGGAATCGGTTCTGCAGGAGTGGATACAATACTCCCTGGAGCATGATATTCTGGTGTTCATCGACCACCAGATTGGGCGTTACGATCCCATAGCGTCCCTCAAGCGGATGCTGCCCTATCTGCGCTACCCCAATGTGCACCTGGCCCTGGACCCGGAATGGCGGACCGCCAAGCCCATGAAGGAAATCGGTACGGTAACCGCTGCGGAACTCAACACCGCCCAGCAGGTGATGGAAGATTACATGCTGGAAAACCACATACCCGGGGAGCGGATGCTGGTGATCCACCAGTTTAAACCCTGGATGATAGAGAACCGGAACAATGTGCGGGCGGGCCGTGACAAGGTCCGGCTGATCCACTGCGCCGACGGCTTCGGCAACCCTGCCCAGAAGCGGGCCGCCTATGCTTCCAATGCCGAAGCGCGTAACATACCCCTCAAGTCATTCAAACTATTCTACAACTTTGAAATTCCCGGAGCAGGATACGACGCGCCCCTTTTGTCCCCAAGCCAGGTATACGGCTTAAACCCCCGGCCCTATTTGATCATGTACCAGTAGGAAACTTCAGTGGAACTGTATAAAAACGAACACACCTTGCTGCGGTACGCGGAAGAAAAAGACGCCGCGATTATCCTGGAATTTATCCGGGGCCTGGCGGAATACGAGCATCTCCTGGATCAGGTGGGGGCCGCCGAAGAAGACTTGCGGAAATATATTTTTCAAGAGAAAAAGGCCGAAGTGATTATCGCCGAATACGATAGTGTTCCTGCGGGGTTTGCTCTGTACTTCACCAACTTTTCTACCTTTTTGGGGCGGCCCGGAATCTATATAGAAGATCTGTTTGTGAAGCCTGCGCTGCGGGGCAAGGGCCTGGGTAAAACAATGCTCACCTGCCTTGCGGCTCTGGTGGTGGAAAAAAACTACGGCCGCCTGGAGTGGTCCTGCCTCAACTGGAACGAGCCCTCTATTGCCTTTTACAAGAGCCGAGGCGCCCAGCCGCTGAGCGAGTGGACCACCTTCCGCCTTACCGGGGAAGGGCTTACAAAGCTTGCAGAAGGGATACAGCCGTCGGCGAAATAGCGGATATCAGAAATTCCAAATTAGGAAAAACCACCGACCTCACAGACCCTCACCGACAGATTAACGGACGATCCTTATAATTTCCGCTTTGGGAAACGCACAAAAATTTACCAGAAAACCCAATTTAAGCTCGGTTGCTGCCTAGGCTTGCCGGTGAATCCGGTACCGCCTTTATTTCTATCGTCTTTGTCCGTGCTGTCCGTGAGGTCTGTGGTTAAATTTTGAATTCCTGGCGGATAAAATTCTCACGGATAAAATTCTCTCTTGACAATTCTGCCCGTTCCCCGGTACACTAAAACCGCTTTAATAAGGCCCATGGAGCGGTCGTCATATAACGGTATTATCCAAGCTTCCCAAGCTTGTGACGCGGGTTCGACTCCCGTCGACCGCTCCATGGGCCTTATCGAAAATAGTTCATAAAATACTTTTAAATACCGTCTCTTACTTTTATACTTTGTCATGGATGCGCTTGCATTTACCCTTCATATGGGGTACCATAAATAATATTACGCTATATTTGGGGTCAAGCCCCAAAAGGAAAAAGTATGAAGTATCAGCGCTTGTTTACGGATCCCCAATATGGGCCCTATAAGGATATTCAGTGGGAAAAGCGGCGGAGTGAAATCCGCAACCCCGACGGGAAGGCCATTTTTGAAGCGGATACGGTGATCGTCCCCGCTTTCTGGAGCCAGATTGCCACGGACATCATCGCCCAGAAGTACTTCCGTAAGGCCGGCGTCCCGGCGAATAAGGGCTCGTCGTGGAAAACCTGGGCGTATGGCGCCGCCGCGCCCGCTATCCCCGAGTTTCCCCTCCCCGATGATGGGGCGGAACATGATAGCCGCCAGGTTTTCCATCGCCTGGCCTATACCTGGATGGACTGGGGCAAAAAAAACCGCTATTTCGACAGCGATGAAGACGCCCGGACCTTCTACGACGAGACTTGTTACATGCTGGCCCATCAAATAGCGGCCCCCAACAGCCCCCAGTGGTTCAACACCGGGCTCTACGCAGTCTACGGTATCGACGGGCCCGCCCAGGGGCATTACTACTTCGACCCGGCGGATAACACCCTCAAGCAATCCGAAAGCGCCTATAAGCGGCCCCAGCCCCACGCATGTTTCATCCTCTCGGTTGAGGACGACCTGGTAAACGATGGGGGCATCATGGACCTGGTCACCCGGGAGGCCCGGCTCTTTAAGTACGGCTCCGGCACGGGGTCCAACTTCTCCCGGATACGGGCGGCGTCGGAGGGGCTTTCCGGGGGCGGGGTTTCCTCGGGGCTCCTGTCCTTCCTCAGGATTGGGGATCGGTCCGCCTCGGCGATAAAATCCGGGGGCACCACCCGGCGGGCGGCGAAGATGGTAACCCTGGATATCGACCATCCGGATGTGGAGAAGTACATTGACTGGAAGGCCGGGGAGGAACACAAGGTGGCCTCTATGGTAACCGGCTCGGCGTTGGTAAAGAAAAATCTGGAGACCATCAAGAAGGCACTGGCTGTCTTCCGGGGTCCCGACGAGGACCGGTTCAATGCGGAAAAGAACCGCGACCTTGCCGCCGCCCTGGGCGCCTCCCTGAGGGACAAGATTCCCCCCACCTACCTCTACCAACTTCTCCGCCGCTTAGAACAAGGAGACGGTGAGGTGAATCCCCGGCTCTTTACCACCGCCTGGGATGACGAGGCCTACAATACCGTGTCCGGCCAGTCCTCCAACAACAGCCTGCGGGTCAGTGACGACTTCATGCGGGCGGTGCTGGAAAACGAAGACTGGGCCCTCACCGGCCGTATCAACCGCAAGGCCGTTAAGACCGTGAAGGCCCGGGATCTCTGGTCCCAGGTCGCCCGTTCCGCCTGGCAGTGCGCAGACCCGGGGCTTCAATACCACACTACCATCAATGATTGGCATACCTGCCCCGCCGGCGGCGAAATCCGGGCATCCAACCCCTGCTCGGAGTACATGTTCCTGGACGATACGGCCTGCAACCTTGCCTCTATCAACCTGGCGAATTTCTACGACAAGCAAAACAAAACCTTTAATATAGAAGGATACCGCCACGCCATCCACCTCTGGACCACCATCCTGGAAATCTCCGTGGTCATGGCCCAGTTCCCCGCCCCGAAGATCGCCCGGCTTTCTTACGAGTATCGGACCCTGGGCCTGGGGTACGCCAACCTGGGCGCCCTGCTGATGCTCATGGGCCTGGCCTACGACTCCGCCGGGGGCCGGGCGGTGGCGGCTTCCCTTTCCGCGATGCTTACCGGGGAAGCCTACGCCCAGTCCGCCTGCATGGCCGCCTCCCTTGGCCCCTTCCTCCGCTACGATGACAATTCGGCCGCCATGCTCCGGGTAATCCGCAACCACCGCCGGGCTGCCTACAATGCCCCCGCTGCGGAATACGAGGATGTGCATACCCCGCCCAAGGGGATAGACGCCGGTTCTTGCCCCGCCTATCTCCTGGACGCCGCCCGTGCCGCCTGGGATCGCGCCCTGGAACTGGGAGACGAGCACGGCTACCGGAATGCCCAGGTCAGCGCCATCGCCCCCACGGGAACCATCGGCCTCCTGATGGACTGCGATACCACCGGGGTGGAGCCCGACTTTGCCCTGGTCAAGTTTAAGAAGCTTGCCGGCGGGGGGTACTTCAAGATCATCAACCAATCGGTCCCCCCAGCCCTCTTAGCCCTGGGTTATACCCCGGAGCAAATTGACGGGATCATCGCCTATGCCACGGGCCGGAAAACCCTGGCCAAGGCCCCGAAGATTTCCCTGGATGTCCTGAAAACCAAGGGCTTTACCGTAGAGGCCCTTGCTGCGGTAGAGGATGCGGTAAAAACCGCTACCGGCTTGGAAGGTGTCTTTAACCCTTGGATTTTAGGCAAACCCTTTGTGGAGGAAACCCTTAAGGTTCCCGAGTCCACCTGGTCGCTCCCCGGATTCAGCCTCCTCCAACATCTTGGCTTTAGCGCCGCCGATATTGAGGAGGCGGAACGCTATGCCTGTGGCACCATGGGTATTGAGGGCGCGCCTTATCTAAAGAGGGAACACCTTCCGGTTTTCGACACCGCCACCCCCTCGGGGAAAAACGGCAGGCGATCCATTCCCTGGACCGCCCACATCGGCATGATGGCCGCCGTCCAGCCCTTTATTTCCGGGGCCATCTCCAAGACCATCAACATGCCCAACAATGCCGGGTATGAGGATGTGAAGGGCGCCTACATGCTCTCCTGGAAGAGCGCCCTCAAAGCGGTAGCCCTCTACCGTGACGGTTCCAAGCTTTCCCAGCCCCTGTCCGCCCTGGCCCCCGGCACGGACCCCCTGGCGGATACTATCCTGGCCTTAGAGCGAGGCCTGGAACACCCGGACCGGGCCGCCGGAGGCGGGGCAGCAGCCCCCACGGTTGCCTCAACCCATGCCCGGGGCAAGCGCCGTTCCCTGCCGAACCGCCGGATAGGCTATACCCAGAAAGTCAAGCTGGGGGGGCATTCCATCTTTATCCGCACCGGGGAATACGAGGACGGCTCCCTGGGGGAAATCTTCCTGGATATGCACAAGGAAGGGGCGGCATTCCGCAGCCTCCTCAACAGTTTTGCTATCGCAATATCCCTGGGCCTCCAATACGGAGTTCCCCTGGATGAGTACGTGGACGCCTTCATCTTCTCCAAGTTCGAGCCCAACGGCATGGTCCAGGGCCACGACTACGTAAAGATGGCCTCCAGCGTCATGGACTTTATCTTCCGGGATTTGGCCATCAGCTACCTCAAACGCAACGACCTGGGGCAGATCAAGCCGGAAGACCTGCTGGATAACAGCCCGCAAAATGAGGTTCCCGAGGCTAAACGTTCCGGCGCACCCTCCGGGAACGCCGCCTCCCGCCACATCCGCAGTAAATCTGCGTTCAAGGAGAACGGCGCGTCAAAGGATACAGAGAAAACCGCCAAGGACATGTCCCCGGTTGAAAGCGACGCCGCGAAGATCGCCCAGGCCCGTATCAAGGGCTACGAGGGCGACCCCTGCCCTGCCTGCGGCTCCTTTACGCTGGTACGGAACGGCACCTGTATGAAGTGCGACACCTGCGGAGGGACTACGGGGTGTAGTTAGAACGTGTTATGTGCAATTTGGACCTACATGTTTTCTCAAAATATAAATATTTATTACTGCAAAAATTATAATAAATCCGGTTCAAAAGGATTATAAAGAAACTATTGACAAAATTATAAAAGGCATTATAATAAATACAAGATTGGAGGATGTTTTATGTCAGTAATGAAATTTTTCAGACAATTTAAGGACCTTGGTATAACCGGACCGTTTACTCGCTGGTATGATAAAAATACTCGTACAAACAGAATAGCCGAAATGCAGGGGTACGCAAAGGAAGTAGCAAGTCATTTGAAAGATAATGCAAGCGTATTGGAAGTAGCACCTGGCCCTGGTTATTTATCAATAGAATTGGCAAAAATAGGGAATTATACTATTACCGGAATGGACATTAGTGCCGATTTTGTGGAAATTTGCAGGGTAAATGCAAAACGAGAAAATGTTAATGTGACATTTGTGCAGGGCAATGTTTCAGCAATGCCCTTTGAAGACAATACATTTGATTTTATTGTTTGTTCGGCGGCATTTAAAAATTTTAAGGAACCTGTTGTGGCAATAAAGGAAATGTATCGAGTATTAAAAGACAATGGAATTGTTTTAATAATTGACATGAACCATAATGTCTCAAAAGAAATACTTATCGAAGAGGCCGGAAAAATAAGTAAATCTGGATTTGAACGATGGTTTATGAAAAACACATTTAAGCAACTTTGTAATAGTGCATATACAAGGGATGATTTTGAAAATATAATAAAACAAACATCATTTAGTAAAAATGATATAAAAGAAATAGGAATAGGACTTTTTGTGTATATATATAAATAAAAAAATAATGAGGTACGGCAAAACGGCGTATAGCGTATGTTATGTGCAGTGCCCGTACTTTATATTATTATTCTTTCTATTAACTTCATACCTTTATTGCGTAGCCGTTGGTTTAATACCCCGCAGCTTGCTGCGGCTGTAAAAAGCAATATAATGGAAGGATGAAAAGTCAGATAATACGGAAACAACACAATGTGAGTGTGATTATGTATCATATAGT
>BNUW01000011.1 GCA_025997655.1 Spirochaetia bacterium
TCTAACCGTGCTGGTACTCGGTCCGAACATCCTGTATTATGACGATGTCTATCCCTCAACAGGATGGGTGGAGGTACCGAACACACATACCCTGGACGAGGCATTTGCCGAGATCATCGCTAACCCGGGTCATGGATACTATTTTATTTACCCCCACGAACCTGCGGGTACGTTCCCGCCGCTGGACCGGGTATTAAAGTCGGACCCGCGTATCCTTAATACCACGGCCTTTCCCGGCCTTGGTTCCGGTAATCCGGTAACCCTCATCATTACCACCGATCCCGGTGATGAGTGGACCATCAAATTGGACAAACAGGGCAGCCTCTTTACCGTAAACCAATATGCGGAATTGATACTGGATGAGTCCATTGTTTTACAGGGCTATGCGGCGGAACATAACGACCCAACAGACAATAACGCTCCATTGGTGCGGGTGAACTCAGGCGGCGCACTCACCATGAAAAAGAATTCGCAGATTATTGGTAATACCACCCGCAATATAGCAGCGAACGGTTATGGCGGCGGCGTGTATGTTACTGCCGGCACATTCGCCATGCGCGACCAATCATGCGTCACCGGCAATACCGTTATTGACAGTAATGGCGGCGGCGGTGTGTATGTTACAAACGGCACTTTCGATATGTGGGATGACTCAAGCGTTAAGGACAATAAATCGCTTTATTCAGGCGGCGGGGTGATTTTCAACGGTAACAACGCTAATGTTTTTACCATGCATGATACATCAAGCATCACAAGCAATGTTTCGGTAGATACTGGCGGCGGCGTATCTGTTTACGGCGCTAGGTTCGTTATGGAAGATTCATCCTTTATCAGCTTCAATTTTACCAGAGGTAATTCTAGCGGCGGTGGCGGCGGGGTGTACAGCACCGGCACATTTATCATGGATGACACATCCCATATCACACAAAATGTTTCAACAACTAACGGCGGCGGGGTATATTCAAGCGGTACGTTCACCATGGGCATTGCAGGTGATTCCACCGACAGTCATCCATATATTAGTAATAATGATGCGTCCAGCGGCGGCGGCGTGTATTCCACCAGCGACACATTTACGATGAACGATCATGCACGTATTGGCGGAATTTATCTCACCGGGAAAAACACTGCCGGTTCAGGCGGCGGCGTGTATTTCAACGGTACATTTAACATGAATGATTATTCAGCCGTCAGCGGCAATGAAGCTAGCTCCCATGGCGGCGGGGTGTATGCTGCCGGCGGAACATTTACCATGAAGGATAACTCCATTGTAGGCGACATAACTGATAACGGCAAAAAGAATGCCGCCGGCGGCAATGGCGGGGGAGTATATATTAACACCGGCACATTCACCATGGGAGCTGCCGACGGATCATCGAGTGGTTCTCAATATGTCAGCCTTAATACCGCCACAGGTAACGGCGGCGGCGTGTATATTGGATCGGCGAGCACAAACAGTACCTTTACTATGAATGATTCTACAGGTGGTTTCTCCTATGTGCGTAACAATACTGCTACTGGTAATGGTGGAGGTGTGTATCTCTTAAGTTCTCTCAGCGTATCCGTTTCTTATAGCGGGAATGTCAACAACACTACCAGTTATACAACCACATGCACCATGAATGGTTCATCGAACATTAGCGATAATTCCGCCGCATTAGGCGCAGGCGTGTACCTCACCAGCTCACTCAGCGTTACCCACGGCAACACCGGGATTTCGTATACCGTCACTAATAGCGGGAATATTACAAGCACCTTAACAAAGGCAACGACCGCAAATCTGAGTGGTGCAGTTTATGGTGTAAGTTCGCTCACCTTTACTGGCTTACCCACAGGACGCGTTTTTAACACCGGTCAAAGTAAAAGCGAATACACAACAAACACAAGCATCAATGGTTCGCCGCCTTCATTCAACGTGCCGTGATACGCCCCTTGACCAAGTCCCCTGCTTTTCCTATAATCCAAACACCAGAGGGGGTGCGTCATGCTCATGCCAACCATTGATACCGAAAAAGAACAAATCACCAGGGCCTTGTCCGAACAATACGCCCAAAACAGCATTGACCTGGAAGAGTACGAACGCTTAATAGAGTATGTACAAAAAATCAGCACCGCAAGGGAATTAAAAAACGTAAAAAAAATAGTGGCTGAAAATACCCATGGGGACACCGGCGCGTTAATCCTGCCTGAAGCCGGGGGCGAAAAACACCTGTCCGTATTTTCATGGCGAAGCTCAACCGTAAAACCGGTACAGGGAAACGCCGGAACCTATGTAAGCGTCCTGGGTGCAAACAGTATACGCATCAACGAACATGATTTGCCCAGTGGAAAAACCGTCCTGACCGTCCATTCGATCCTGGGCCTAACCGAAATCCATGTCCCAAAAAACGTGAGGGTCATCAATAAAACCACCCCCTTCCTTGCGGGGGTATTTTCCCCAAACGAACCGGCGGCAAGCGATGATACGGAGGCCCCCGAACTGTATATCCTGGGAAGGGCAATTTTGGGAAACATCACCATCATCCGAACCTAAAAATTCCGTAAAAAAGTAAAAAAAATCCTTGACAGCGTAAAAAAAGTGCCGTACACTAACGAAAGCTACTAGTGATGACACTATGTTGTTTATTTATGCCTTCAACAAATAGGCCTAAAGGAACATCAATTTGCTGAAATTTTCGTGCGAATCTGGAACTAACGTTCCCTGCACGAACCAAAACAAGGAGGTTCTTATGCCTAAGGTAAAGAAGGTCGTTCTTGCCGGCTTACTTCTGGCTATCCTTATCGTCTTCCAGCGATTCATTTCCGTGGAAACTCAAATCCTGCGTCTCAGCTTTGCCTATGTGCCGGTTATTATAACCGCTACGCTCTTAGGCCCGGTTTGGGGCGGCCTTATCGGCGTTCTCGCGGACATTTTGGGGATGATGCTTATGCCCAAGGCAAGTTTTTTTGCGGGCTTTACCCTTAACGCGCTGTTAACCGGTTTAGTGTACGGGTTCTTTCTCTACAAGACGCCTTCAAACAAATCCTATTTTGTACGGCTGGTGATCAGTGTCCTTATCGTGCATGTCTTTATCCATCTGGGGCTTACCACCCTGTGGCTGAGCATCATGTATAAGCGGGCGTTTATGGTCATCCTTGCCGGCAGGGTTATTGCAAATATCATTGAAATTCCCATAGAGATAGCATCTATGTATGCCATAAAGATTTTCCTGGACAAGCCGGTAAAGAAATATCTTTTGGATGATCCTGACGAAGAATGATCAGCATAGAAAATTTAGAGTATGTGTATCCCTCCGGTAGACATGCGCTAAAAAACATCAACCTAACTATTCAACGGGGTGAGTTCGTTGCCATTGTAGGCAGAAACGGTTCGGGGAAATCCACCTTTGCCGGGGTGCTTTCCGGGCTCATAAAGCCTACAAAGGGCACGGTGCTGGTGAACGGTATCAACACCCGGAGCAAAAAAAACTTTATAGAACTACGCAAAACCCTGGGTATGGTTTTTCAAAACCCGGAAAATCAAATTGTATTTGAAAAAGTACGGGACGATATTGCTTTCGGCCTGCGCAACCTGAACTTTACCGATGCCGAAATTGAAACCCGGATTGACGAAATCTCAAAAACCATGGCCATAGAACAGTTTACCGATTCCTTTGAACTGAGCATGGGGCAAAAACAGCGGGTAGCCATTGCCAGCGTCCTGGCCATGAACCCCCAGTGCATCGTCTTTGACGAACCCACGGCAATGCTCGACCCCAAGGGGAAAAAGGACATCCAAAACATTGTGGTGGAACTGCATAAGGCCGGCCTTACGGTGGTGTATGTTACCAACGTTATTGATGAGGTGCTTGTCGCCGACAGAATCGTGGTGATAGAAAACGGCAGCATTAAGGCGGAATTTCAAAAACATGAACTGTTTGACAACATCGAAAAAATGAAGTCCTTTGGTCTGGAAATACCCCTGACCATGGATCTTCTGCATATATTGAAACAAAAGGGGATAGACATTTTTGTTAAGAAATGGGCCGTAGACGATGTTGCGAATAATATTTTTACCTACATCGAAATGATAAAGGACGAAATGAATGCTTAATGTGATAAAATTCTTATCAATATTTGTTTATACCATCAGCATTTTCTTTTTTGACTGGCCCTTTATCGCAACTTTTCTGTTAATCAATATCACGGCGATGATCCTTTGCCGGGTAAGCCCCCCTGCGGCAGCCCGGTACATCCTTTCGTTTTTACCCTTTGTCTTTTTAGCGGCGGTTTTTAATCTAATCCTGGGCTTTGTGCAGGACGCGATCTATTTAACGGTCCGCCTGATTTTAATTTGCAACATTACCCAATGCTACAAAAAGGTGGTAAGCACCGGTGACCTTTGCGAAGTTATCGAAAGGTTCAGCAAACCCCTGAAGGTATTCAACATTGACGGAAAAGATGTGTCCCTTATGGTAAGCATAAGCCTTGCGTTTATTCCCGTTTTACGCCGGGACTTTGATCAAATCAAAATGGCCTTACGGGCAAAGGGCATGAAGCTCAACGCGCAAAATTTTAAATATATGGTAAAGCCCTTTTTTGTCGGCATCCTCAGCAGGACCAATGAAATATCCCAGGCGATACGGGCTAAAGGATACCAGTAAGGGCTGTTTTTATTTCGCCCCTCAGCGCATCGAAATCTATGTGCCCGCTGTCCGTGTTATGCGCCGTTATGCTTGCGTTTAGCTCCGCATTAAAAGCTTTAAACACTAATTTCAACTGCTCCTCCATAAAATAAACTCCCTTGTCATTCTTCGATCCGTAGGCGCTTAACAACACCGCCTTCTTGTGCTTTTCGATAGCAGTTATGCCCAATGAAAACTTTGCCTCAAAATACTGCTGGCTCCGGTCAAGGAGGGCTTTTAAGGGCGCAGGAAACCCCAGCACATACACGGGGCTTGCGATAACCAAAACATCCGCCCTTTGTAACGCGGCATCCACCGGGAGAAAGTCATCGTGCACGCAGGCGGGTTTTTTTTTGCAGTACCCGCAATGGGTGCAGGGCTTTAAGGCCAGGGCATAGGCGTCAAGTGCGGTAACGTTTATGTTTTTATATATGAGCCCCGCTTCTTCCAGCACCATCGCTGCCAAAATATTGGTGACGCCGTTCTTCCGGGGAGAGCCCGTAATCAAAAGCAATTCTTTTTTGCCGGAATTTAGTTCGCCCATTTCATCCTCCCTTTACCAGTACCTTGTAACTACTAAAAAGAATATAAACCACAAAGGGCACAAAGAACACGAAGGAAGAAGGAGGAGTTCTCCGGCTCTTCCCTTTGTGTCCGCGAACCGAAGGTTCGACATGTCCCGGAACCCCTGGGTTCTTTGTGGTTGATATTCTTCTTAATAATATTGTCAATGGTGTCTGCCTACAAGGCACTCCGGCCCGGCTCCAATCAAATCTTCCCGCCCGGCCTGCTTTAACGCCTCAATCACCAGTGCCCTATTTTCCGGGCGGTTAAACTGCAGCAGACTTCGCTGGAGCCGTTTCTCCCGCTCCCCCCTGGGTATCATTATGCCCTCCATGGTTCGGGGGTCAATGCCGGTACGGTACATCACCGCCGCCATGGTTCCCGGGGTTGGGTAGAAATCCTGCGCCTGTTCCGGAACAAAGCGGCTTTGCTTCATATACAGGGCCAGTTCTATGGCATCATTCAGGGTTGAACCGGGGTGGCTGGAAATAAAGTAGGGGACAAGGTACTGCTTGAGTCCCAGCCGCGAATTTGTTTCCGCATAATCCCTGCGAAACTTTTCGTAGGTCCCATGCTCCCCCTTACCCATGGCCGCAAGTACGGTTGTAGAAATATGCTCCGGGGCAACCTTGAGCTGACCGCTTACATGGTGTTGGCAGAGGGTTTCCAGAAATTCCTTGCCGTGCTGTCTATCCAGTTCCAGATAGTCGAAACGGATGCCGGATCGGATAAAGACTTTTTTAACCGATCCGATGTTCCGTAACGCCTTGAGGGTTTCCATATACGGCCGGTGATCCGCCTTAAGCTGCGGGCAGACTTTGGGGTAGAGGCACTCCTTTTCCGGACAAAAGCCGCCCGTCTCCTGACGGGGACAGGCTGCGCCGTAGAAGTTTGCGGTAGGGCCGCCAACATCGTGGATGTAGCCCTTAAAGTCCCTATGGCGGGTCAGGGTTTCCGCTTCCCGGACCAGGCTTTCCCGGCTCCTGGCACTGACGGCCCGGCCCTGGTGGAAGGTGATGGCGCAAAAGGAACAGCCCCCGAAACAACCCCGGCTGGAAACCAGGGAAAAGCACACTTCCTGTAAAGCCGGAATGCCCCCGGCGCCATACATCGGATGGGCCCGGCGCATATAAGGCAGCTCGTACACCCGATCCAGTTCCGCCGTGTCCAGAGGAAAAGCCGGAGGGTTCTGGAGGACCCAGCGGTCTCCGTCAGATTTTTCCGCCAGAGCTTTGGCGGTACCAGGATCGCTGTGCAATTTCTGAAGCATGAAGTGGTCAGCATAGGCCCGCAAAGAATCGGGGTCCGCGCCCTTCACCGTTTCGTAGCCCGGCAGTTGGAAAACCCCGGCGGCGCCCATCTCCTTGACGGCGCCCGTCTCCTTGACGGCACCCGTCTCCTTGACGGCACCCGTCTCCTTGACGGCACCCGTCTCCTTGACGGCAAGTTCCGGCGGCGGCCCCTGGGAGCGGACGCAGGTGCCCCGGACATCCCGGATGGCCTTGACCGGTTCCCCCTGCGCAAGACGCCGGGCTATTTCCAGGATGGGACGCTCCCCCATGCCGTACACCAGGATATCCGCCTTGGAATCCAGCAGAATCGAACGGCGCACCGTATCGGACCAGTAATCGTAGTGGGCAAACCGGCGGAGGCCCGCTTCAATGCCGCCAATGATAACCGGGATGTCCTTGTAGGCTGCGCGTATGCCCTCGACGTATTTCAGAGTCGCCCGGTCGGGGCGAAACCCCGCCTTGCCGCCGGGGGAATAGGCGTCCTCTCGACGGGGTTTCCGGGCGGCGGTATAGTGGGCAACCATGGAGTCCATGTTTCCGGCCCCAACCAGGAAGGCAAGGCGGGGACGGCCTAAAACGGTGTAGGATGCGGGGGTTTCAGGCTGGGGGATAATCCCAACCCGGAAACTCTGGGCTTCGAGAAAACGGGAAATCACGGCGGCGGCAAATGAGGGATGATCCACATAGGCGTCGCCGGAAACAAAGATAAAATCACAGGATTCCCAACCCCGTTCCCCTATTTCACGGAGGTTTACGGGGAGGAACCTACTGTGTTCCCGGAACCCCGGGATTTTAGACCCCATAGAGGGGTTAAACTCCCACAACCGCCTTAACTTCGGGGATTTCCTTCTTTAGATAGTTTTCAATCCCCATTTTAAGGGTCATCTGGGCCATAGGGCAGGTACCGCAGGCCCCCGTCAGTTTGAGGGAAACGGTCCCATCATCGGAAAGGGAAACGAATTCCACATCCCCGCCGTCGTTCTGAAGGGAAGGACGAACATTATTCAGGGCGAGTTTTACTTGTTCTTCAAGCATGGCAATCTCCTTTACGTAATCATGAGTATTATGGTAATAATACCCTTTGTTGAATATACCGTTTTTCAATCCCATTGAAAAGGGTTTCATTGATGGCTATAATACAATATCGCTAAAGATAAAAACAGGGGGCGCCTATGAGTGAAAACGAAACCTTCGATTTTACGATTGAGGAGTTGGGAAACCGCAATATCCATTCGCCTATCGCCATGTCAAAAACCCATGGGGACATGATCGCGAATTATGTTACGGATGACGAGTTCGTTCTGCTCAAGCCCCAGGTAAAGCTGGGCGCACAGGCCGCTGTCAAGCGCAGCCATGTGGTTGAATGTGCCGGGCCCCGGGAAATGATCTACTTTACCCCCCACCATGTTCATGCGGGAATCGTAAGCTGCGGGGGTCTCTGTCCGGGGATCAACGACGTGATCCGGTCCATCGTCCGCTGCCTCTCCCGCTACGGGGTAAGTCGGATTTCGGGGATCCGCTACGGTTACAAGGGATTTCTCCCGGAATACAAGTTCGATATTTTGCCCCTTTCCCTGAAAAATGTGGACGATATCCACAAACTGGGAGGCACCTTCCTGGGCAGCGCCCGCGGCGGCGGTAAAGAGGTTGCCAAAATCGTGGACGCCATTGAGCAGCTCAACCTAAATATCCTCTTTACCATCGGCGGAGACGGCACCCAGCGGGGTTCCCTGGATATTGCCAACGAAATTGAAAAGCGGGGATTGAAAATTGCCACTGTGGGTATCCCCAAAACGGTTGACAACGATTTCTCCTTCATCGACCGCTCCTTCGGCTTTGACACGGCGGTTGCCGAGGCGGTGGAGGTGGTAACCGCCGCCCACATGGAGGCCAATTCCCAGATCAACGGCATAGGCCTGGTAAAGGTGATGGGCCGGGAATCGGGGTTTATCGCCGCCCATACCGCCCTGGCCAGTCACGAAGTGAATTTCGTGCTTATCCCCGAGGTACCTTTTGACCTGGATGGCCCCAACGGTTTCCTCCATCACCTGGAGGATCGGATTAACCGACGGCACCATGCGGTGATACTGGTCGCCGAAGGGGCTCTGCAGGATCAGTTGATAACGGAAGTAAAAACCGATGCCGGTGGTAATATTAAGATGGCCGATGTGGGCACCTATCTGCGTGACCGGATTCAGAAATTTTTTGATGACAAGAAAATCGAGACCAACCTCAAGTATATCGACCCCAGCTATATGATCCGTTCCGCCCCGGCGGTGCCCAGTGACTCCATTTACTGCGAGCGGCTTGGTAATGCGGCGGCCCATGCGGCCATGGCGGGAAAAACAAAGCTCATCATAGGTCTCGTGAACAATGAATTTGTACACCTCCCCACTAAGGTGGTTATTGCCCACCGCAGCCACGTGGACCCCGAGGGCAGCCTCTGGCGGGATACCCTGGATGCAACCCATCAGCCGGTACTGATGACAAACAACGATACTGCATTCACCAATGAGTACAGTATCCCTACATAAAGCCTGCTGACAAAGCCGGGAGGAGCGGGGCATGCCGGGCGCTCATGCTGTTGGGGGAATCCACTCCGGGAGCCCGGCCCTAGGGGGCCCGAATAGGTCTCCCTACGCGGGGAAACCCAAATGCATTCGACCCGTCACGCCCCGCTCCTCCCGCTGCGGCATCATTATGTCGCCAAAGGTATTAGATTAAACGGATGGTGTGGGCCTTATTGGCAGGGTGAAAGGTTCCGTACAGAACCGGCGGCGTTTCATCCTTCAGTGAGAGGGTGGTGGTCATTCCGTCCGGGTGAATCACCGTCACCGTGTTGAGGCTGCGGATCAGGCCGGAAAAGAGGACGGGGAAATTGCGGGTCAAATCTGATAGCGCATCATCCCCCAAGGCCGATTGGGATTGCAGGTAGCGGATAAGGATTTCACATTCCCCCCGTGTTTCCTCCGCCCTTAGGAGGGGCGCGAAATCCAGGGATGTATGCAGGGTACGCATGATCCCCAGAAGCAGGGGGTTCACCACCGCACAGTAATAGTGTTCTCCCTCCAAATGGTACCAGTGAAAAATGGCTTTCCGTACCGCCCCGCGATCCATCATACAATTATTTTTATAGAAAACATCCGCAAAATCATCCAGCCCTTCGTCAAAAAAGGTGTTAAAATCTTCCCGGCTGATTTTTTTATACCGGTCAAAATCGGTCTGCGCAAAGACCATGTCTTCAAGACCGATCCCCGGCTTAGCCTTTTTAAAATCCAGTTTGCCCAGTTCCGCATGGACCACACAGATACGCGCGTATCTCCGGTCAAGCCGCCGCCTGACCAGCCCCGGCTGGGCGCCGGTAATGCCGCTGCTCATATCCGCAATATCACTGAGGACCGGCATTTTCACCATAAGTTCTGCGGGCAGATTCCGGAGAAGCCGCAGGAAGGATTCCACGGCAGGATCAGAGTTCATATAGCTCGTGGAGAAACAGGGTCGCCGCCTGGGCAACATTGAGGCTTTCCATGACGCCGCTCCCGGGAATACGCACCAGACTGGTACACAGTTCCTTTATCTCCGGGGGCAGGCCCGTTTCCTCATTGCCCACCACCAGGGCGATGCCGGGACGCCCGCCGTCGGCATTTTTCCCAACTACCGTTTTTAGGTCCCGTATCCGGAGCCGTGCCCGGTGGTCCGCCCCAATGATATGCAGGGATTTAGCGGCGCTTTTCAGGAAGGCCGGTGCATTCCGCAGCTTTCTGAATGTGACATGTTCCATGCCGCCCTCCGCAACCCGGTAAGCGCTGGTGGTAAGCTGGGCGGCCTCGTCGGTATCGGAAAGCACCACTAAGGGGGTGTCGAAAAAAGCGGCGGAACGGACTATGGCGCCCAGGTTGTGGTCGTTCCCCACAGAAAACAGGATGAGCCCCGTCTTCCCCTCCCGGGCCCAGGCGTCAAGGTCTTCCTGATTGACGGGCGCTATCTCAGGTTCATCGATCATGGCCGCAACCCCCTGGTGCCGGTTGCTTTTACAGACCCGTTCCAGCTCTTCGTCATCGCATATCTTGTAGGGCCGTTTCCGTTCGGCCAGGTATTTGCACAACCCGGTAAGCGGGGGCAGCCGGTCCTCCCGGAGGAAGAGCCGGTGGATAGTTTCGGGGTGGTACTCCCCCAAGGTGGTCACCGCATTCCAGCCGCAGACCGCCAACTCCCTGGTCAGTTTGTTACGCACGGGGTAATGATAAATTACCCCGCCCGGACTTTCAAGCGGACCTCTGTCAACGTATTGGCCGAGCATTGTTTGGCCGGGAAAAGTTGGTCAGCTCCAGCAACAGGGGAAGGTGGTCACTCAGCCCATAACCGGAACGGGGGTTATAACGGGCAGGGGTCCCCTTGGCGTTGGTGAAGGGCTCCTCCGCCAAAACCCGGCACCTGCTAAAGTCCCAGCCCGCCTCATCAAAGAACTGCTCTGTTAACAGGAAATGATCGATGGTTTCCCAGTTATTCTGATAGTAATAGGAGCCATTCAGCAATTCCTGCCCCCAAGGTGAATAGAATGCCGGCACCGACGCGCCAAAGGAAGCAGCCACCGGGGGTTTTTCACCGCTCAGAACCAAAAAGTCATCCCGGTTCCCGATAAGAGCCGCCGCGTCAGGATCATCCGGCAAGAGTGCGCTCAGTATCTTTCCATCCCGGCGGTAAAACTCGTCATGATTTTCGTTCAGGTCCCCCATGATTACCGCAGGTACATACGGATGATCCTTCCGTATCTCCCGAATCCGCCGGAGGATACTACTGGCGGAAGCCCGGCGCAGGGTTTCGGTCTGGTCCTCCCCGCCAAGCTTGGATTTCCAGTGGCAGACAAAGAGGACCAGGGGGGTATTCTCCGGGCGCAGCCACAGTTCCAGTACCGGCCTCGGCACAGCTTCCTGGCCCCAGACTATCCCATGAACACGGGTTTCCGTAAAGGGGATACGGCTTACCACGCCAATCCCCTGGGACATCCCCTTGTTGCCGGCAAAATAGGTCCAGTTATAGCCGTACTTTGCAAGCTCCCCCTGGGCAAGGGCTTCCAGGCATTGGAGATTTTCGATCTCCATCAGCGCCAAAACATCCGGAGGGTCCCCGTCTATCGAATCTATTGCCCGGGAAATAGCGCTGATCCTGGCGGAAAATTTTTCCTCCGCCCAACCCGCCTCATTGAGGTATTCGCTATACTCATTCCCAACCTGCTCCCCGTCAAACAGGGTCTGCACATTCCAGGAGAGCACCCGTAAACTACCGGAGGACGAAGCGCCTTCCACCCCCGTCGTCTCCGGCAAATGGCAAGCGCCCATAAGCAATGCCGGGAATATACAGAACGGCAAAGCCCATCTTCTAAAAAACTTTTGCATAAAAAGCCCCCTACACACCGTAGGGGGCTCCCATAAAAAATGCTTTAGCGGGCGATAAAAATCAGGGCATCACACTATATTCCTGAACAACCTGGATCTCCGAACGAACCCCGCGCACCCCGGTGAGGTCCTTCGCGGCGGAAACTGCGGCTTCCACCAGGGTCTGGGAATTGGCAACCCCGAAGAGGGTCACCTCCCCCCCGGATACCGCCGCTTCCAGGAAATGAATAGGAAGTTCCTTCTCGTATAAAATATGGTGGATAATCTGCTGCCCAAGGGTCATTTCCGCTAAGCGTTTTGTATTCTGGGCTTCCATATCGGCCCCAATCGCCTGCTCCCAGAGCTCCTTGATGATCTTCGCCGCCAGGGATGGGTGCAGATTGCCCGTATTCAAGGTAAGGTGGTAATTTGAGGGGTCCTTCCATTCAATATCGAAGAAATACCGGTGGAACCCGATCCGGTCGCGATCACTCTGGTCGATAATTTGCCGGGCTCGCTTATCATCGCAGTGGAAATAGCTTTTTACCCGTTCGCAGCGTATATCCATAGGGGCAACCAGGAATACCGAAAGCACCCCAGGCATATTCTTGAAAACCGCCGCGGCGCCCCGGCCAATAAAGACACAACTCCCCGTCCCCGCTTCGGTGAGCATGGCGGTTTTCAGGTAATGCAGATAATCATCCCGGTCCTGGGACAGGGACGCGAAAAACGACGGTTTCCGTTCATCGTATTTTTCGAGCTTATGCCCCGCAACCCCGTAGGACTTTATCCTATCCTCCAGGCTCGGCTTATCCACAAAACGGTAATCCAGCAGTTTTGCCAATTCGTTGGCGGTTTCATCACCCAGGGATGCCAGTTGCCGTGAAATTGTAATGATTGCCATAGAATCCTCCTGACTCTCTATAGCATAAGGCATGGGAGGCGTTCTGTCAAAAGACCTATTTCTTGACTACTTCACCAAAAAATGGAGGATTGTGTATTGAAGGCAATATGAAAATCATCATATGATGTAAAATGATGCTCCGTAAGAAACCTTGTCCCTCGGCGCAGGTTAACACCGTGTCATCGGTATAGAAACAGAGGGGATTCAGGAGGTCTATGGTTTCCGGTTTATCGGTTTTGTGATTGTTAAACTCATAGATACTGCCGCAGATATCCCCGATTATTGCGCCTCTCATGGCTACTCCTTATGTATTATATATAAAAAAACCGGGAAAGTTTTCAAAACTTTTTATATATACCGACAGTCATTCGATACTCTGGCAACTTTCTCATCGTATTCGATGCTGATGGTACTGCCGCACCCGGAACAGACTACTTCTACGGCCCCCGCTTCACGGAGGAGATTAAAGATACTCTATGCTGACGGTTTTTCCATCATAATCAATGTGGATGATACCGTTGCAGTGATAGCAGGTTACGTCTACGGCGTCTGCTTCCCGCAGGAGATTAAAGGAAAATTTTGCGGTTAATCGTTTGCACCGGGGGCAGTAGATCGAACAGAGGCGGCCTGAGTTTTGGATGGTGTCATTTGGTTCTTCATTGTCCTTATCCCCGAGAACCTGACCCCAGTTTAAAAGCCAATTGGCAAGCATGGGATTTATAACCGTATCAACATCGTATGCGTTTCATCAAATGTATACTTCCCCAGGAAAATGCTTGGTAAATACCATATCCTAATTCTTTCCTGAGATCAAGATATTTCGAAGATTTTTTTTACTTTTTTTCGTAAAAAACCAAATTAGGAAAAACCACCGACCACACGGACCCTCACGGACTGTACTTCCCTATATTTTCTTTTCCGTGTGGTCCGTGTGGTCGGTGATTAAAAATTCTTCTATTTTGGAACTGGCTCTTGCCAGAACATATGCCTTTTGTGATAATGTCTTCTATAAAGAGGAGCAGTTCCATGAAGAAGAAAATCGTCCTCGCCTATTCGGGCGGTTTGGATACCACGGTGATTATCCCCTGGCTCAAGGAAAACTACGACTGCGATATCGTGGCGGTCTGTGTGGATGTAGGCCAGGAGGCGGACTGGACAACGATTAAGCAGCGGGCTCTGGATACGGGCGCAATTGCCTGCTATGTGGCGGATGCAAAGAAAACGTATGTGGAGGACTACGTGTGGCCCGCCCTGAAGGGTAACGCCCTCTATGAGGACAAGTACCTCCTGGGAACCTCCACCGCCCGCCCCCTCATCGCCAAGATCCTGGTGGACTATGCCAGGAAGGAAAAAGCGGTGGCCATCGCCCACGGCGCAACCGGTAAGGGCAACGATCAGGTCCGCTTTGACCTGGGGATTATGGCCTTTGCGCCGGATATTGAGATTATCGCCCCCTGGCGGACCTGGGACATCAAGAGCCGGGATGAGGAGATTGCATACCTGGAAAAGCGGGGGATACCGGTCCCGATGAAAAAGAGCGATTCCTACAGCCGGGACGATAACCTCTGGCACATATCCCATGAGGGTCTGGAACTGGAGGACCCCCTGAACGAGCCTTCCCTGGGCCGTATGCTCAAGATGACCGTCCCCCCGGAGAAGGCCCCCAACAAGGCTGAGTACGTGGAGCTTGACTTTGAGAAGGGCATCCCCGTGGCGGTGAATGGCGAAAAGCTTGACGGGGTGAGCCTGATCCAAAAGCTGAATAAGATTGGCGGCGCACACGGCGTGGGGATTATCGACCTGGTAGAAAACCGGGTGGTGGGGATGAAGAGCCGCGGGGTCTACGAAACCCCCGGGGGCAGCATACTCTACTACGCCCACCAGGAACTGGAACACCTATGCCTGGACCGCCAAACCTACGCCTTCAAGCAGCAGGTCGCTCAAAAGCTGGGAGAGGTCATCTACGGCGGTCTCTGGTTCACCCCCCTGCGGGCGGCGCTTTCCAGCTTTGTGGATTCCACCCAGGAAACCGTCACCGGCAAGGTGCGGCTCAAGCTCTACAAGGGCAGCATTAGTGCGGCGGGTGTCAACTCCCCCTATTCCCTCTACAACACCGATATCGCCAGCTTTACCACCGGCGAACTCTACAACCACGCCGATGCCAAGGGCTTCATCCGTCTCTACGGCCTCCCGATACTGGTACGGGCGCTCATGCAAAAGGCCAACAAAGGCAAGGGCAAGGGCGCGAAAGTGACCGGCGATAAAACCACCAAGTCTAAGGATGCTAAGTCCAAGGGAACCGCGGGCTGAGAACAAAAATTGTATAACCAGGGAGCTTTTGTATGAACGTTAACGGACAGCACTACCGGACTATTTGGCTCAAGGAAACTGACAACAGGGTTGTGCAGATTATCAATCAGTTAACCCTGCCGCATAGTTTTGAGGTCCTTGATTTACGGACCCTTGAGGATATCCGCCGGGCCATAAAAGATATGTATGTGCGGGGGGCGGGCCTTATCGGCGCAACGGCGGCCTACGGCATGTACCTTGCCGTCCTTGAGGCAGGTGAGGGGTTCCAGGCGGACCTCCTCCGCTCCGCAGCAATACTGAAGGACACCCGGCCCACCGCGAGTAACCTGGCATGGGCAGTGGATAATATGCTGGCAAAGCTGGGGGCGGCCAAAAAGACGCCTGACACCATAGAAGCCGCCCGCCTCGCCGCACAGGCAATCGCCGATGATGACGCGGATTATTGCCGGCGTATCGGCCTGCACGGGGCGGAGATTATTAAAGCTATTGCCGCGAAGAAAAACGGCGAGCCGGTCAACATTCTTACCCACTGCAACGCCGGCTGGCTTGCCTTTGTGGATTACGGCACGGCACTGTCCCCGGTGTACGCCGCCTTTGACTCAGGCATTAAGGTCCATGTCTGGGTTGACGAGACCCGTCCCCGTAACCAGGGGGCGAGTCTTACCGCCTGGGAACTCGGGCAGCACGGGGTGCCCCACGACCTAATCCCCGACAACGCCGGGGGCCACCTGATGCAGCACGGCATGGTAGATATGGTGATCACCGGCGCCGACCGGGTAACCCGCTGCGGCGATGCGGCAAACAAAATCGGCACCTACCTCAAGGCCGTGGCGGCAAAGGAAAACTGGGTGCCCTTTTACGTGGCCCTGCCCTCATCAACCTTCGATTTTGCCATGCGGGACGGCTTGGCGGAGATCCCCATTGAAGAACGGGACGCAGCGGAAGTGCGCTTCATAAGCGGCAAGACATCAAACGGCGCGATAGAAACCGTGCAGATCTGCCCCGACAGCACCCCTGCACGGAACTGGGGCTTTGACGTTACCCCGGGGCGGTATATCAGGGGCCTCATAAGCGAGCGGGGAATCTGCGCCGCCTCGGAGCAGGGGATAACCGGCCTGTACCCGGAGCATGCAGCGCAGTCTCCCGTACAACAGGCGGAGGCTGCCGAGGGCTATGTAAAGTATACCGCAGAGCATACCCCGGGCCCGGCAATGAAACACCCCTTGATACGAACCCTCACCCGCATCCGGATACAGCTTTACGATTTAGGCTTAATCGGGGCGCTTCCCAACGGAGTAGGGTTCGGCAACCTCAGTATCCGCCTCCGGGGGAACCAGTTCCTGATAAGCGGCACCGCTACCGGGTCCAAGCGGGAACTGACCCCGGATGATTATTGCAAGGTGTGTTCCTGCGACATCAACGGGAACCGGGTGGAGTCCACCGGCCCCATCCAGGCATCGTCGGAGTCCATGAGCCACAGCGCAATTTACCGCACCTGCCTGGACGCCTTCTCGGTGATCCACATCCACAGTAAAGCTATTTTTGAAGGGATGCTGCGAGATAATTGTTTGTCCACCCCAAAGACTGCGGCCTACGGGACGCCGGAGATGGCCCGTGCGATTATCGCTGCGGTGGAGCAGGTGGGTAATACCTACGAGACAGCTCACGGGAGTATCGTACTTGCCGGGCATGATGAGGGGGTCATTTCCTGGGGCGTTTCAATAGACGAAGCGCTGGCGCAGGTATTGGAACTGTATAATAAATATGGCAATCACTAATCCTTAAGGAGGGATGGGCATGGCGGTAATCGGTATCATCGGCGGGAGCGGTCTGGACAATCCCGATATCTTTTCTAATCCCCGGGACGTTGATGTCACCACGGCCTATGGGAAGCCGTCGTCTCCCCTCAAGTACGGGAACATCGGCGGCGTCGAGGTGGTTCTGCTGGGGCGTCACGGGCGGGAACACACCATTCCCCCCACCCAGGTAAACTACCGGGCGAATATCGCGGCTCTTAAGGCGGCTGGGTGCACCCACATTCTGGCTACCACCGCCGTAGGATCGCTGCGGGAGGAGATTCGCCGGGGAGACTTGGTGGTCATCGATCAATTTATCGACTTTACCAAACAGCGGAAGATGACCTACCACGAAACCTTTACGCCCCACAACCCGGTGCATTGCGCCATGGCGGCCCCCTACGACAGCCGCCTGCGGCAAATCTTAATTGCCGAATGTAAGCGCCTACAGTATCCCTGCCATGAAAAGGGCACGGTGGTCACCATTGAGGGCCCCCGGTTCTCCACCCGCGCCGAATCCCGCATGTTCCGCGCCTGGGGGGCGGACATCATCAACATGTCGATTGCCACCGAAACGGTTCTGGCTAACGAAAGCGGCATCCCCTACGCGGCGGTTGCCATGAGCACCGACTACGATTCCTGGAAAACCGACGAGGAGCCCGTCACATGGGAGGCCATAAGCAAGGTCTTTGCCGAAAACGCCGCCCGGGTAACAACCCTGCTGACCAGGGTGATACCGCTGATATAGCCGACGTGTTTTATTGGCGCAGGGCCAGCGCATACTTGCTAAGTAATATCCATCGAATAGATAAAGAATGAAAAGAGTCCACGGATTACACGGATATACACGGATAGGAAATACAATTTCTTATTTTATCCGTGTTAATCCGTGTAATCCGTGGATTAAATTCTTGTTTCATGGAAAACCCGAAGTTCAGCCTATAAGTATGCGCTGGCCCTGTTTATTGGCGTTTTAGTAGTTGACCCCCGGCAAAACCTCCCGTACAATAAATGTATGGCACTTAACTGCGGTATCGTCGGGCTGCCCAATGTAGGAAAGTCTACTATATTCTCAGCCCTGAGTTCCGCCCCGGCGGAAGCGGCGAATTACCCCTTCTGCACGATTAACCCCAACGTGGGGATCGTGGATGTGCCGGACGAGCGGCTTACCACCTTATCCGCCCTGTTTAAACCCGTCAAAACCATTCCCGCCGCAGTCGAGTTTGTGGACATCGCCGGCCTCGTAAAGGGGGCCTCCAAAGGCGAGGGGCTGGGGAACCAGTTTCTGTCCCATATCCGGGAGGTGGGGGTTATTGCCCAGGTGGTCCGCTGTTTTGACGACCCCGATATCGTCCATGTGTCCAATAAGGTGGACCCTGAATCGGACATGGAGACCATCAATGTCGAGTTGGCCCTGGCCGACCTGGACACCCTTGCCAAGCGCCGGGAGCGGGCGGAACGGGCCGCGCGGGTGCAGGGAAAGGCGGAACAGAAGATCGCCGAAACGGTGCTGGCCGCCCTGGACAAAATCGGTCCCCTGTTGGAATCGGGGAAGCCTGCCCGTCAGGCGGACCTAAGCGATGACGAGCGGGCGGCGGTGTACGACTGCCACTTCATTTCCGCCAAACCCCAGCTCTATGTCTGTAACGTGAATGAGAGTACCATGCGGGCCGTTTCGGGCGGCGGCAGTAACCCCTACATTGATACGGTAAAGAAACGGGCCGCTGCGGAGAGCTCTGCGGCGGTGATCATCTGCGGGAAGTTCGAAGCGGAATTGGCGGACATTGATGACCCGGCGGAAAAACTCGCTTTCCTGGAGGAGTTGGGGCTTAAGGAATCCGGACTGGGCGCATTGGTCCATGCGGCGTACCGGTTGTTGGGGCTTCAAACCTTCTTTACCGCCGGGGCGGATGAGTGCCGGGCCTGGACCGTTCATGCCGGGGATACCGCGCCCAAGGCTGCGGGGGTTATTCACACGGATTTTGAAAAGGGATTCATCAAAGCGGAAGTTTACTCCTATGAGGATATTATCAAGTACGGCTCCGAGGCGAAGATCAAGGAAGCCGGGAAGTATCGTATAGAGGGAAAGGAATACATCGTCCGTGATGGGGATGTGATGTTCTTTAAGTTCAATGTTTGAGGGAACGCTATGGTGAAATCTTCGTCCCTGCAGCACTACTCTTTATTCGGCGGCCTCCTTGAGGAGCAGATTGACAAAATTATTCCCCTGATGGAACCGGAAACCTATGAAGCCGGGGAAAATATCATTGTTGAGGATGAGCCGAATGATAAGATCCGGTTCATCCTGGAAGGCCGGGTGGCGGTGATGAAGAAGGGTATCACCTTTGTTGAATTTAAAGAGGGTGACAGCTTCGGGGAGATGGCGGTCCTTGATATAATGCCCGCATCGGCCACCATAAAGACCCTGGCGCCCACCCGGGTTATGTCCATTTCCAACAAGGCTCTGCATGCTATTTACAAGCTGGATATCGGCACCTTTTCCCTTATGATAATGAATCTGGCCCGGGATCTTTCCCGGCGGCTCCGGCATATGGACGAGGAAATTGCCAGCGGGAAGTTTAAGTAGGGGGCTCTGAAAAATTTACGGAGGCCAAGCCGCTACTGCGGCGTCAGACCGCAGACTGCAGACCTACGGTCTGAATGGTCCGAACGGTCTGCGCGTAAACTGTATGTTATGCGAAATGGCGCTTAAATTTTCTGGAAATAATGAAAATTCGATCACCGTGTTGCGCCACGTTAAAAACGAACCATAGGCCAGCCGATGCGCCACGTTAAATTCTAACCATGGCCCCGAGCCCCGCGACGCGGGGCAATAGCAGGGACATCATGGGCGGAGTTGAGCAGATGGTCAACAGCCTTTGCCAGGAGATCCCGTTGTTCGACAATAGGCATTGTATCCCTAAGTTTCAAGGTATCCTGTTTAACCCGTATACCCTCAAGGACATCCTGGAAGGGCTGTTCCAAGAGCCGCTGGAAGGGCGGTTTAGCGGCATCGTAATGCCGCTTTTTCTTGGCGCCGATACGTTCGCAGCTAATTTGTTTCATGCAGGGGTAATACAGATTAAGGAGCGGGTCGTAGGCTGAGTAGACGGCCTGGAGGGCAGCGACCCCCTCATCTCCTTCGTAGCGAGCGTAGCCGACGATCTTGCGGACGGTAGCGTAGTTTTTCTGCTCGACATAGCAGTTGTCGTTTTTGTGGGTAGGACGGCCCCGGGTAAATTCAACGCCATGGGCCTGACACCACTGGTCAACGGGTTCGTTGATGAACTCACTGCCGGTATCAGAGTGGATACCTTTTAAGCCCATGGGGAGCGAAATACGGGCCATTTCCAGGGCCTGTTTGACCCAGATGGCAGCCTTGTTTCTGAGGGCAAAATGAACGGTCCAGCCGGTCTTCACATCGGTCATGGTCAAGGTGTAGCAAAACTCACCGGAAGGATTACCGCCGTCATGCTGGACAAGATCGATTTGGAAAAAGCCCGAGGACCGCTTTGCATAGTCAAACCAGGTAACGATGGGGATAGCCCGATGGAGGAGGCGGACCGGCTTGGTTCCGCTGGTACCGCGGATTTTCATCTGTTGCTTTGGTTTCTTGAGGAGCCGGTCGATGGTCCGGGGGCTGATTTTTTTCAGTTTGATGGCAACAAGGTCTGACATGAGGTAGGGTTCCACCTGCCGTATGATGTCGAGATTTTGCCGCATGAAGGGCGCGAAGAGCTTTCCGCACTGCCAATTGAAACGCTGCCAAAGGAAAAGCAGCATTTTCGCCACTTCCTCGTCGTAATACGGCGTATAGACACGCTTTTTCCGGCTTTTTTCAACGATTTTGACCTTCACGGTCTCCCCGTCGATGGTGTGGAGTTGGACTTTTCCGACTCGGTTCAGCTTGAAAATCGCGTATTTCCGGCTTTTACTGCCTGAAAGTCTGAGATATTCGTCCAAAAGCCGTGCTTTTTCGCCCTTTTTCGCTTTTCGATACCGCGGGGCGTATTCCGCCGTAATCTTTTTCTTTTCCGCCATTGTAAACCCCATTCTGTTCCCCCGGCATATGCCGGATGTAGTGTGTCCGAATGGTTAGATTTTTACGTGGCGCATTCGTTTCTCCATGGTTAGTTTTAACGTGGCGCAATTCGATCACTTGACAAAATATCAAAACATAGATAATATATAGATGTAGACTTTTTTGGAGGTTTTTTATGCCGGTTATAAAGAAAAGTGCCGAATTACGGAATAATTATGGTGAAATTTCTGCATTTTGCCATAAATATAGGGAACCAATATTTATAACAAAAAATGGTGAAGGGGATCTTGCGGTAATGAGCATTGAAACATATGAAACTTTATCGGGGAAAAATGAATTATATCAATTAATTCAGGATGGAATAGATGATATAAAAAATGGAGGAACCTTGACGAAGGAAGAAATTATAAAAAACATGGATAATGTATTAGAAAAATAAAAATGTATAAATTGACATTTTCTTCCAAAATTAATGATGATATTGTCTCAGTAATTGGCTATATAAAAAATACATTGAAAGCACCTATGGCGGCAGAAAACCATGTCTCTGAATTAAAAAAGGCATATGAAAAATTAGAAGAAAACCCTTTTATGAGACCATTAGTTCATAATAAGTATTTAGCATCGAAAGGGATTAGATTTATGAATGTAAAAAATTATATGTTAATATATTATGTTGAAGAAGAAACCAATGAAGTATTTCTATATCGGTTTATGTATAGTCGTCGAGATTGGATAAATATATTAACGAACGATTTAGCGGAAGAATAAAACGATTGTAAAAAGCGCCACATCGCATAACATACGCCACACGCTGCGCCGCAGTAGCGGCTTGTCGTATAGCTTTCACGTTATATGCAGTGCGCCCGTACTCCATTATCTCACAATGAAGCGGCGATTCGTTCTTGTACCATTTCACCAATAATTTCAGCCGGAGTTTTATTGGTGGCCATTGCTTTAGTCATCAAGTAATCCGCCGAAAGATCGTCAATCGTTACCGTACGGGCGGCGGCCTTACGTGCAACATCCTGTTGCTTGGTAAAAAAACCAGTTCCGTTAGGGCCGGGCTTAGGCGGATTTTTTGTCCACTTTTCATCCAGCCTGTCCGCTTCTTCGTCAGTCATTCGCGCCATGTTTATTTCCTCTGCCGTATCATTGGAAATAAAGATGTGTATGTTAATCCTGTCTACGTAAAAATGACCGATAAGCCTATTGTCTTCACAATTCGTGTCCCGGTGACTTCCGACGGAGGAAAGAATTTTTCTTATAAGTCTTGTGAACTTACACTCTCCAAACTTGCCGACCTCAAGGGTGGAGATGTTCTGACGCTGAAATATATGTATCAGACGCAGACTTTCGCCTTCGTTGATGCTACAGGAAATATCGTTCAGCAAACGATACCTACATTTAAGTAAAATAAGTTCAGACTTATGCCTGGGGGTGGCGGAACGGTGTAAGCCGTTCTCCGCCCCGCTCCACATGACGATTATGGTTTTATATACTGTTCATAGGGAAGGGCAGCACCGAGTCTATGCTTGACCTGCCTGTCAGGGCCATCACCAGCCGGTCCAGCCCCATGGCTACCCCGGAGCATTGCGGAAAATCAAGAAAGTTCCGCCAATAATCTCCGTCGAGCCGGTGGGGAACCAGGGCGGTTTGGTTTTTCAGGGCGCCCTCCCGTTCAAAGTACCGGCGTACCTCGTTGGGATCGGTTTCCTCGGAATAACAGTTTGCCAGTTCTATCCCCCGCACATAGAGCTCCCAGCGCTCCACGGTTTTGCCGTCCGGGCTTTTTTTGGCAAGGCAGGGGACAAAGGCGGGGTAATCTGTTATCGCCACCATCCGGTCCTTAGGCAGGGCCGGTTCCACGGCGTGGATAAAAATCAAGTCGTAGAGCGCCGGAGTGTCCAATCTTTCAGGGGGGCTTAGTCCCCGTTTCCGTGCCTCATCCTCCAGGGTCCCTTTTTCGACGGCCTCAAAAAGACTAAACCCGGCCCATTGTGAAAAGGCTTCCTCCATGGTGATACGCAGGAAGGGCGGTCGGAGATTGGACTGCCCGGCATCGCCCAACAGACTCGTGACAAGTTCTTCGGTGAGGGTAAGGCTGTCGAGGTAATGAGCGCCCATGGTGTAGTATTCCAGCATGGTGAATTCCGGGCTGTGGAGATGCCCGGTGGACTCCCCGTTCCGGAAGCACTTGCAAATTTGATACAAGCTGACCCGGTGCCGGGCGATAAGCTTTTTCATCCAGATTTCCGGGGAGGGGATAAGCCAGTAGGGCATTGCCGTTCGGGTTTTGCTGTTCGGCGGCGCAAGGTAAGCGCTTTCAAAAACCTCCAGACAGGTTTCCGGGATCAGGTCCGGGGCAAGGAGGGGGGTATCCGCCTCCAGATAATTCCGTGTATCAAAAAAGGCGCGGATTAAGCGGAAAATTCGGGCACGTTCCCACAATAGTTCAATGTCCATGGTTTAAAACACGCGGCGAGCTAAAGCACGCTCTGCAAAAACTGCCGGGTCCTCTCGTTACTTGGGTTGGTAAACATATCCCTGGGATGGCCGGTTTCCAGGATGGACCCTTCAAACATAAAGACCACCTTATCCGCCGCGTCCCGGGCAAAGTTCATTTCGTGGGTCACCACCAGCATGGTCATTCCCCCCTGGGCGAGGCTTTTCATGACGGAAAGGACTTCCCCCACCAGTTCAGGGTCCAGGGCGGAGGTGGGCTCGTCGAAGAGCATTATCTTAGGCTCCATGGCCAGGGCGCGGGCTATGGCCACCCGCTGCTGCTGGCCGCCGGACAACTGGGAAGGATACGCATCGGTTTTGTCCGCCAGCCCCACCCGGTCCAGAAGTATCCGGGCCCGTTCCCGCGCTTCCTCCTCCGAAATTTTCCGCACATGCATGGGACTCAGTATCAGGTTTTCTATGGCGGTTTTATGGGGGAACAGGTTGAAGTTTTGGAACACCATTCCTACTTCAAGCAGGGCCTTCACCTGTTCATGGTGGGGCAGTTTTAGGGTGTCCGCCCCATCAACGCAGTCAAAGAGCAGTTTATCGTCAATATAAATTTTGCCGCTGTCGATCTTTTCCAGCCGGTTGAGGGAGCGCAGAAACGTTGATTTGCCCGCCCCCGATGGGCCGATGATGCAGACCACTTCCTGCTGTTCCACCGTGAGGGATACGTTTTTCAGCACCTCCAGGGGAGGGCGGCCCGAGGTCCGGGAATTGAAGGTCTTGCAGACATCCACCGTTTTAATCATGCTCATAGGTACACCGAATACTTTTTTTCTAACTTATGGAAGATAAAAGTAAACACCGCAGTAATGATAAGATACAGTATCATTGCGGGGATATAGACCAGGGGGGAACGGGTTGAGGATTCAATATTTCTCATAGCTTTAGTAATATCAGTGAGCGCTATCATGGATACTAATGATGCGTCTTTAAGGATCATGATAAATTCATTGCCAATCGGCGGTATAAGGCGCCTGATGGCCTGGGGTACTATCACCAGGCTCATGGCCTTGGAATAGGAAAGCCCCAGTGCGCGGGAAGCTTCGAACTGGCCCTTATCAATGCTCTGAATCGCCGCCCTGATGATCTCCGCACAATAGGCGGCGGAATTCAGGGCAAAAGCGATAACGGCAGGAATAAACCGGTTAAGAAATTGATTCCCCGTTTCGATGTTAAAGACTGGTGATATCAGGGGCAGCGCATAGTAGATAAAGAAAAGCTGCATCAAAAGGGGGGTGCCCCGGAAAAAGAAAATGTACGCGCTGCAAAGTCTGTTGACCCACCGGTACTTCGATATCTTCCCCAGGGCGAGGAAGAGACTCAGCACAATCCCTGCCGAAACAGAGAGGAGGGTGAGCCCGATGGTAACCCTGGCGCCTCCCAAAAGCGAAGGCGCCCAGGAGATCATCCTTTGCAGCGTTTCCATTTTGTTTCCCTACTTCCTTGCCGGGCTGACCATGTCTACGCCGCCGAAGATTTCCTTGGAAATCCTGAGCATGGTACCGTCGGCAAAGAGGGCGTCCAGGGCCTTGTCCAGCTCGGCAGTCAGGGCGTCATTTCCCTTCTTTAAACAGATGCCGAAAAATTCATCCGCAGGGCCCTGCCATACGAGTTCGAAGGGGGTGTCCGCAGGGGCGACATAGTCAACCGCCACGAGGCTGTCGGTGACAACGGCGTCCAGCCGGCCAAGCCGTAATTCGTTAAAGCAGTTCATCACATGGTCATACTCGTAGGGGGTGAATTCAAGGCCCTTTTCGGCAAGATTGGCCATGTAGAAATCCGCCGTGGTTTCAGCCTGATAGGCCACACCCAGCCCGGTAAGTTCGGTGGGATTTCTGGCGGTAACCTTGCTGCCCTTGAGGAGCACCAAAGCCATGGCATTCCCCACATAGGGCTTGGTAAAATTATGGGCCGCAATCCTGGCATCGGTTATCGTTACCGCCGACATGATACAGTCATACTTCCCGGTATCCACCCCCGCGAAAATCCCATCCCAGGCAGTGTCGATAAACTTAACCTTGAGCCCCAGTTTCTCAGCCAGGGCCTTTCCCATAGCCACATCAAATCCGATGGGGGTAACCCCGTCCGTGTCATAGTACTCCATGGGGGGATACTCAATGGCCATCCCTATACTGAGCACCCCTTCTTCAATGGTCAGCTTGCCGGATTTGGCTTTCTTGCTGCACCCCGTAAAGACGCCGCAGACCAGAATGCCGACCAGGACCAAACTTGCAATTTTCACTGTTGATTTCATCAATTCCTCCTCCAAATGTTGGGAGTATACCGTGTATTTTTATTCTCTGTCAAGAAAACGCAACCCCTCCACTTGTGGGTTATGCCGAATTCGGGGTATAGTGCCTGAGCATGTGGGAACTTGGCATTCTGGAACTGCTTATCGCCTTTTTTCTGCTCCTCCCCCTTATCAGGCCGTTTATCAAGGGGCTCTGGCCCATGGACGGGCTGGCGGCGCTCCCCCTGCTTGCCCTGGGGGTGGCCGCCGGGCTTTTTCCCGCCTATGGCATCCGGCCCGAATGTTTTCCCCTGATCCTCTATGTGATTATCGCCAATATCGCCAATCTTCCCGCTTTGGGCGCCGTTTTCAGGCACCTTAAAAACGATGATTTCCGGGATCGGGGGCTCTTCTCTACGGGGCTCTTGGTGAGCCTGCTCATCGCGGTCACCGCCCTGGCGTTTTATTTTGTCCCTGCCTTTGATATGCGCATGGCCGATTCCGGGGTGCGTACCGCTCTGGTCCAGGACACCGGGCGGAATGTCAATGGACGTCCTGTCCAACTGTTCCTGCGTATCTACGAACCGGATATGGGAAGCGAAGTTCCGGAAAAGCGCGCATTGATGGTCCTTATCCCCCCGGCGGCGGGTTCCCTGATGACGGTGGACCGGCTCTGCGGGGAACTCTCCCGGCGGGGTTTTACGGTGCTGACCTATTCCCGGAAGGGTATCGACTCCCCGGCAATCGGGGATACGAGGAAAAAGCTGCCCCTTTCTCCGGCCCGGAATATGCGGCTTCTGCGGATCATCCTCCAGGGGACCGAATGGGCGGCGGCAAATAAGCTGGGCCGCGCCCTGGAGGAAGAACGGAAACGGGACCTGCTATTCTTGCTGGGGAATTTACCGTTGATTGATATGGACCGGGAGCAGGTGTTTATCGCCGGGTTTGGTGCGGGGGGCGCCGCAGCGATTATCCTGACGGCAAGCCCGGGATTTGCCGCCGCCCACCCCGCCGTACAGGGGATTATCGGCCTGGAATGTCCCATTCTGTCCTCCCTGGAGCAGGAACCGGTGAAGTCCCTGGGGGTATCACGGGAGGAAGCGGGGTGGCTGCGGTTTTTTTGGGCGAACCTTGGCAACCGATTTGCCAATCTTAGGCCGGGAAGGGTCAAGGGCATTGAAAACCCTCCCCTGCCGGAGGTTCCCGCTTTTTACATCCTCTCCGACCGGGCTTTGTATGCACAGCGCCGGGGAAACCGGTATATGAGTATCCTGGAGAGTTTCCGAATGGGGACCAGCCCGGCAGCCCTGGCAATAGTTCCCGGCGCGGGCCCCCTGGACTATTCGGATGTCCCGGAAAAATACCCCCTCCTCAGCCTGCTCTTTTCAGGGGATGCAGAGCCGGTCTGGACACGGGAAGACTATCTTGGCGGAACCGCCTCCCTGATAATCAATTTTGCCGCCGCCCTTTCGCCGGATCGCCCGGTCTTTAACCGCACGGTTCTGGACCGCTCCATCTCCATTGATACCAACAGGGCTTGGAATTTGACGGCCCCCGGGTATATACTGGGCCTATGACATCCCGCACATTGGACACCTATTTCAGAAAACTTCTGGACCTTGAAGGATTTGCCGCTGCGGACCCTTCGCTGAACGGCATTCAGGTGGACAATGACGGGGCGGCAATTACCAAAATCGCCTTTGCGGTAGATGCCTGCCTGGAAACTTTTCAGCGGGCCGCAGACAGCGGGGCGGGGATGCTCTTTGTACACCACGGCCTGTTCTGGGGTCAGCCTTTGCGCATTACCGGGGGGCACCGGGAACGCATCCGGGTCCTGCTGGATCACAACATAGCCCTCTACGCCGTCCACCTGCCCCTGGACCAGCACCCAAGCCTGGGAAACAACGCAGCCCTGGCGGAACTGCTGGGGATTGAATCGCCGGAACCCTTTGGTGAATACCATGGCCGGAAAATCGGGTATAAGGGCGCCCTTTCCAAGCCCCTTACCATAGAAGAGGCGCTTAAGCGGATAAGCTTTAAGGACCGGCCGCCCTTGGGGGTATACCCCTTTGGCAAACGGGAAAGCATCAACTGCGCGGTGATCGCCGGGGGCGCCGCCGACGAGGCTCTCCAGGCATTGGACGAGGGGCTCGACCTGTATGTTACCGGGGAAATGTCCCATCAAGTGTATCACCAGGCGCTGGAAGGGCGCCTTAACATGATCGCCGGGGGGCATTATTCCACCGAAGTATGGGGGGTCAGGCGGATCATGGAACACTGCGCCGCCCAACTGAACCTGGACGTGGAGTTTATCGACGCCCCCACCGGCCTATAAAGGAATAGAAATGAAAAATACGGATATAAGCAACGATACGAACGTACTGATCCTCAAGCTGCGGCCCTTCCTGTTGACCGGCCTCATCATTCTGGCGGATCAACTGGTCAAGAGCTTTATTGTAAAAAAGTGGCCCCTCGGGAACGGGGGGGTATTTATTACGGATGTATTCAACAACGACCTTCTCTGGATTATCCATGTGCGGAACAAGGCCATCGCCTTTAGCCTGGGGCATACCCTGCCGGATACCCTGCGGCCTATTCTGTTTATCATCCTGCCCTTACTGGTGCTGGGCCTTCTGTGCGTCTACTATTTCAAGACCAACGACCTGACCCGTGTCCAGCGCTGGGCATTTGCGGGGATCATCGGCGGCGGTATCGGCAATATCATCGACCGTATCTTCCGGCCCGACGGGGTGGTGGACTTTATCAGCGTCAAGTTTTTCGGCCTCCTGGGGTTCGACCGGTGGCCCACCTTCAACATTGCCGATTCCAGTGTGGTAATCTGCGGTATTCTCCTGTTCCTGACGATCATCTTCTTCCCCGCGACCCCCAAGGAGAAACCCGGTGAATAAGAAAACGAATACCCTGTTGTTTATCCTGGCCGCCACGCTTGCAAACATTGTGTTGACCCTTATCAGTTTTTTTATATTCTATCTGCTCTACGCAGTATTGCTCTCGCCCCGGCTGCCGACGGATTCCGTAATCTGGTGCCTGGCACTCATTTTCCTGGCTGCCCTGGTGGTTTCTTTCCTGGTGTACCAGGCCCTGCTGAAGCTGTTCATGAAAAAAGTGAATGTGCAGAAATACTTTGATCCTATTTTTAACACCCGGAAAAAGTAAGTTATGTGCAATGCCCTACCTGTAAAAAATAATAGTAAAAATATTTAAGAAATTACTTGACATAATAAAATAATTATGATATAAGTTTGCTTAACAAGGAGAATTTTATGGAAAATATTACACCACCCCACACCCCTCCCCCCTCCCTCCCCCCCCCTTCCTCCACCTCCCCCATCTCTCTTCCTTTCTATCTCAATACTCATCCTTATTTTTTTTTATTTTTTTTTTTATTTTTGTATTTTATTATTTATATTATATTTACATAAACAATATATAATAAAAATAAAAAAAATAAAAAATATATATAATGATTATGTTAATATAGTAATATATGTTTTGAATTGTTTTTAGTTTTTTTTT
>BNUW01000012.1 GCA_025997655.1 Spirochaetia bacterium
CTCAATATGGGGGGCGGCCAACAATGCCCAGTCTTGAATGCCAAAAATTAACAACAGGTAGTAGGTTTTTCAAAATTCGTTAAAAACTGAAAATGACGATTGAAAAATACCCTTTTTAGAGGTTCCCTTTACCCATATATATAGCATACACACGATTATACACAATGTCAAGAAATCGCTTGACGGTCCGGACCAAAGCGTCAATTTCAGGGCTCATAGGTGATTTTCCCGGCGGTTTTTCCTGCCCGGTGATGCTGCATTATTCAGAGCCTGACATAAAATCAGAAACCGAAACCTGCTCCAGGATACCGTTACACAGGAATTCCGTAACTGCTGAATGGGCTCCGCAAAGCCCGAAGAGTCCGGTATGGGATCCGGCGGAATCTCTAGGAGCCTGTCGGACTTTTCCTGGCGAAATCAGCCGGTCGGCAAGAATTTTGACCAAAAATCGGCAGTCCGGCTGTTTTCCGGCATCATCCGGCCAAAACTATCCCCCCCATTCCCTCTAATTCGGCACGGATGCGCATGAGAGTCGGTGGAGCCGCTTGAAATTATACGCTAATTTCACTATCGACCATTCCGTGTTAACCTTCTCAAGCCCGCGTACAAGAAATTGCCGGAACCCGATAACTGATTTGATGATGCCAAATACCGGTTCCACCGTCTCTTTCCGCTTTTTGTATGTTGCTTTCCCTTCGGGAGTTTGCAGCCGATGAGCCATCTGTTCTTTTATTGGTGCTCCCTGGAGGGGAGGGGGTATATCCGGTTTTTGTTCTAAGTCTTCAACCGTACGGTGATGAGACTGCTTTTTTACCGCACAATAAACTATCGGCCCTTCTTGTGTTTCCTTACCTTCCTCATCTATCGTTTTCTTCTCAACTGCCTCTATTTCCTTCGCACTGAAAAATCCGGTATCGGCTGACACATCGCGCGGCAACCATGTTGCCGATATTTCCCGAACTTCCTTGGGTACACTGTCGACGGTTGCTGATAGTTCTTCTTTATCATTCGCATGATTGGTTACCTGTCCGCCGAGTAGCAGCATACTCCCCTCGGTATCTACGGCGGCTTCTCCATTGTATGCCTGCTCAAAATGATTCCCGTTCCCTGCTTTCATTATCCGGCTGTCGCTGTCGGTGAAATTGAATTGACTGGTATCAGGCGGTGTATCTGAAGGCGGCTTTGGTGCTTTCCCCCCAGGCTTTTTCCCCGTCTTGTGCTCTCGCTTCTCACGCTCCAGCACCTTTTCCTCATAGGCCGCCTGTTCATGTTGCTTTATGACTTCGTACCGTTCTTCCATGGCCACCTTCGCTGCTTCCAGTTTCGCTATCCGTTCTTGCCGCCGCTTGATTTCTTCCGGTATCGTTAGCCCTTCTTCAAGCGGCTTGCTGTCCGCTTCTTCCGCTTTCGCAACCAGTATCCGCACTTCTTCTTCCAGAACGCCTATCATCTTTTTTGCGTGTTTATAACTGACGGCTTTATGTTTGCTCGCATTCGTCGGACCGAAGGTCCGCTTTATCTTCGTCCCGTCTACGCTGATCCCCCCTACTTTTTTTAAGTGCCCCATTTCCCGCGCTATAACCAGCACTTTCACAAATGCTTCTTCAAATGCCGCTTTATTCTCCGTGCGAAAGATGCAGATCACACTATGATCCGGATGTGTCAGACCTTTGGTCTGCGGCCCCCGCAGATATACCGGACCGCCACATCCGTGTATGTTTCCGCTTCTATCCGGCGCGAACCAAAGGTCCCAGTTGCATAACAATAGACAAGCAGGGCCAGCATCATTTCCGGCGGGTATTGTTCGTCCCCGCTTCCCCGCTGGTTCACCTTGAAGCTGCTGATATCCAACTGCCCTATTGCGTCTATTATAAAGTGTACCAGATGGTTCTCCGGTACCCATTCCCTCATGTCTACCGGTATCAGCATCGGCGTCTCCCGGTCTATGTTTACAAATCGTGCACTCATACGCTTACGGTATCAGATTCCTCGGGCTTTGACGATCCCTGCGGGCAAAGTCCGACAGACTCCTAGCGTAGCTTCCTAAGGTGTCTGGCACCGTTTTAGATGGTCGATGAGAACAAGCCGTACGTCCGGTAGGCCGCTTGAGGTAGAAGCCGGGCGGCCTTGTTTTTGGCAGGATAAACGCATAGGAATTAAGAAAGAAGAAAATTTAACCACGAAGGACACATCATCCCGGAACCCGGAACCCCTGGGTTCCTTGGTGGTTTTTTAAGAATTTGTGTTATCAGACATTGATTTCAAATTTTATGCGTTTATCCTGATTGGACGCCCTCCCTCTTGCCCATATAGCGCCGTTTTGGTATTATTCACCCATTATTATATATGGAGGCTTTATGACTATTGTGGACATGCTGGGACAAAGCGGCGTCCTTACCCTGCTGGGTATGGGAATCGTGTTTTCGTTCCTGATTATCCTGATTATCTCTGTCACCCTGGTGGGGAAGTTTATCCACGCCATAGGGGCGGATACTGATGTGACCAAGCCTGCGGCGGCAAGCGCCGGGGCGGCAAATGCTGGAACAGCTTCAGCGGTAACGGCGCCCGCTATTGCGGCAATTACCGCAGCGGTTACCGAATATCGTAAGACACACTTATAGGAGAAATGAAAATGGCTAAAGTACAATTAACGGATCTGGTGCTGCGGGATGCCCATCAATCCCTGTTTGCAACCCGCATGGTTACCGCCGATATGCTTCCCATCACGGAAAAACTGGACAAGGTGGGCTTTTACGCCCTGGAAGCCTGGGGAGGGGCCACCTTTGACTCCTGTATCCGCTTCCTCAACGAAGATCCCTGGGACCGGCTGAAGAAGCTCAAGGCCGCCCTTCCCAACACCAAAATTATGATGCTCCTCCGGGGGCAGAACCTCCTGGGCTACCGGCACTACGCCGATGACGTGGTGGCGAAGTTCGTGGAGGTCGCCGCCAAGGACGGGGTGGACATTTTCCGTATCTTCGACGCGGTAAACGATCCCCGGAACTTCCAGGCCGCGACCAATGCCGCCAAAAAAACCGGTAAGCACATCCAGGCGGCTATTTCCTACGCCGTAACCCCCTTCCATACCATTGAAAAGTACGCCGAACTGGCTAAGCAGTACGCGGATATTGGCGCGGATTCCCTTTGTATCAAGGATATGGCGGGGCTCTTAACCCCCTACGGCACTTACGATCTGGTGAAGGCCATCAAGAAGGTGACGGATCTCCCCATCGAAATCCACTCCCACGCCACCACCGGTATGTCGGTGGCTACCTTAACCAAGGCTGCCGAAGCGGGGGCGGAGATCATGGATACGGTCATCTCTTCCCTGGCCATGGGTACCAGCCACAGCCCCACGGAAACCATGGTGGAAATCTTCCGGGGTACCGAATACGACACGGGCCTGGACATTAAGCTCCTCCTGGAAATTGCCGCCTACTTCCGGGAAGTGCGGAAGAACTACAAGAAGTTTGAGTCCAGCTTCCAGGGCGCGGATACCCGGATCCTGGTCTCCCAGGTGCCCGGAGGGATGCTCTCCAACCTGGAAAGCCAGCTCAAGGAACAGGGCGCGGCGGACAAGATGGATGAGGTGCTCAAGGAAATCGCCGTGGTCCAGAAGGACGCGGGCTATCCGCCCCTGGTCACCCCCACCAGCCAAATTGTGGGCACCCAGGCGGTGTTCAACGTCCTCTTTGGGCGCTACAACCGGCTTTCCGGGGAGTTCCAGGACCTTATGGCGGGCAAATACGGCGCCTGCCCGGCCCCCAAGAATAAAGATGTGGTACAGAAAGCCCTGGCGGCTCTCAAGCTGGATGCGGAAGTTACCCACCGCCCGGCGGACGATATTCCCGCGGAATATAGCAAGCTGGAAGAGGAAGCCAAGAAAGTCCTGGGAACCTCCACAGCTTCCGTTGAGGATGTGCTTACCTATGCCATGTTCCCCAAGGTTGCCCCGGATTTCTTCAAGAAGCGCAGCCAGGGCCCGGTGGTGTTCAAGCCCGAAGCCGCCTCCCCTGCCGCTGCAGCCCCTGCCGGTTCTGCGGCTCCAGGCCAGGCGGCAAAGTACACGGTCAATGTGGATGGGACCAACTACAACGTGGTGGTTGCCCCCGCCGGTACCGTAGCCATTGCCCCCGCAACCGGTGGAGCAGCCCCTGTTGCAGCCGCCGCTCCCGTAGCTGCGGCCCCGGTTTCCGGCGGAGGGGCAACGATCCCCGCCCCGGTAGCCGGTACGGTCCTGCGCTATGCAGTAGCGGAAGGCGCGAACGTAAAGTCCGGCGACACGGTGCTGATCATTGAGTCCATGAAAATGGAACTGGAGATTAAGGCCACATCAGCCGGCCCGGTGCACTTCCTGGTACCCACGGGAACCCAGGTGGCGTCCCAGCAGCCGGTGGCGGAGATAGGCGGTGGAGCGGTTGGTTCCACTCCGGTTGCTGCGGCCCCCGCTGCGGCGGCTCCGGCCCCTGCGGCTCCCTCGGGCGGCACGGTGATTCCGGCCCCGGTGGCGGGAACGCTCCTGCGGTACGCCGTGGCGGAAGGCGCGGCGGTAAAGTCCGGGGACACCATCGTCATCATTGAGTCCATGAAGATGGAACTGGAAATCAAGTCCACGGCGGCGGGCACGGTTCATTTCCTGGCGCCCACGGGAACCCAGGTCGCATCCCAGCAGCCCATCGCTGAAATAAAGTAGGAAAATGCCATGCTAGAACTAAAAAAGAGCCCGGTGCTGGTGGTCAAGGTTTGCCTTATCCTGGTCATCGGGGCCTTTGTCTTCAACTTCCTGAGCGCGTCCTTGAGCCCACGGGTACAGGCCGCCGGTAATGCCGAGCAGATAGCCGACTCTACATCGGAACTGCCGTCATTCAGGAACCCGGACGGGATAATCCCCGGCAGCAAGGATATACCCCAGGTGAGTCTGCGGAGTTTTCTCAAAAACATCGTGGAAACCACGGGTATCTATGCTTTTATTACCGACGTGATACACGGCGAAACCCCGGCGGGGGACCCCGTTACGGTCTATGGCTGGCAGGAATTACTCATGGTGGCGGTGGGCTTCCTCATCGTCTACCTGGGGGCGATCAAGGGCTTTGAGCCCCTGCTGCTCATTCCCATCGGCTTCGGGACTATCTTTGTAAACATCCCTTTGGCGGGGATGGGGGCTACGGAAATAATACAACATGTGATCGTAAACGGTGAGGTGATTGAACAGGTAGTCCGGCATCCGGGTTTCCTTGATATCATCTATGAAGCCGGGGTGGGAAATGAATTCTTCCCTCTGATCATCTTTATCGGTATCGGGGCCATGACCGACTTCGGCCCCCTTATCGCCAATCCCAAGACCGCTATCCTCGGCGCAGCGGCCCAGTTCGGCGTATTCGGCACCCTGTTCTTCATCTCTGTAGCCAATTACCTGCCCGGCGTTGCCTTTAACCTCAAGGAAGCCGCCTCGGTAGCTATCATCGGCGGCGCGGACGGCCCCACCACAATCTACATCGCGGCAAAGCTTGCCCCCCACCTCCTGGCGACGGTGGCGGTGGCGGCCTATTCCTACATGGCCCTGGTGCCCCTTATCCAGCCGCCTATCATGCGGACCCTGACCACCAAGCAGGAGCGGCTTATCAAGATGCGGCAGCTCCGGCCGGTTTCCAGGACCGAAAAGGTTGCCTTCCCCCTGACCGTCTTTATTCTGACCCTGCTCCTCCTCCCCTCTGCGGCGCCCCTTATCGGCTGCCTTATGTTCGGGAACTTCCTCCGGGAATGCGGGGTAGTGGCGCGGCTTTCCGATACCGCCCAAAATGAACTGATGAACATCGTTTCCCTGTTCCTCTCCCTGGGGGTGGGCAGCCAGATGACCCCCGAGAAGTTCCTGAACCCATCCTCCCTGATCATCGTGGTCATGGGACTGGTAGCATTCTCTGTTGCCACCGCCTCGGGACTTCTGATTGCCAAGTTCATGAATCTGTTCCTCAAGGAGAAAATCAATCCCCTTATCGGGTCCGCCGGTGTTTCGGCGGTCCCCATGGCCGCCCGGGTTTCCAACAAGGTCGGCCTGGAGTCTGACCCGGGGAACTTCATCCTGATGCACGCCATGGGGCCGAACGTAGCGGGGGTTATCGGCACGGCTATCGCGGCGGGGGTCATGATCGCGGTATACGGGGGCTGAGTTAATGGGAGCCTGAACGTATCGGGCTCCCTTTTTTGTTTACGATATGAGTATTTGAGAAAAATCTCTTTTTTTGTAAATAATCCGGTGAATTTCTATTACCCCTTCCAGAACAACATAAAACACCAGATAATTTTTCACCGTCATTACCCTGGATGGTAGAGACGATGCCTGCGGGGATTTTCTTTAAGCGTAACGATTGCCGCTTCAATAGCGTCAAGGAGATTAAGAGCCGCCTGCGGGGCTTCCAGGGTGATGCTGATATAATCGCTTATGGCTTCAAGGTCTTTCTGAATCGCCGGAAGGTATTTTATTTCATACATCACCGATGCGGTCTTTTATTCGCCGGCGTAAGGCAGGAAAAACTTCTTCATGGGACAGCCGCGTATCACTGAGCCGTGCTTCGGCCTCAGCTTCCAACAGCTTATCGTAGATTTCACTTTCAAACTGCTTTTCTTCCCAGGCTTCCATACTCATAACCACCATATCGCCGTACCCATTTTTGGTAAGAAATACCGGTTCGACCGGCCGTATGTTGGGCATTGTATCGCCTCCCTTGTGCTTATCATTACAGTAGCATAATTATGATAAATATACAAGCCCAGGTAGCCGATTTTAAGGTGCATAAAAAGAACCGGTTCAAGTATGACATTTTACTCCTTTTTGTCACAATAGATTACCTGACTATATCATAGATATATTTACGGATGAAATCATTTTTATAATAAAAATAAGATTTTTTAGTGATTATTCGTAAATACGGATTTGACATAAATTCCCATTTTATCTACACTGATACTTACAAAGAGGGTTACCCGCAGCATACGGGAAAGGAGGCGCCATAATGTCCGATTCGGACGGCGGTGGTGGTAGTAGTACTAACCGCCCCAAACACAATCTGCGGACCTTTGGTCCAATTTAATGCTGACGGCCCTTCCCCGCTAAAACCCCGACGGTTTCTTTTGTGGTATTGGAGATGAAGCCATCAGACTTTAGTCTGCGCCATCAGGAGAAACCATCATGGAAATGGAAAAAGAAAAAATTCTGGAACTGCTCAACACACACCCCATACGGGTAGCGGAACTGCATGACATCTTTGCGGAGATGAATGTGGTGAATATTGCGGATATCTTTAAAGATGAAAGCAAGGAAACGATTCTGCGAATCTTCCGGCTTTTGCCCAAAAGTATCGCCTCCGAAGTGTTTTCCTACATAGAAGGGGACGAACAGCAGCTGCTCATTGAAGCCCTGTCGGATAATGAAGTGCGGGACATCATGAACCGGCTCTTTGTGGATGACGCAGTTGACCTAATCGAAGAAATGCCCGCCGATGTGGTAACCAGGGTATTGCAAAACATCCCCTCCGAAAAAAGAACTATCATCAACCAGATGCTAAAGTACCCCGAGGATTCGGCGGGCAGCATTATGACCACCGAATATGTATGGTTGTCGGAAGAATCCACCGTCCGGACAGCCTTTGCCAAAATACGGAAAAACGGCGTCAATAAGGAAACTATTTACACCTGTTATGTGATAGACCGGGATCGGCTGCTCTTAGGGGTGGTATCCGCAAAAACACTAATGCTGTCCAACGAGGATGATAAAATCAGCGATATTATGGATACCGACTTTGTGTCCGCCCACACCACGGACGATCAGGAACTGGTTGCAGGATCTTTCAGGAAATATGGGTTACTGGCAATGCCCGTGGTGGACGCCGATGAACACCTGGTGGGTATTATTACGGTTGACGATGTGGTGCAAATCATCGAAGAAGAACACACCGAGGACCTTGAAATAATGAGCGCCCTCAAGCCTTCGGAAGAACCCTACCTGAAAACCGGCGTACTGCAGCAGGTGCGGAACCGCATTGTATGGCTCCTCTTCCTGATGCTCTCCGCCACCATCACCGGCGGCATCATATCCGGGTTTGAGAACGCCCTGGCTGCCCTGCCCCTGCTTATCGCCTTTATCCCCATGCTTATGGACACCGGGGGCAACGCGGGCAGCCAAAGCTCGACCCTGATTATCCGCGGGATGGCCCTGGGAGAAGTTAACTTCAAGGATATTGCGGTGGTGCTGTGGAGGGAAATCCGCATCGGCTTTCTCTGCGGCATCATACTGGGGATTATCAACTTTATCCGTATTTATATTACCAACGGGAAAAACAGCCTCCTGGCATTGACCGTAACCGTAAGCGTGCTCCTTACCCTGATAATGGCAAAGAGCCTCGGCTGCCTTCTGCCCATGGCGGCAAAGAAGCTCCGGGTGGACCCGGCAATCATGGCGGCGCCGCTTATCACCACCATTGTTGACGCCGCTTCACTGGTGGTTTACTTTAGTATCGCTAAAGTTATTTTCAAATTATGAGGTGATTTTCATGGATACGATTTATGCCGATGCCAATACCCTTATCAAACGTTCCATAGAGGCGAACCTGCCCGGCGCTGCGGTACGGAAGGCCCTTGCGGCTCACCGCTTTACCGGACAGCTTTCGGTGGCGGCCATTGGAAAAGCCGCCTGGACCATGGCCAAAGCCGCCCATGAGGAACTGGGGAACCGTATTAAAACGGGGATAGTGATCACCAAGTACGAACATTCCCAGGGGGCGATTCCGGGCATGGAAATCATTGAGGCTGGGCATCCCCTTTCGGATGAGAACACCATCAGGGGCACAGAAAAGGCCCTGGCCCTGGCGCACAGTCTGGGCGCAGGGGATGAACTGCTCTTCCTCATCTCCGGCGGCGGGTCCGCCCTTTTTGAGAAGCCCCTCCCCGGCCTGACCCTGGCGGACATCGTTGAGGTGAACAACCAACTCCTGGCATCCGGAGCGGATATTGTGGAAATAAACATGATCCGCAAACGGCTCTCCGGCGTAAAAGGCGGCCGCTTCGCCCAGGTCTGCGCCCCCGCCAAGGTTTTCACGGTGGTGCTCTCCGATGTGCTGGGAGACCGGCTGGACTCCATCGCCTCCGGGCCCGCCGCGCCGGACATGTCCACCGCAGAGGACGCCCTGACCGTAGTCAGAAAGTACAAGCTGAAGCTCAAGAATAGTGTCATGGAATACCTTGGCAAGGAGACCCCAAAAACGCTGGACAATGTGGAAACCGAGATCACCGGCAGTGTCCGCACCCTCTGTACCGGCGCGGCGGATATCGCGAAGGAGCTGGGCTATACCCCGCACATTCTCTGCTCCGACATGTCAGGCGAAGCCCGTGAGGCGGGGCGGCTTATGGCGGCCATTGCCCGGCAGATTAACGGTGGACAATACTCCCTTACCAGACCCTGCGCGATCATCCTGGGGGGTGAGACCATCGTGCATCTGAAAGGGAAAGGCAAGGGGGGCCGCAACCAGGAAATCGCCCTGGCTGCGGCGGAGGGGATCGCCGGAATTGACAATCTGACGGTATTTTCCGTAGGCTCCGACGGCACCGACGGCCCCACGGATGCCGCAGGGGGGCTGGTGGATGGCTCCACCGCCGGGAAGCTCAAAGCTAAGGGGCTTAAGCTTCAGGAGATACTGGACAACAACGATGCGTACAATGCTCTTAAAGCGGTGGATGGCCTGGTAATGACGGGACCCACCGGCACCAATGTCAATGATGTGGCGGTACTGCTGGCAGGGGGATAAGAGGCGGTTTCGGCAGTTATTGCTTCATCCCGCATGAAAAGCTCGTATATATCTATTTTGAGTACCTTACACAATTTTGCAATCGTATTGGCCGAAATCCACGATTAAAATTGCTTCGCGTTGTGTGCGGGCAATATACGTCCCTTCTTACCACTATAGAAGCTTCTTCTTATTCCACTCCGGCAGCAGCTCCTCCGGCCCCTCCACCAGCGCCCGCACCAGAGCGGCGGCGGCGGCGTCAAGGACCTGGTCCAGCACCGGCCTTTCTGCGGCGCTGAAATCCGAGAGCACCCAGCCGGAAATGTCATCGTGGTTTGGCCTGCCTATGCCGATACGGAGGCGCCAGAAATCGGGGGTCCCAAAACAGGCCTTTATGGACCGCAGACCGTTATGCCCCCCAAGACCACCGGAAAACTTGAAGGCAACGGTCCCCAGGCTTAGTTCCAGTTCATCATGGACCACCAGAATCCGCGCCGGGGGGACCTTGAAGAAGGACGCGGCGGCCTGGACCGACTCCCCGGAGAGGTTCATGTAGGTTTCGGGCATGAGGAAGTGGAGCCGGGCGGGGGCATCCGCCGCAGCCCCACCCTCCCCTATGCCGGGCAGCCGGGACGTTTCCAGGGCGGCGTAAAAGCCGGGGCCTCCCTCCAGGGAGGTGTAGAGGCCCTTGTATTTCTTTTGCCAGCTTAGGGAAGGCGCAAAAGGCACCCGTTCCGCCAGGAGCCGGCCGGCGTTGTGGCGGTTTCCCGCGTATTCCTGCCCGGGATTCCCCAGGAACGCGATAAGGGCAATTTTCGATTGTTCGATCATGCTATTTGCCAATCTCCGGAGATCATAGTAAACTAGTATCAGTATACTTTATAAGGACATAATGGAAAAGCGCATTTACATCATCGGCCACCGGAATCCTGATACGGATTCGGTGGTATCTGCCGCGGCTTACGCACGGCTCAAACAAGCCCAGGGGCAGACAAACTGCGTTGCCGCCCGGGCGGGGAACCTCAGCCCCCAGACGGAGTACATCTTTAACCGCTTTAAGGCGCCTGTGCCGGTCTACCTGCCGGACCTTATCCCGAAAACGGCCTACTATCTTTCAGACCCCCCGGTGACCATCAATGAGGATATTTCCCTCTGGGCCGCCCTGGAACGGATGCAGAAGGAGGGCCTGCGGGTCATCGCCATTGTTGACCGGGAGGGGATCTACAAAAGCATGCTCTACTACCGGGCCTTTGCCAATTACGTCATCAGCCACATCAATCCCAATAAGAAATCCTATTTCTCCGTATCCATCAATCATGTGGTGAGTACCCTCCGGGCCCAGCCCATCACGATGTTTAACACGGAGGAGGTGAAGAAATCCCCCATCGTGGTAGCCGCTTCCTATGGGGATTACTTCAAACAGCACCTTGAGGAGGAGAGCCCCACCGACGCCCTGGTAATCATGGGGGATCGCTGGGATCTCCAAAAGTTTTGCATTGAACGGAAGGTCCGCTCGCTCATCCTCACCAACGATCACACCCTGGACCGGGAACTGGCGGCCCTGGCGGAAAAAAACGGCGTCTCGGTGATAACCTGCCCCTTCGACACCTCCTCCGCCGCGATGCTGATCATCTATTCCACCCCGGTGGGAGAAATGGGTGACAATACGGTGCCCCTGATCCGTCTGAACGATCCGGTGCGGAAAATCCGGGAGCCCCTTTCCAAGGCCCCCTCCCGCTGTCTCCCCGTGGGGGATGCGGACGGCCGGGTGGCGGGGCTTATCTTTGAGGGGGACCTTATAAAGGAGCCCAACATCGAGGTGATCATGGTGGACCACAACGAGCCGAACCAGGCCATTGAGGGGATTGAAAACTACCGCATCCAGGAAGTGATAGACCACCACCGGCTGGGAAACCTCTCCACCAAATACCCCATCACCTTTATTAACAAGGTGGTAGGGGCGACCAGCACCATCATTACCAACCTCTACCGGGAAGCCCATGTCCCCATGGACAAGGAAATCGCCTCAATACTGCTTTGCGGCATCCTTTCGGACACCCTGTCCCTCCATTCTGCCACCACCACCGATACGGACAGGAATACCGCGGAGTACCTTTCCTCGGTCACCGGCATTGACATCCTGGAACTGGGCCATGACCTGCAAACCGAGGCGAACCGCGTCAATGCCCGGCCTGCGGCGGAACTTATCGCCATGGACATGAAGGAATATGCCGAAGAGGGCGCGGAATTCTCGGTGAGCCAGATCGAGACCGACAACCCCGACGCCCTTATCACCCGGCGGGAGGAAATCCTGGGGGAACTGGAAACCGTCTGTCTTTCCCGAAAGTACCTCTTCGCCGCCCTCCTGGTAACTGATGTTACCGCCCTGGATTCGCTCCTCTTTGTGGCGGGCAAACAATCCTTTATCACCCAAATCAACTTCCCCCAAAAGGATGTAGCAGGGATCTATGTGATGAAGGATGTGGTTTCCCGGAAGAAGCAGCTCATCCCCCTGCTTTCGGAGCTTGTGGAGAAGGCGGTAGGGTGAGAACAGGAACTGTAGCATGATGGCGATCACTTGATCCCATTGCGGTGTATTGCAGCATAATACCGCGGAATTCTTCGTTGACGAAGACCGGCTGAACAAAATAAAGGAATTGATAACCAAATGCGGGGTATTGAATATTATACTACTAAATCGCTACGATAAACACGATATAAAAAGGAGGTATTTTTATGCAGACCGTGTACGACTTTTTAAAGAAAGCCCAGACCTATTATCTGGCAACCGTTGAGGGCGACCAGCCCCGGGTCCGTCCCTTCGGCACCATCGACCTTTTTGAGGGCAAGCTCTACATCCAGACCGGAAAAAACAAGGATGTTTCAAAGCAGATCAAGGCGAACCCCAAGGTCGAAATCAGTGCCTTTGACGGCGTCGGCGGAACCTGGCTCCGTATCCAGGCGAAGGCCATTGAGGATCCCCGGCGGGAACCCAAGGTGCATATGCTGGAAGCCTTCCCGAGTTTGAAAGACCGGTATTCCCCGGATGACGGCAATACCCAGGTACTGTATCTCAAGGATGCGGTGGCTACCTTTGCGTCTTTTACCGGGGCGCCTCGGGTGGTTAAATTCTAGGAGTCTGTCGGACTTCTCCTGGCGAAATCAGCCGATTATTGTCACGTTATTTGGCTAACTCAGTACGTATCCCCGTCCATTGCCTGAAACTTTTCCCGCACCTGTTGCAGCAACGCCAATTCCCGGTTGATTATCTTCCCGTAGTCCAGGGTCGTATTCTCAATACGCCCCGCCTCGTCTTCCCAGTTTTGGACCCGCGCCAGGTTGATGAACCGGAAGCGGCGGTCCTGGGCCTTTTCCGCCCATTCCCGGGCGGTATCCCAATAGGAAAGGGCGGCGCGGAAGCAGGCCTCCGCAGTTTCAAGGCTTTTCAGGTTCTGTTCTTTCCAGGGGGCGTTGTAGAAATAGGCGTTCCGCTTGTTCCACTTGTTTCCCAGGTAGAGGTACTGTTCTATCAATTTGAGATGGGCGTGCATCATAAAAAGGTACCGGTACTTTTCCCACTGGGTTTCATCCTCGATGAGGGCCAGGGCGTAGAGGGGGTTGGCAAAATCCGCCTTGATGGCCTGTTCCAGCCAGTGGATGTTTTCCATGGTGTCATCGGGGTATTGGATATAGTGCAGATGGTAGAGCCGGTAGTACTGCTCCTTATACTGAACGTAATAGGCGGAGAGCGGCGCCGCCGGGATAAGGGTTATCAGTAAAATAGTACCGGTTGCCTTAATGAAATTACGCATTCTTTAAAAGTATCGGCAGTTTTTGCAGTTCATTCCATACCGCTTCCCCTACTTTTTCCGGGCTTTGGGAGGCGTCTATGGTTACCGTCCGTACCCCTTCGCCTGAGTACCGGGGCAGCAATTCCCGGTAACGTTGGCGGACCGAAACCTGGAAGTCCCGGTACTCGTAGATTTCCTTTTCCGCACGGGCTTCCAGCCGTTTTGCCGCGATATCCGGGTCCAGGTCAAAGAAAAAAAGCAGCTCCGGGCCGGGGAAGTCCCGGTTTAACAAGAGGGGTAAATCTTCTCCGAATGCGGATTGCCCGCAGGTGATCCCCTGGTATACCAGGGAGGACAGGACGTACCGGTCACAGACGACCAGTGTTCCCCGTCCGCAATGTTCGACGATGCCTCCGCTTCCGTAGAGGTGTTCCTGGCGGTCTGCGGAAAAAAGCCGGGCCAGGGTTTCCGCCCCCAGGGACACTTTTCCCCCAAGGGCTTCCCGGATGAGCTTACCCACCGGACCCTCCGTGGGCTCGGCGGTGCAGTACAGAAAAGGCCCGGCGCGGCGGCGCAACAGGTCCATTTGAGTGGAAGTACCGCTGCCGTCTCCCCCCTCAAACACGACGAAATTTGGAATAATCACCATTACACGATATGGTATACCATAGGGTATTTAGTGACAATTAACCGATACTGATAATGAGGTACTATATTGAATGCACCAGATGGGTGAAGCCCAGGCCGGTACTTCCGCTGATCCGGTTTACCGTTTAGTTCGTTTTGCCATACAACTTCTCGTGTTTCTCCTCCTGGTGGTGGTAAGTACCCTTTTGCTCAGGCCTTTGCAGCGATCCTTGAAGGCCGGGATGACGCAGTTCCGGGACGGGTTGCTGGCCCGGGCGGAACTTTTCCTGGACCGGGAAATCGAGTATGCCTCCATGGGGCCCTCCCTGTTCGGCTCCCTGGACATACGGGGTATCCGGATATACACGGCCGGGGAGACCGACGCATCCGGCGTGGAACCGGAGATTACCATAGAGCGCTTCCGCCTTGCCTATTCCTTCGGGGATCTGATACGGGGACGGCTTCCGGAATCGATCCGTTCCGTGCGGATAGACCGGCCGGTGGTTCATCTGGACTGGGATGGGGATATCGAAAACCGTTCAGCCCCGGACAGCGCCGATCCCCGGAGCGAGGGTATGCGGAATATTGCCGCCCTGATCCCGGAGGATATACTGTTCCGGGTGCGGGGGGGGGAATTCCGGCTCCGCAGGGCGGAAAATACTATCCGGGTAGAGGGGCTTAATTTCGAAACCCGTGCGGAAGCCGGGCGCTTCCTGTTCTCCGGCAAATGGTCCGCCCAGGCTGAACTGGCGGGGCTTTTTGACCAACCCTTCGCCGCCGCCATGTCCGGCCGGATTAACGGAACATTGTCCCGTGACCTGAATAACGGCAGTGTGCAGCTCCGTCTTCCCGCGTTTTCCGGGGATTCCTTTGTGTTACGGCCCCTGACGGTGAACCTGACCCTGACGGAGCGGGAACTGGAACTGCGGAAGATCAACGATCGCCTGCCGGTGGATCTTTCCCTGAGCTACGAATTTGACACCCGGCGTTTAAGCGCCTCCTTTCGGGCCGAAGACTTCACCCCCCGTGACTTGCTTACCTTCACCGGTCCCTGGCGGAACTATAACTCCTACCTGGGCATACGGAGTTCCGGTTTTGCCTCCCTGGAATATTCCCCCGGGGAAAGCGCCTCCTACGAGATCGATCTATCCGGTTCCCTGCCCGCAAGCTCAACGGCGGGCACTATTTCCTATGCCGTGGCCGGCAGAGGAAATGAACGCTATTTCGGGTTTACCCGCTGCAATTTCCTGCTTCCCCAGGGTGTAATAGCCTACTCCGGCGGTATGGGGCTGAAGCCCTTCGCGCCAAACGGGACCCTGCAGGTAAAGGATTTTACGCTCACCGGAGACGGGGGAATCTCAGGGGATATCGCCCTCAGTACTTCCGGGCGTACCATAAACCTTTTCGGGGAAACCCTTACCATGGGGGGAGGCCGGGGGCCTCTCGTGACGCTTTCCGCCCTGGACGGAGACCTGACCCGGGAGGATACGGGCCTTTCCTTTACCCTCTCCGCGCTCCGGTTTCGGAATATCGAGTCCTATGAGGATGTACAGCTTGGTACCCTGTCCCTCTCGGGGTCCTTCGACACCGACCCCCGGCAGCTTCAGGCCAGCCTTGCCCTGGAATCCGTTTCCGTAGCGGATCTGCTGAATAGCATCCGGCCCCTTACCACCTTTGCCCCCTGGGCGGAAGCGGACCTGATTACCAAAGATATCGCTATCACCACCGAGGTATTTGTTACCACCGACTTCAACCATGTCCTCTACAACGCGCCCCGGCTGGTGGCGGCCTACTCGGGGAAACGGGATTTCTTAACCCTGGTATCCGTAGCAGGAACGGACCGGCGCTTTGAGCTCAAAGAAGGGCGGGTTGTCTGGGCTGAGGGGAGCGCGGAAGCCGCAGGATACGCCGACTTTTCAAACCCCGATGATATCACCTTCGCCTTCCGCACTTCGTATAAGGATACACTCTATTCTCTGGAGGGAGAATATCTGGACCGGCGTTCCCTGAGCATTCGCGGCTCCTACGGGTTTCAGGTATATGTCACCGCCAACGATTCCGGTTACGGAGGATACTCCGGGTATATCGAAGCCGTATCTCTTCCAATCTCCTGGAATGATCAGGCGGCCCGGATAAATCTTCTCGTATCATTGCGGTACGACGATCCTGAGTACTGGTCCCTTACGGTGGACCATTTTGATGTCCAGAACCTGGTTACCCCGGTTTCGCCGATTACCGCCCTGAGTATTTCCGGGGAAGTGAATCAGAGCGGCCTGTTGTTCCGGCGCATGATTTTTGATGACGGCCAGGGCCCCCTGTCAGGCAGGGCCGCCGCTTCCTGGGGGCAGGGGTTTGTCAATCCCACGGGAAACCTGGTGATACGGAACCAGGGGGGGGCGGAGGTTGCCCGGATAGACGGGGCCTATCGTGAAAAAGCGATGGATATCGCGTTCTCCGGTACCGGCCTCAATCTGGGGCGGTTCCTGCGGAATTCCTATAATGCGGTACTATCGGGGAACGGGGAACTGCATTGGGAATCCCGGGACTCCTATTCCGCAACCCTTACCCTGGATGAACTGAGCGCCAGGATAGGGGACAATGCTATTAGCCTTGCGGGTTCCGCGGAACTCAACCAGGATGTGATTTCCCTCCATGACATCCGGGGACGGTATAACACCCTTGAGGGGGAGGTGAACCTGCTCCGCATAAACCGGCAGTTGTCCACCGCTCAGGCGGAGGCCCAAATCCGGGGGGGCTTCATGGGCCGGAACCTGGACATGTCCTTCAGCACGGATCTGAATTTTGTTCCGGTCGGTTCCTGGTTTAGCCTGCCCCAAGCTATGGATACCTTTAACGGCTCCCTCCTGGTACAGAATATCCGTTTGGATGCCATCCGGTCCCGGGAGCCCTTTGATTTTACCTTCTCCCGTGACCGTTCCCGGATATCCCTTTCCGGCGGTCCCGGGGATATGCTCCGGCTGCAGGTTTCCGATGAAGACGCTTCCGGCGGCAGGGCCTTTTACGCCGCCTTTTCAAACCCCGCCCCGTTTCGGGGTTCCGTGGTGGGCGCCATTACCGATGGAACCATTGAAGCCCGGACCTCAAATATGTATGTGGACCTGTCCTCTCTCTGGCGTTTTATCCCCGTGAAGGAAAAGATCAATGTACCCGGCGGTTTCGCCGACCTGTCCCTGGAAATTCGGGGCAGCCTGGGGGACCCGGAGTTTTTCGGCAGCGCCCGGGTAAACAGCCTGCGTATCCAGGTACCCCAATTTGTCCGGGAGGATATCCAGCCGGTTCCGATAACCCTGAGCCTTGAGGGAAACGAAATGCGCTTTGGCCCCGTTTCCGCCCGGGTTGGGTCCGGCGCCGGCACGCTTGCCGGCTGGTTCCGGTTTGACCGGTGGGTACCCACTATTTTTAACCTGAATATCCAGGTACCGGATGCCACTCCTATCCCCTTTGGGGTGGATATTAGGGGCATCCAGGCGTCGGGTGACGCGTCGGGCCAACTGATGTTGGCCATGGGAGACCAGGTTCTCAATGTTTCCGGGAATTTACTGGGCAATAACGCGGAAATAACCCTGGATAACCGAAACGCCCAGACCCCGGCAGCGGCCCCTTCCGGGAAATCCTCACTACTGGAAAACATCTCAATAGTGACGGATCTCACCATCAAAACGGGGCCGAAGGTTGAATTTATCTATCCCACCAGAGATTTCCCCCTGATCCGGGGCAGTCCCGAAGCGGGGACCGGAATCAGCATTACCAGCGATAGCCTTTCGGGACATTTTACCGTGGTGGGGGATGTGGTCATCCGGAGCGGGGAAATCTTCTATTTCCAGCGGAGTTTTTATCTACGGGAAGGAGTTTTGTCTTTTAATGAAAGCGATACCCATTTTGAACCCCTGATTACCGCCCGTGCGGAAACCCGGGACCGTACCGATGAAGGGCCGGTCACCATTTCCATGAGCGTGGACAGTTCCCCCCTCCAATCCTTTTCGGCCCGGTTTGAATCCAATCCTCCCCTTTCCCAGTTTGAGATTCTTTCGCTTTTAGGGCAAAACTTTGCCGGGACCCTTTCGGCGGAGGATTCCAATGGGCCCCTTAGAAGCATGATATTGGCAAGCGGGGATGTCCTGTCCCAATTTTTTCTCTACCGGCGTGCGGAACGGGCGATCCGGGATGTTCTCCACCTGGATATGTTCTCCTTCCGTACCCAGGTTCTGCAAAACGCCTTAGTCCAGGCCACGGGGCTTCAGTCCACGGCCACAGGGTCTCAGTCAACGGACACGGAGCGTCAGGACCCGGTTGACAGGATGGGCGGCTTCGGTAACAATTTTGATAATTCGACTGTTTTCCTGGGTAAGTACTTTGGGCCTGATATTTTTGGCCAGGCTATGTTATCATTACGGTATGATGAGAACAGAACTACCTTTGGCGATATGTCCCGGGAGGGGGTGACCTTGGGAGCGGGAATATCCCTGGAAGCGGAACTTGGGGTTGAATTTCGCGGCCCCCTGTTTGATATCCAGGTTAATTTTGCCCCCCGCCATCTGGAAAATATGTTTGTCAACGATCTTTCTTTTACCCTTTCGCGGAAATGGTCGTTTAGGAATTTTAGAGATTTATGGAAAAAGGAGCATTGATGCGCGTTGGTGTTGCATGTTTAATGATTTGTCTGCTGGGCGGGCTGAGCGCCTTTGCGCAGGATGCAGGCGAAAACGGCCTTTCCCCTGAATGGTATCAGGGGAAACCCATCAAGGATATCGTATTCGAGGGGCTAAAGTATATCAAAGCTTCGGAACTGGAGGGGGTAACGGAGCCCTTTATCGGCACGGCCTTTAATGATGATGTTTTCTGGGAAGTCCACGGACGGCTCTATGCCCTGGAGTATTTTGAATCAATTACCCCCAGCGCGGTTCCCGCAGACGCCGCCGGGAGCGCCGTGATCATCCGTTTCAGGGTGACCGAACGGCCCACCATATCCCGTATTACCTTTGCGGGTAATGATAAGGTGCCCCGGGGACAGCTCCTGGATGTGGTTACCCTCAAAGTAAATGATGTGGCTACCCAGGCAAAACTGAAGATAGACGAAACGGCGCTGATCAATAAATACCTGGAAAAGGGCTTCCCCGATGTGCGGGTCAGCTCCGAAGTAAGGCCCGGCAAAAGCGATACCATCCAGGTTACCTTCCGTATCATTGAAGGCGAAAAACTAACCATTGATGAAATACGGTTTGAGGGAAACAGCATCTTTTCGACCCGGACCCTCCGGGGGCAGCTTTCCTTAAAACCCAAGGGGCCCATCCCCATCTTCAATGACGGGGCTTTCCAGGAGGCGAAGCTTACCGCAGACAGGGCCGCCCTTACCCAGTATTACCGGGACCGGGGATATATTGACGCCGAGGTGACCGATGTGTCCCGGGTCACCACCCAGGATAAAAAGGGTAATAACAACCTGACCATCACCTTCAGGATAAGTGAAGGGAGAATCTATACCTTCGGGGGCATTACCTTTGAGGGGAATGAGATTTTTTCCACCGAACAATTATCCGCCCAGGTACATTCAAAAACCGGGGATACCGTCAATGCCCGGCGGGTGGAGGAGGACCTCCAGCGGATCATGGGCCTGTACGCCGAAAACGGGTATATCTTTAATTCCATCATTCCCCAGGAAAACCGGGATACGGCCTCCGGAGTTCTGTCCTTCACTATTTCCATTGTGGAGCGGGGGCGGGCCCATATTGAGCATATTGTTGTCCGGGGAAATGAGAAAACCAAGGATCATGTGCTGCTGCGGGAAATTCCCCTGGAACCGGGGGATGTATTTTCCCGGACCAAGCTGCTGGACGGGCAGCGTAACCTTATGAACCTCCAGTACTTCTCCAGTGTTATCCCCGATATGACCCCCGGAAGCACCGACAGCCTGATGGACCTGGTATTTACCGTGGAAGAACAGCCCACCACGGATGTACAACTGGGGGTAACCTTTTCAGGTTCCTCGGATCCCGATGCGTTCCCCGTTTCGGTCTTAGCCAAATGGAACGATCGTAACTTCCTGGGCTACGGCAATATGATTGGGGCAGAAATAACCGCCTCGCCGGACACCCAGAGCGCGTCCCTGGAATATACCCAGCGCTGGCTCTTCGGGCTGCCCCTGTCCGGGGGCTTTGATTTTACCTTCCGTCACACCGTGCGCAAGGCGGCCATGGATCAGGATCCTCGCGGTCCTTTCTTTAACGGGGACGAGACCAGGGCCTTCCCCGATGGGTTTGATTCCTATGAGGAGTACGTTAGCGCCAGCAAATACCCGCCGACATGGGCTCTGATGGATTATAACCAGTTGGGGTTCTCCCTGGGATTCTCTACGGGTTACCGGTGGAACACCGCCGCCGGGAATCTGGGCGTGGGCGGCGGTATCCGTACCGGGCTGGTAGATAATATTTATGACGCCGACATTTACCGGCCCTTTGATCCGATCCTGCGGGAGGACAATAACAAATGGATATGGACCAATTCGTACTGGACCAGCGTATCCCTGGATCAACGGGATTTGTATTATGATCCCTCAAAGGGCTACTACGGTATCCAGCGTTTCGGATTTTATGGGGTGTTTCCCTTTGAGCGGGAGCATTACATAAAGTCCGATACCAAGCTTGAGTATTTCCTTACCCTTTTTAACCTGCGCATAACGGATAATTATAGCTTCAAGGGGATCTTCGGCATCCATACCGGCTTATCCTTCATCCTGCCCCAGCCCGGCTATGCGGAGCCGGCGATCGAAGATGCGAATAAACTGGTTATTGACGGCATGTTTAACGCCCGGGGATGGACCGGTGAACGGCTCAACCGGGGTCTGGCGCTCTGGGAGAACTGGGCGGAGGTCCGTTTCCCCGTTGTGCCGGGTATCCTGGCCCTGGATTTCTTCTTTGACGCCGCAGAGGTTGCCGACACGCCGGAAAACGTGTTCCGCAGGGATGTAGACGGAAGCTTCATAGACCGGATGAAGTTCAGCCTTGGCGGGGGAATCCGGTTCGCCATTCCCCAATTCCCCTTCCGGTTCATTTTAGCCAAACGCGCCCGGGTTATAAATGGACAGTGGGAATGGCAGGATGGGAATCTGGGGCCCCTTGATTTTGTAATATCCTTTGCCCTGGCAACCTATTAGGATAAGGTTTTGGTGATGAAAAAACGCGGAATTATCACATTCATTTTTGCGGCGATCATGATTTCGCCCTGGCTTAGTGCCCAGCAGTTGACCCGTTTTGCGGTGGTGGATCTTTCCCGGGTCTACACCCAGTTTTTCCGGGAGTCCCGGGCGGTTCGGGAATGGGAGGAGCGGAGCGCCCGGGTGCAAAGCGAGGTGGACCGGATGACCGCGGAAATTCAGACCCTGCAAAGTTCCCTTGCCGATGCGGGAGCCCGGGGGGACGAAGAGCGGGCGCTGCGGATTCAGAATGACATATACAAGAAACAGGAGTTCCTCCGGAACTATTATCAGGTTAAGAAGGCCGAACTGGAGGATCAGATGAAAAAGCTTTCCCAATCCGGGAGCTTTTTGGACCAGGTTCAGACTGAAATCCGCTTCATCGCCGAAAGCGAAGGCTACAGCATGGTCTTAAACCAGCGGGCGAACACGGGAATACTCTGGTTTAGCCCAACCGTGGACATTACCGAAAAACTAATTACCAATTTACGGACAAAAACCGGAAGATAAGTATGGAAACAAGCCCTATGCTGGACCAGTACCGGCGGATAAAACGGGATCACCAGGGAGATGTTCTTTTTTTTCGCCTGGGTGATTTCTATGAAATGTTTTCAGATGATGCAGTGGAAGTATCCGCCCTGTTAAACCTCACCCTGACCAGCCGCAACGGGCTTCCCATGTGCGGGATTCCCTACCATGCGGCCCGGTCCTACATTGCCCGCCTCTTAAAACTGGGTAAAAAGATAGCCATCTGCGAGCAGCTTTCCGAAGTCAATAAGGGCAAGGGGGTAATTGAGCGTAAGGTGGTGGAGGTTATCACCCCGGGGACCACGGTGGACGAGGACTTTCTGGACAAGGGCAGTTCCAACTATCTGGGAGCTCTTTCGGGAACCGCCACGGTGGTTTCCTTTGCCTATATCGACCTGAGTACCGGGGAATTCTACGCCACCTCCTTCCCCCAGGCTGCGGCGGCGGAAAAGCTCCGGGGGGAACTGGAACGGCTTCAAATCCGGGAACTGGTGGCCCAGGAATCCCTCCTCCTGGAGCTTGGGGAAATTGCCGCCGCGGTGCTGGACCGCTCAACCCTGGTGGTAAACCGCTGGGCGGACTGGCTCTTTGACCTGGGCCGCAGCAGGGAACGGCTGGAGCGGCAGTTCGGCACCGCAAGCCTCCGGGGTTTCGGCCTGGAGGACAATTCCCCGGAGATACTCTCCGCCGGGGCTGTTCTGGATTACCTGGACAACACCGCCCGGAGCCTTATCCCCCATGTCCGATCCCTCAGCCTTTACGGGGACACGGAATACGTGGGCATCGACGAATCCTCCCAGCGGAACCTGGAACTGGTCCGTAACCTCCGGGACGGCGAACCGCGATTTTCCCTCCTGGAAGTGATGGACGAAACCAAAACCGCCATGGGCCGACGGCTCTTGAAACGGCGTATCCTCCACCCTTTGACGGATATTGGGCGTATCAACACGCGGCTTGATATGGTGGAAGCTTTCTACCGCGACCAGAGTCGGCTCACCGCGGCCCGGGAACTCTTAGGGAAGACCCCGGACCTGGAACGGCTCTGTTCCCGGCTTGCCATGGACCGGGCCCACGGCAAGGACATGCTTTCGGTCAAAAATTCCCTGAACTCCTTTGAGACTATCCACCGGCTCAGCGGGGAACTGGGCGTGGGACCTGAAGGATCCCCGGTCTTTGAAACCGAAGCGGCTAAGTCTCTGAGCGATATTGCCCCGCTTATGGAACTCCGGGACCTCCTGGAACGGGGGCTTTGCGAGGACCCTTCGATCCTGCTCACGGAAGGGAACCTTATCCGGGACGGGTACAACGAGGAACTGGATGAGCTCCACAAGCTTCGGGATAACGGCCGCTCACTTTTGGAAGCATACCTGGAGGAGGAGCGCGAGACCACGGGCATTAGCAGCCTGAAAATCCGGTACAACCGGCTTATCGGGTACTTTTTTGAGGTCACCAAGATCCACCTTCCCAAGGTACCCAAGCGCTTTATCCGCCGCCAGGGCACCGTCCAGGGGGAGCGTTTTACCACGGACCGGCTTGCGGCCCTGGAGTCGGACATCAACGGCGCATCGGACCGGGTGGTGGAACTGGAAAAAAAACTTTTCCTGGAAATCCGCGACAAGGCCAAAGCGCTGATCCCGGAACTATCCGCCGCCGCCGCCCGTATCGCCGAACTGGATACCGCCCAATCCCTGGCGCGGGCCGCCACGATCCGGGGCTGGATACGCCCGGTGGTGGATGCCGAAAACCGCCTGGAGATCCTTGAAGGCCGCCACCCGGTGGTGGAAGCCCATTTGCCCGGCGGCGAGTTTATCCCCAATGACGTGGTTTTAGAGGGGGACGGGGTAGTCTTTGCCCTTATCACCGGTCCCAACATGGCGGGCAAGTCCACCTACCTCCGCCAGGCCGCGCTTATCACCATCATGGCCCAGGCGGGCAGCTTTGTCCCCGCAAAAGACGCGAAGGTGGGGGTTACCGACCGGATATACTGCCGGGTGGGGGCCTCGGACAACCTTGCCCGGGGGGAAAGCACCTTCCTGGTGGAGATGAACGAAACCGCGAACATCCTCAACACCGCCACCGAGCGGAGCCTCGTGATCATGGACGAGGTAGGCCGGGGGACGGGCACCAACGACGGCCTTTCCATCGCCTGGGCGGTGAGCGAGGAACTGCTCGACCGCATCAAATGCCGGACCCTCTTTGCCACCCATTACCACGAACTCTCTATGCTGACCCATCCCGGCCTGGCAAACCGTTCCATGGAGGTCCTGGACCGGGGCGGGGAAATAGTTTTTCTGCGAAAACTTAAAGAAGGCCCTTCGGCGGAATCCTACGGCCTCCACGTAGCCCGTTTAGCGGGCTTACGCGAAGAGGTTCTCCGGCGGGCTGCGGAGATTATGGAGCGGCTAAAGGAGGGGGAGAAGATCCTCCACAAAACGCTGCCCGGATTGCCGCCCCTAAACCTGCCGCCGGAAGCGGAGGGCGTCCAAACCCAGGATGCCCCGGCATCCTCCGCCGTCAGACCTTCGGTCTCCCCTCATGATGACCGCCTCCGCCATATCGCCGGTGATATAGCCGCCCTGGACTTAAACCGCATGACCCCCCTGGAAGCCCTGAACTGCATCCATACCTGGAAAGCCCTCTTCGACGGTAAGGAAACCCCTAAAAGTTCCGCTAAACCGCACCGGGATAGTCCGGGGCCGAGCTTGTTTGACGAATAAGCGGTAAAAACTTGTACCCTGCGGGCCGTTTGACGATAGGAATAATTTACTGCGCAAGAACTCGCCTATCGGCGAGGGAGATTCGGCGTCGCACGTCATCGGCAATAACAATCATGAGGAAGCCAGCAGGCGTTCCAGTCTGTCCGCATCAGCCATTACTTCTTCTGCTGTTTGCTGGCGTATTTCAATGCCGTTCTCCACAAGGCGATCCGCGAAGGAAAAGCGATCCATTCCGGCTACCCGCGCAGCCCAGGCGACACTTACCCCCCCTTTTTTATACAGATCCATGGCAATGAGCTGTTTTGCGGTTTTTTCACCATGGGGAAGCTTATCTTTTGCCGATTGAGGAAGTTCTATGGTCAGCTGGTAGGTATCGGACATATAGGTCTCCTTCTTTGCTCTAAACATATAATAAAATGAGGTTTTTAGCAATGTTGCATGGGTGTCCTCGACGAATTAAGCTACCTTCGGGGTACACCGGCCCCAGCCAATCGGTATAATAGAAGCCGCAGGTTCCCGTTAAAATCTTCGACATATTTCGTTTATACTATACAAGTATATAGTATGCAAGGGGTATGGCTAAATTTCGCTATTCCCCCGGACAATGGATGGATCATAGCGTGAGTTCAGAGTTTGATGAGGTTATATTTTGGTTTAGTTTTTCCGGCTTTGTAAAGATTCCGCCAAATAGCGGGCATTGTCGTATACCACTTTTTTGTCTCCTTCGGGGAGCTTTTCCAGAGACTGTACCAACTGGCGCAATGGGGGGTTAATATACAAAAAAGTCTTCTCTTGGGAGGGTTCGACGCCATTTACAAGGTACTCAACCGTAACCCCCAGGGCCTTGGCGATACGGACAGCGACATCCGCAGGCGGCATGGATTTCCGACCGCTTAAATAGTGATTTAGTGTATTAAAATTGATACCTGTTTTCGCTACGAGTTGTTTCACAATCAACCCCTGGTAGTCCAATTCACTTCGTAAGTTATCTGCAAAAGACATATTTTTCAAAATAGCCCAATTTGACTATTGAAAGCCTTGACAATAATCCCATTGGAAATTATTATGTGGGCGATAGTCCATATGGACTATAAACGAAGGTTAGGGATATATGAGTGCCTGGCGCCAGATTATCATAATTGAACCCTCATATTTGAAAAAAACGCCGTTTTTTTGTCCGCCCGGCAGGGCTACCGGGCAGGGAAAGCGGCCTTTTTCCTGGTTTTGGTACTTATCATTGCCCAATTCGCACCAGCCCAAGACAGCGGCAGAGGCGGCGGCAATCAGGTTTTTACCATCGGTCTTGCCGGAGAGAAAATATAACGGCCATTGGGCTGTTAAAAAAAGATAAGGAGAGAGAAGATGAAAATGAAGATTTTTGGATGGCTTGCCATCGCAGTCCTGATCATGGTGTTTGTAGGATGCGGGAGTACCCCGGAATCCGGGGAGCGGTCCTCAACGGCAAAGGAAGCTCGTAGCGTAAATGTCAACTGGGATAGCGAATCCACGGGCACCCTGACGATTACCAACAATACCCAAGAGGCATTTATATTATTTGCCGGCAGCATCTCCAATCAAGGTATCATTGGCGGTATTAAAAGCGGGCCGAATGTTACCCGGAACTTCGATATTTTTGACGATGTATCAGAGAACAATGGCGTGTTTCTGTTACGCGCCGTTAGAGAATCGGATTACCGGTCAGAGGGAAGCAAGATTAATGAAGATGACGTAAAATTTGCTCGTCTGGTAACCTACGATAAGAACCAGAGGAATATGAGGACCGATATTATCATTGACAATACTTCCGCCTATGGAGGGAATGAAATTGTCTTCTTTGAAAACGATTCAAATCTTGTCCTTGAAATTCGTCTGGATAGTCCTACCGGTGAAAAGGTTGCTACACTTCCACCATTTCAGCGGAAAAAACCAGTCGCTTTACAGCCTGATCCCCAACGATTTGGTTATACCTACTATCCAACCTACATATATTACGATGAAAAACAGCATGATGTCCGTAGTATTACTACAACTGATTTAGCCCAGGGAATAAGCGCATTGCCTATTGATCCTGATTCAGGACAAAATGTTCCTTTTGTGGTGTTTCCTAAACCAAATACCAACAATATTTCACATCCTGTTGCAACGCTTATTGTGCGGAATGAATCAGACAGCGGTGTACTGTTCAGAACGGGCGCTTCGCCGCTCCGTAGTATCCGCGGTAATGGTATGATTAATGGCGGCGGGGAGGAAACATTTGAACTTGATATGAATAAAATGACTACCCGTGAAATCGGCGGTCTAAACATTGATCTGCGCAAAGGGCAGGAAAATGTAAAACAGGTGGAAAGAAAGGCATATCAAGCCGGATGGAATTATACCCTTACCCTGGGGAGGGATGGTAATCTGACTTGGAGTGAAGACGGCTATCTGCCTGACGCGAACAGGCTGAATATAAGTCTGGTTAATGAAATCAGATGAAAATGGCAAGAAGAGATCGCCGTCATTCAGTAAGTAGAATGTCGGCTTTCCTTACCCCCGGTATTGCGGTATTATTGTTCTTCGCCTATACGATGCATCCTGCGAATATTACAGTCGTACCGGAGGCTACACAACAAAAAATCATTTTTGTAAACGACTCGGCATTTTATGTTTCGATTAGACAAGAATCGTTCGGGGGAAATGAAATTTGCTCATTAAAACCTCGCGAAAGAAAAACGGCAATATATAACACCCAAAAAAATGAGACGGTATTCTATCCGGTCTATGCAATTCCATTAAATGCAAAAAATTTATTAAAAGGACAATACGACAGTTCAATCTTTTTTGTACGGGCATCCTCTGATATTACGGAAGAAATTACCATCCCACCACCCAGGTATCTTGAAAATGATAATATGTATCTGGTCTTTTCAAATGCCAGTGGGAATTCTACAGGATTATTGCAGGGGAACGCATTTCTGTCTGATTTTGGTAATACGGGCACAACAACGATTAATGCGGGTACAACTGCCATCTTTGAAGGTCCGATCAGTCGTTTTAGAAACATATCATTATATCCGTCAAAAAT
>BNUW01000013.1 GCA_025997655.1 Spirochaetia bacterium
TGAAATCCGGGTGCCTGTATGCTTTGAAGGATCTGTCCGGCGCAATGCACGCCCTGGAAGACGCCTACGCCCTCTCCGCCCCCAACGGCCTGGATATGTTTTTCATTGAGCAGGGGAAATACACCCGCACCCTGTTCACCGCCGCCCTAAAGTATTCAGGCTGCACAATCCCCCGGGACTGGCTTCTCAAGATGCTCCGCGCTTCAGCGGCCTATGCAAAAAAGCTGTATGTGGTGGCGGAAAAATTTCGGGATATGCAGTATCAGGATACCGCGGCAGCCGTATTCCTTTCCCGGCGGGAGCTTGCGGTCTTTAAGGGGCTGGCCCGTGGACTCACCAGGGAGGAACTGGCGGAGGATGGGGACATTTCCATAAATACGGTGAAAAGTGTTATCAGAAGTGTGTATAACAAACTGGGGGCGGTAAACCGGGCGGACGCGGTACGGATCGGAACAGGTATGGGGCTCTTACCCTAGTAAAGGGAGCGATTAAATATGAAAGTCTCCATTCAGCCAGAATCAAAAAAAATGAAAATAATTGAAATATAGTTTGTTTTTTCCGCGTTTTTTAGTATCTTGTACAATACAGCTTTTCTGTTTTTCTGAAGCCGGAAGGAGGTCTAAAGATACCACAGAAAATCTGAAGACAGAGAACTTTTTCACCATTTGGGTGTATTACGTTTTATAAAGTTTACTAGACTTATAGCAGCAGGAGAAAGAATATGTCCCTTACTACTTCGAATATTATTATCCGTAGGGAAATTGAGCCGTTGCTGCTGAAAGCCCGGGAAGCCTTGCACTCCTACGAAAAGGCTGCGGATGTGCATGTATCCGTTCTGGATACCACCGGGCATACCATTCCGGAATGTCTCCCCGGCGCCGCCGGTAAGGCTTATTGCCCTTCGGAGTTCTTTTGTTCCCTCTGCCGGAAGTATTCCCCGGCAATCGACCGGACCTGGGCGGATGATGAGTATCCCTGCACGCAAATTCATATTGACGCTATTTCCCGTGTCCAGCGTTCAGGCGGGGTGTATATCTATACCTGTGATATGGGCTTTACCTACTGGGTCTGCCCCCTGTCTTCGGGGGGGGCGGCTGGCGGGGGCACTGATTGCCGGGCTGGTCCTGGGTATCGGTAAGCAGGAAGCGGCTGAAAGAATAGTGCGTATGAGCCGGGGGCAAATCAACCAAGAGGCGGCGGCGATGCTCCTGGAAGGGATTCCTGAAAAAAACGGGGAGAGCATAAAAGCCCTGGCATGGTTACTGTTGACCTGCGCCGCCCATGTTTCCCGGGGAACCGAAACCTATCACCAGATACTAAAACGCCGGGCCCGGCAGCAAACCAAGCTGTCGTCCCGGATCGAAGTATTGAAAAATCAATATACCACCGACGGGGACGCCGGGCCCGCATACCCGCTGGAGAAGGAGCGGCAGCTCCTCACGTTCCTGCGCCGGGGCGACAATGAAGCTGCGCGGCAGGTGTTGGATGAAATCCTGGCGATACTCTTTATTGCAAACCCCGACAGCTTTACGTTTATGCAGTACCGGGCTATTGAGCTGGTGGTACTTATCTCCCGGGCAGCGGTCACCTCGGGCAATGCCGGGGATATGCTGCTGGAATTAAGCAACCGCTACCTCATGCGGATCCAGGAGGCGCAGACCACGGAGGAGCTTATCGACTTGCTGTACCTGGTGGTGGACAGCATGACCGGAGAGATTTCTCCCTTCAAGGGAGTGCGCCACGCACTATCACTGCGCCGGGCAGAACGGTTTATCCGGGAGAACTATACCCGAAAGGTCAGCCTTCAGGAGATTGCCGCTGCTGCGGGACTTTCGGCGCCCTATTTCAGTACAATCTTTAAGGAAGAAATGGGGGAAAATCTTTCCGGCTACCTGAACCGCCTCCGGGTGGATAAGGCGGCGGGGATGCTTACGGAAACCGGGTTGACCCTCAGTGAAATTGCGTCATTCTGCGGTTTTGAGGATCAAAGCTGGTTCTCAAAGATATTCAAAAATTATACCGGCATGAGCCCCGGTAAGTACCGGGAGCAAAATCGGACCGACGGTCCGGAGAGCGCCGGTCAGGGATGGGTAAAAGATGATTGAAAAAACTGCGGCCGCTGCCATTACTGCTCCGGCGAAAGAAACGGATCCCCTACTGCTGCGGGGGTGGAACATGGCGAATGTTTACGCAAAAGCCACCGGGGCTGTTGTTTGTATCCTTGACCAGGAACTTCTCCCTATCCGGGAGGCCCTCCCCCTGGTGCTGGGCAGGATGAATATCTGTGAAAATTACTGCCGTAAATATTCCGCAGAGCCCGGCACCATACACACGATTGCTGATTTACGATCCTGCCCCTGTAATATGATGCATGTCAATGCTATTAAGGAAGCTCACTACTTCGGGGGCTCCTATATCTACATGTGCGAACTGGGCTTTATGTTCTGGACCAGTCCCCTCTATTCAGACGGGAAATTTGCAGGGGCCCTGGTCGGGTCAGGGTTCACCGGCATTGAAATCGGGGAAACCATGGACGCCATGGATGCCATGAGCCGGGGGACCGTGCCCCGGGAAGAACTGGCGGAAAAACTGGCGCCATTTTCCAAGGGAGAGTCGGCACGGATAAAATCCCTGGCAGAATTACTGCTGATATGCGCCGAAAGTCTTTCCACCGGAACCCGTAATGACAACAAACAACCGGCGTATCCAGAGACAAAATTACTGCGGGACCGGCCCTCCCGGGCTTCCTTCGTCATCCCGGTTTCCGCCTATCCCATAGATAAGGAACGGATGCTCCTGGCGGCCCTGCGAAGGGGGGACCATGAGGCGGGTCGGAAGATACTCAAGGAGCTTCTGGGGATTCTCTTTTTATCAAGTCCCCAGTCCCTTACGTTTATCCAGTTCCGGGCAATAGAACTGGTGGTCCTCCTTTCCCGGGCGGCCATGGGCTCGGGCAGCGCCGATGACACCCTGCTGGAAACAAACAACCGGTATCTCCGGCGTATCCAGGAGGTAAAGACCGCAGAGGAACTGACGGAGGTGGTGCATATCATTGTGGAACGGATGTCCGTGCAGATATTCTCCTTCCAGGGGGTACGTCACGCATCGGCGCTGCGGAAGGCTGAAAAATTTATCTGGGAAAACTATACCCGAAAAATAAGTCTCCGGGAAATTGCGGATGCGGCAGGACTATCGGCACCCTATTTCAGCACCGTCTTTAAAGAAGAAATGGGGGAAAACCTTTCGGCCTACCTGAACCGTCTGCGGGTGGAGAAGGCGGGGCATATGCTCACCGAAACGAATTTGACCCTCAGTGAAATTGCGTCATCCTGCGGCTTCGAAGATCAGAGCTGGTTTTCGAAAATTTTTAAAAGCTATACCGGCATCAGCCCCGGAAGATACCGCGGGCAGGGCGGGGCCGGATCGGAGGGAGCCGCTGAGCCGGACCTGAAGTTTGAGGTGTGCCATGGTTAACTTAAGTGATATTTCGCAGAGCCTTCAATCGGGGAGGGTGGGGGAAACCGCAGCTTTAATTGCCCTGGCTATTAAGGAAAATTACAGCGTCGACAGTATTATTAAGCAGGGCCTGATCCCCGGCATGTACGCGGTGACGGACCGGTATAAGCGGCAGGAGATTTTCCAGCCGGACCTGCTGGTTGCCGAGCGGGCCATGTATAGGGGAATCGGGATCCTTAAGGCGTACTTAAATGCCGGAAATTCCATGGGGAAGGCCGCGTGCACGGTGGTTATCGGCGCCGTGAAGGGTGACCGCCGGGACATCGAAAAAAGGCTGACGGTACTTACCATGGAAGGCCTGGGTCTGCGGGTAATAGACCTGGGGACCGGTGTTTCTCCGGAACGGTTTATTGAAGCGGCGATTGCGGAAAAAGCACAGGTCATCCTCTGCACCGCAAACCTGCCCGCCGTCATGGGCCAGCTTAAACTGGTGGTCAATGCCGCCGTTTCATCGGGTATCCGGAACAGCATTACTATCATGGTTTCCGGGGCCCCGGTGACGGAAAAGTACTGCCGTACCATCGGTGCGGATTGTTACGCCAAGGATACGGTGGCTGCGGTGGAAATGGCGGAATCAATCTGCGCGGGAAACTGCGGCACATAACGGTACTTCCCGGTTTACATTTTTTTTGTTACCCTAAGGGCATATGAAAATATTCCGGCTGGTTTTTGCGGTATTCCTCGCCTGTTTTGTCCTTGCCGCGCCCCAAGCCCAGACCTTCAAGCCTTTTACCCGTTTGCGGGTGATCAAAACAGACCACTTCGACATTATCTACCCCGCCGAATCCGAACGCACCGCCCGTACCCTGGCGGGCTTTGCGGACGCCGTCTACGATAAGGTTACCGCGCTGCTGGACATTCATCAGCCAAACCGTATTCCCGTCACCATTACCCCCCATACGGATGAGTTTAACGGGTATATGCAGTCCTTTCCCTATCCCCATATCGTCCTCTTTGATACCCCCCTGAGTCCTGAATCCTTCGGTTATAAAAATTCCCTGGAAGGCCTGTTCCTCCATGAACTGACCCACGCCATCTCCTTCAGCAGCAGAAGTCCCTTTTTAAACGGGCTCCATACCGTTTTCGGCGGATGGGTGATGCCCACGGCATTGATCGCCCCCAAATTTATGGTGGAAGGGGTAACGGTCAGTTTTGAAAGCCTTGAGGGCACGGGCCGGAGCAATGATCCCCTGATTAAAGAAACCCTGGTTCAGGCGATTCATGAGAATGCCTTTCTTACCCCCCGGCAGGCTTCCGGGGTCTATGACCTGCCGCCTGCCGGAAACGCCTACTATTACTACGGCGGGCTCTTCTCTACCTGGCTGCAAAAAACCTACGGCATGGAAAAATACGCCGAGCTGTGGGCGGCCATGGGCCGGTCCGATTTTTCGTTATTATCCTTTGTTACGTTTGGCAGCGGCTATTATTTTGCCTTTCGTAAAGTCTATGGCCGCTCCTTTTTGGATGCCTGGGATGAATTTAAAGAGTCCCTGCGGCTTGAAACCATCAAGGAAAACTCCGGGGGTGTTATTTTTGCCGGGCACTTTTACAACAAGAAATCTTTAATTAACGGCGTCGCCTCCGGGGGCGGGAAGGTGTTTGCCCTGGATATGATTTCCCGCCGGATGATTTCCTACGATCCCGGCACGGAGAAGCTTAAATCCCATTTTTTCGTCAGTAACGCTGCCTATGACCTCGCGGTATCGGCGGACGGCAGCAGGGCGCTGGTCTCTTCCTATCAGTATAACAGCGATCTGGCACGGGCAATGGTGACCGAATACGATATCCGCCGGGGCGTAAAAATCGGCCGTTCCCGGGAGGGGCTATATCAAGCCGAATACTTCCGGGATGGGGTGGTGGGCCTTAGTTCAACCCTGCACAGTAATAATATCGTGTTCGGTGAAGAACTGCTGCTCCGGGGCAGCGCAGAATTGCTCTATTCAAACCCCACCGCCCTTGACGATACCTGGATTGTGTTTACCGCACTCAAACAGGGCCGACGGGAACTCTGCCTTTTCAATTACGACACCAGGGCGGTCTATACCCTGGCTTCGGATTTGGAGGATGATGAGGAGCGGTGGCGGTATATCCGGGGCCTCCAGGTTTCCGAGGGGCGCATCCTCTTTTCCTACGATCATGACGGCGGGCTGTATAAACTGGCGGTGGCGGATTTGGAAGCCCGGTCCGTGGTTTTTTCGGAGCGTAATTTTTCCGGCGGTGTGTTCCTGCCGGTGATGGCCGGGGGTGAAATCTATTACCGGGGAGCTTTTACCACCTGGGACGCCCTGATGCGGTTCCCCGAGGCCGGCGCGGATCTTTCCGGCAGCCGGGCTGTTCTCCGCCTCAAGCCCTGGGACGAGGCGGACCTTGCCGTGGCGTTACCCAATGCCGCCGGGCAAGCGACGGCACCGGGAACCGCAGAGCCGGAAACCCCGGCACAGAGCCGCCCCTATGTTGGCTTGGCCTACCTCAATCCCTTTCGGTATTGGTTCCCCCTGCCCCTCGTTGAAGCGAAAATAGGTGGAGAAGATTCGGCGGGCTTTCACTTTACCAAGGCGGGCGCCGGCATTCTATCTATGATGAGGGACCCGGCGGAGCGGAATCAACTAGTCGTGTCGGCCAGCTTTGACGCGCTGAATCTGATGGGTGTTTTTGACATCCAGTGGCGGAATACGTATTTTGGTTTCCCCCTAACCCTGTCTTTTATCGATGATCTTGATACAAGCCGGCCGGTATGGAGACGGAACACCACCGCCGCCCTTTCCGCAACCTTGAGCCACAGCCTCGGTGTTACCGGAACCCAGGGGTATCTTTTGCCCGGTTTTCAGACGCAATTCACCGCCGATGCCCAGGATAATAGCAATCCCTATACCTGGCCCTATAGGAAACCCCTGTATTTCATATCCCTTGGCGCGGGGATATCCAATTTATCCCGGTTCAATTGGGAAGTATTCGGCGGCGGTGTTTCCTTCACCGCATATGGCATGTACGCGCTGCGGGATGCCGTACCGTATCATCCCCGTTTTGAGGGGGTTCTGCAAACCGCCCTTGAGTCGATTACGCCCCTGCCCCTGCGCTTCCGTTTTTTTGGCGTATGGGATAAAAACCTGATGACCCTGTCGGGGAATTCCAAGGTCTTCACCACCACTTCCTTTGTCTCATTCGCTCCCTCCGAATACGACAGCGTCGGCAATGTGGGCATGGAATGGCTTGCGGGGGGCGAAGCGGAATTAAAACTCTTCTCCCTTGAGATCCCCAATAGTTCGTCCCATTGGGCTTGGTTTTTCCCCCTCTATTTTAACCGGTTTTTCGGTACCCTGGCCTACCGGGGCGCTTTCTATGATGACGCAGGGGTCTCCTCCGCAGTGGGAAACCAATTGGGGGATACCTACCGGCTTACCCAATCCCTGATACTTCGGCTGGGGCTCGACTTTTCATCCGCCGTGATTCCCCTGTCTCCGGTGGCGCTGTCCTTTAATGCCCAGGGGGGCTGGAAAATTTCCAACCTGAATGACGGCAATTCAAATAATGATTTTTGGGTCAGCCTGACCCTGGGAACACCGCTTGGGGACTTGTCGGTTGGGAAATGGCCCTTTGAGAAAAGCCGCTTATGATGCCGTCCCTTGCGACCACCCCTTTTTTTGTATATAGTCTTCTTAACATGTCAGAAACCGCATACATCCGTAATTTTTGTATCATCGCCCACATTGACCACGGCAAGTCCACCCTGGCGGATCGGCTTATCCAAAAGGCCCACCTGGTGGAGGACCGCAACTTCCAGGATCAGATCCTGGACAATATGGACATTGAGCGGGAACGGGGTATCACCATCAAAAGCCAGGCGGTGACCATCCCCTACACCGCCAAGGATGGCCGCGACTATGAACTCAACCTGGTAGATACCCCCGGCCACGTGGACTTTACTTACGAGGTATCCCGTGCCATCAACTCCTGCGAGGGGGCGCTTCTGCTGGTGGACGCCACCCAGGGGGTCCAGGCCCAAACCCTGTCCAACATGTACCTTGCCCTGGAACACGAACTGGAAATAGTTCCGGTGATCAATAAAATCGACATGATCGCCGCGGATATCCCCATGGCGAAACAGCAAATCGAACACGACCTGGGCCTTTCCGCCGAGGACGCCCTCCTGGTTTCCGCCCGTATGGGCACCGGAGTGGACGAACTTTTCGAAGCCATCGTGGAGCGCATCCCTGCCCCGACCGGTGACTCATCCGCCCCCCTGCGCGCCCTGATCTTCGACTGCCACTACGACCCATATCGGGGAGTGGTGGTCCACCTGCGTCTCTTTGACGGGACCCTCCGGAAGGGCATGAAGATACGGTTCATGCACAACAACTCCGAATACGAGGTGGAAAACCTTGGGGTCTTCAAGCTGGCCCTGGTGGAGCAGGAAGAACTCAGCGCCGGGGCAGTGGGCTACATCATCGCCGGGATAAAGACCGTGAGCGATGTCCGGGTGGGGGACACGGTAACCGGCGCGGAAAACCCCTGTCCCGGCCCCCTCCCCGGATTCCGTGAGATAAAGCCCGTGGTTTTTTCTTCCATATACCCGGTGGACTCCAACGACTACGAGGAACTCAAGGTCAGCCTGGAAAAGCTCAAGCTCAACGACGCCTCCCTGGTCTACGAAAAGGATTCCTCCGTCGCCCTGGGCTTCGGCTTTCGCTGCGGCTTCCTGGGGCTGCTCCACCTGGAGGTGATCCAGGAACGGCTGGAACGGGAATTCGACCAGTCGGTGATCTTCACCGCCCCCTCGGTCAAATACAAGGTCCGCCTCCGGGGCAGCGCCGGTCACCCCGTCGAAGAACTCATGGTGGACAACCCCACGGAATACCCCGACGAAGGCCGCATCGAAGGCGCCGATGAACCCTACATCCGGGCCGCCATCATCACCCCCACCACCTACCTGGGCAATATTATGACCCTCTGCATGGAGAAGCGGGGTGTCCAGACCAACATGACCTACCTGGACGAAAAGCGGGTGGAGATGGTCTACGACATGCCCCTTTCGGAGGTCCTCTTCGACTTCTATGACCGCCTCAAGAGCATCAGCCGGGGCTACGCCTCCTTTGACTACGACATCACCGACTACAAGAGCACGGAGCTGGTCAAACTGGACATCCTCCTCAACGGTAAGATGGTGGACGCCCTCTCCCAACTGGTCTTTAAGGGCAGTGCCTACGACCGGGCCCGGGTGGTCTGCGAGCGCCTCCGGGACGAAATCTCCCGGCAGCAGTTCAAGATAGCCATCCAGGGCTCCATCGGCAGCCAGATCATCGCCCGGGAAACCGTGAACGCGTTACGGAAGGATGTGCTGGCCAAGTGCTACGGGGGGGACATCACCCGGAAGCGGAAGCTGCTGGAGAAGCAGAAGGAAGGGAAGAAGCGCATGAAGATGGTGGGGGACGTGGAATTGCCCCAGAGCGCGTTCCTGGCGGTGCTGAAGACCAAGGAATCGTAGGGGAGTGCCAAATTGGTATTCTCATCAGCTATCTTTCCAGGAACTCAAACAATTTATAGATGAAGCCCGAAATGGAAAGGAGAATAAAAAAGCTTTCATAGGAACGGTTGAATCGGCTGCCGCCATGCGGATAAAGGCCGTTTGTGGAGAGGATGTAACCAGTATCATGTTGGAATCCAGTTCCATACGGCATTCCCATGGAAAAATACATCATAATCTTGAAGATGATGACCTTTTACACCTTGTGGATACCATAAATTCAGCTACCGATATTAAATTATCTCCAAAAAAGTCTGAAAATAATAAAGTATTAGAATTTAAAAAGAATATAAACGGAGAAATTACCTTTGTTGAAGAAGTCAGGATAAATCATGGGGGATGGCTTTCTCTGGTAACGTGTTATCGGTTAAAAAAGCAGAGGCGGGGCGACGCTCCACGCAAACGCTAAAAGCGCCCCCGGAGCTTCACCGTCCGAAACGCTTCGCCCGCTTTCCCCTACTCTTAAGATATAGTCTAATCCGGCTTTCCTGTCAAGGGTACCCATTCCCCAGGGCTTTTTCCGAAATTTGTTACAAAATATGGACAACCGCTGTCTGATGCGATATTATTTATGGAAACATGGGGCTTTAGAAAGCGGCATGTGTTGCCGATACTGGTTTAAGAGGAGTGTTTTATGAAGACAAGAACCATTTTGACGATTCTGGCGGGGGCCGCTCTGGTAACTGCCGCCTTATTTATCGCTTGTCAGGGGCCTATTGACCCCCCTGGAAAAGAGGCTGCGGAGTACGATGCGCAGGGGCGGCGGCTGATTACGGTGACCATTCCCACCGGGGGTGACGACAATGTCCGGGCAGTAAACAAACCTATAGCGCAAAGTTATACTGATTTTTATGAAGTGGTCTTTCAGGAGGTGAATTCAACAGGAGCTACTCCTACCGGCACCTACGTTACAGCTTCATCTATCAGCGGGCAGCCGCTTACGGTTCGTTTGTCGGACGGCGCTTATTATTACGCTATTCTGTTTGCGGGAAGCAAAATCGCCGGTAAAGACGAAGGGGTTCTGTTAGCCGTAGATTTCGAGAACCAAAGAAGCCCAACTCTCTCAAGCCCAATACACATTGACAGCGCCGCATTACCAACAATTGAATTTGCATTAAAGGCCCTGGATCTGGGCTTTGACAATCTTGTGGTGAAGGACAGTACCGGCAGTCCCATTGCTCCCAAAAAACCCAGCGGTGCAACCCCCTATTATAAGCTTCTCAATAACGCCACGGTAACGGGAGAATATACGATTAACTATCAAAAAACTCCTGGCACTCCTCCTACTCTTGATGTTTTTAAAGAGGGATTGGCGGCGGCGACGGGAATAACCCCCGCTCCCGTACTGGCAGCAATGTATTCGGCGCCGAATACCAGTGTTTCTCCGCCCTTTCCGGGGATTATCATACCCGTAAAAGGTAAGACAACATATGATGCTACAACCGGGAAGGTCAATTTTACTTTGGGCCCAATACCAAAACTAACTGATCCTGTTCCGGAAGGCTTGGCCAAGCTGATTATTGATATTCCGGTAAAAGTCTGTTTTGATAACACCTCGGCCGCAAAGATAAAAGCCACTACAGCGGCAAAATCGCTTGTCTGGCATATCCGGAATGGCGTGGATACCGGCGCCTACGACAGTGGAACCAATAGTGGGTCAGGAATACTGTTTGCCGTGGGAACTTCGCTTAGTTATACAGACATCATTATTGCTATTCCCGCTCTCTAACGAGGAACCTGATACGGGAAGGACATGATGCGGTTTTTGCGGTTTATCACCATCCTGTTACTCGGCGTTGCGGGGTTCTCTTCCTGCGGCGCCGTTGCCTCCTCTTCTCTGGTAGAGGAAGGAGGCGATATGCTCCAGGTGAAACCAAAACGCTATAATTACAGTCTTGGTGGTGAGTTCAATAAAAACAACGACCTTGCCGTGTCTCTGTATCATCCCGAAACAGGTTTTTCCCCGGTGTCCATGGAGGAAGTGGACGTTAAAGTAGGTGGGGATACGGCAGATCCTTCGGTCTTTTTTGAAGACCTGACAAACGACGAGAAATACTGGCCGGTTACCGTAAGGTACGCCGACATGGACCCCGTTCAATATACAATAACAGTAGGTACCCCCAAAGGACCAAATTCCGGCGATCCCAGCGGTCCTACCATCGTTATCACCGGGGGTATTGAGATCAAAATAGGCTGGGAGTAAGGCAGGGATGATCTTACCGTGAAACAAACCATCTGCGCCCTCCTGCTAGTCTTCTCCGCCGCCCTGGTATTCCCCCAGACCAGGGCGGATACGTTTGTATATGTCATGGTTGTTTCCAGCGGACCACCGGCAGAACGAGGGGTGATTCAGCAAAACCTGAGGGCAGCAGTCCGCACCCTGGGGTTTTTCGTAACCGAAAATAGCCGTGAAGCCGATTATCTGATAAACTGTTCCATCATTGGATCTTCCCTCCCGGTGATGACGCTTTCCCTGCTCAATCCAAGGCGAGAGACCATTGACTCCGCAGATTTAGTGTTTACCAATCCGGAAGGAGCCTATGCCCGGTTTCCCACGGTTCTCCAGTCCCTGTTTGACGGACAGCCCTTACGTCAAAGACCGGCGGCTCAAGGCCCGGTAAATGGGGTAAGCGCGGCGCCGGGAACGGCAGGGGCGGCGGTTCAAGGCTCGGCAAATGGGGTAAGCGGGGCGCCGGGAACAGCGGGGGCGGCGGCTCAAGGCCCGGCAAATGGGGTAAGCGGGGCGCCGGGAACAGCGGGAACGGCGGCTCAAGGCCCGGTAAATGTGAATGTGGTGGTGGTGAATCAAGCCCCGGCAAATGGGGTAAGCGGGGCGTCGGGAACAGCGGGGGCGGCGGCTCAAGGCCCGGCAAATAGGGAAAGCGCAGCGCCCGGAACGGCAACGGAGGGCGCCTTGGCATCCCGTGATGCATGGAAATACAAATGGCTGTTTCTGAACGCCCGGATCGGTGTATCAAACCGTTATTTCCTTACCAAGGCGGGTGAACTTGCCGCGATAATGCTCACCGGAGAGGCGGGAGTCGAAACGGAGTTTCATTTCTTTAATTTCTTTGCCCTGCAGTTCGGCCTCAATTACGCCATGGACTGGGACCCAAGGAATTCAACAATCGTCAACAGCACCAACATTCTGAGTATTCCCCTTATGGTTAAGTTTATTTTTAACACAAGCCCCGCAACCACCCTGGGTCTCTATGGGGGAGGCTACGGGAGCTTCACGATTTTGGGCCCGATAACGCCGCCGCCTTTCGGTATTCTTGCGGGCGTAGACACGGCGATAAAAGCAGGGCCGGGGGCGGTACTGTTTGATATTCGCTATTCTGCGGACCTGGGAACTACCGATCCCCATGATGCCGCCATTGCCCCCTATCAACGGATGTTTCTGACCTTTTCCGCCGGGTATAAATTGGGCATGATACCCCGTAAGGCGAGAGCCCGCCGCTAGTAGGTAGACACGAACTAAATTGTGTATAACAGCGAAAGAATAAATAACCACGGACCACACGGACCACACAGACACGGACAGGACGGACTGATTTTTTGCCTGTCTTTTTCTTTTGTCCGTGCTGTCCGTGAGGTCTGTGGTTTACCTTCTTCATTCACATAATCAACAGTGTCTACCTACTAGTGCATAATGGACAAATGCTGGGTTATACGCTATAATTGTAAGCATGAAAGGACGTGCATGTTTTTTCTTTTCCCTCCTTTTAATGTTTGCCGGCCTGGCCGGTATTCAAGGCGGGTTTGCACAAACCCATCAGGCCAGGCTGGATCAGGGGATCAAGCTCTACCGGGTCGGGCAATGGGTCGATGCGGCGGTGGAACTGCTTCTCTCCCAGCGGGAAGCTGAGAATTCCAGCCAGTTGGCGGCATCCCTGTATTGGTTATCCCTGACGGAATTTGCCATGGGCGAATATGACGCCGCCCTCCGGGATATAAACGAACTGCAGCGGATTGGATCCGCGGGGATGCGGGTGGACGATATTGTCTTTTATAAAGCCCGGGCCCTCTTTTATTTGGAGCGTCCCGCAGAGGCCCTCCCGCTGTTCAGGTCCTACGGCGCTATTCTTGACCGCCGGGATACCCCCAACATACAGGCTGAAAGAATCGTGCTCTCCTATTGGATCGGCGAGTGTCTGTACGCCATGGGGCAGCGGGAGGCGGCGGCGCTGCTCTTTACCGAGGTGGTTGATGCCCGTCCCCGGAGTGAAAAGTACGAAGCCGCCGCCTATCGTTTAGCCCTGATCGAGCAAGAGGGGATTGCGAAGGAACTCCTTGGTACCATGAGCATGAGCTATACCGAGTACCTGGAAGCCCTGGAAGAATACCGGCATCTTCTGGCGGAAGCGGAAATGCAGATCCGCACCCTTGAGGCCGGCCGGGGCGTCCCCGGCGACAATGAGCCCGCCTGGGAAAACAATTCGGTAGGTTCTGTTGAGCGTATCCGCGAATTAAAGGATGCGGCGGAGAAACGTCGCAGCGAACTGAACTTGATGGCTCAATAATACCGAAGCTCCTTCTTATACCCCAGCGCCCTGAACCCATGCCGTTTATGATCCCCTGTCCGCACAAAGCCCTGCGGCTTTCCCCGGTCAAACCGTTCCGCCTCGGATGAGGGGAGGGTGATGAGGGCCTGTCCCCCCGTTTCAAGCAGCGCTCCAAGCCCCTCCCAATACGCGCCTATCCGGCTGGTTTGCGGCACCATGTCGGGGAACAGAAATACTGCGCCATAGGGCTTCCCGGAGGCGGCCAGCAATTCGTCCCGGTTGAGCATGATATCCACCGCCGGAACCACCTGCGCGGCGCCTGCCAGGTTATGCCGTGCGGCCAAAAGGGCAAGAATGTTCCTGCCCGATAGCACCACTTGTCCGTGGCCCATTCGCCCGGTGTTTTCCAGGTACCGGAGGAGCCACACCGGGAAATGCCCCTGATCCGGTTCGTGGACCAGGATCGCCTTCTCCATGCAAGGGGCGATAATTGCCGGCCCCCTATGGCTGATAAGCCGCGCCGCAGCCCTTACCGCCTCGCCGGGCTTATCAAAGCCGGCCACACCCTGACATGCGTCGATATGATAGCCGGTACCCTCCAGCTCGAAATCCCCGGAGCACCGCACATAACAGGGCCATTGCCGCAGGAAATCATCCCCAATGGCGTCGGTCACCTTTTTCGATTTTGCCCCGTATGCCAGAACCGTATGTTCCTTACCGCTTTCGTCATGGAGCAGGGGAAGCTCCAGTTCCCTAATCCGGGACCGGAACAAATCCGCCAGGGTGTTTACCACCACCACCATGACGGAACCCCCTTCGGTGAGGAGGCCCGCAGAACGGGGGATAAAGTCCAGCAGCACCGGTTCTCCGGTTTTGGCGGGTATATTGGATAGGATTAAATCCCAAGCCGGAGCAGTGGTCTTGGGCCCGGCCAGTAGGGGCTCGGTGTGGGCGCTCAAAACGGCGCCGGACCGCAGGTCTACAGGAACCCCATTTCGCCCGGCATTGTATTCGGTAAAAGCCCGGGCAAGCTCGTCACGGTCCTGGGCGCGGATCGCAACGGCGGAATGCCCCGGCATGGCGGCCAGCGCCTTCGCTGCGCAGATCCCCAGAACGCCGATCCCGCAGCCCGCGTCAAGCACGGTTTTGGGCAAGGAGGTTCCTGCACTAAGGCATGCGTCCCAGCGGCGGGACAATACTTTAAGTAGAAACCGGGAACCGGTATCTATATCGGCGGAACTAAAAAGGCCCTGGGATAGGGCAAAGGTAAAATCAATGCCCCGGAACCTGAACGTGACTTGCCTGGTTCCGTAGGCGGCAACCACACGTTCGCTAACTATTGACCCGCTCCACGTATTCGTTGGTTTCGGTGTTTACCAGAATCTTTTCGCCCTGTTTGATGAACAGGGGGACCCGGACGGTCAGGCCGGTTTCGGTGGTCACGGGTTTGGTGGCGCCGGAAACGGTATCCCCCTTGACGTAATTTTCCGATTCCGCAACCGTAAAGACCACCTTGTAGGGTATCTTGATGTCAATCACGTTGCCATCCCAGACGGTAAGGTCGTAGACGCCCCCTTCCTGGAGGTAGTTCTTCTTGTCCTCCATAGAAGAGATGGGCACTTCAAACTGGTCGAAGTGTTCATTATCCATGAAGTGGAAATTGTCCTGATCCGCATACTGAAACTGGCAGGTGTGGGTATCCACCGTGGCGTCCTCAACCTCCTGCTGGGTGGGGATGGTCATGGTCAACACGGAGCCGTCCTTGATGCTCTTCATCTTAACCCGCGCAATGGCGGTTCCCTTGCCGGGGGTGTGAAATTCCCGGTCCACCACCAGAAAAGGCTGCCCCTTCTGGAGCAGACAGCTCCCTTTGACGATATCTCCGCCTCGTATCATAAATTCCTCGCTTGTGTTTTCAAAAGTCCCTTCTATTATGTACATTTTTGGGGATTAGTCCAGAGGGACAGGCCCCGGCCAATCAAGATGACAAAATACGAGATTATGTCATTTTCAATAGCGCATTGATTTTCCCTCATCGAACAAGAGAATCCGCTGGGCAAAATGTCAGCAAATATGGCAGTATGGTACAGAATAGGCACAGTAGCGCAGTTGGTAGAGCTGAGGGATGGTCCTCTTAATGAAACTTTGTTTTTGGCAGCAAATGCAAATACACAGGTCGCAGGTTCGAGCCCTGCCTGTGCCAAAGATATTGTCCTATACCGTTTAGGAGGACAGAGAAGGTATGCAAAATAAATCACGCCAGGTAACAACCCTGAAGGACCTTGCCAGGGTTACCGGGTATAGTATCAATACGGTTTCCCGGGCTCTGCGGGGTAAGGACGATATTGCCCCTGAAACCAGAAAAAAAATTAAACAAATTGCCGAAAAAAAGGGATACATCAACAACACCCTGGCATCTTCCCTCCGGCTGGGGCATACCAATATGATTGCGGTAATCCTGGGGGATATTTCCAACCCCCACTTCAGTATCATGATGAAGGAAATTGAAAACCGGGCCAGGGTAAACGGCTATAGTTCCTTTCTGCTTAACACCAACGAGAATACGGAAATGGAACGCGAGGCTATCCAATCGGCGTTGAATAAAAATGTGGATGGTATTATCATCTGCCCCTCACAGCAGAATGAAGATAACATCCGGTATCTTATGGGAACCGGTCTGCCCTTTATACAAATAGGCCGTCATTTTACTACCCTGGATGCAAGTTATGTTGTCTGTAATGATGAGCTTGGGGGGTATCAGGCAACGAAGCATCTCATTGACAAGGGACACCGGGATATTTTAATGCTCGGGGGGCCCGCGTACATTTCCAGCGCCGGTGAACGCCTTGCGGGATATAAACGGGCCTTTAAAGAAGCCGGGCTGCGCCTTAAGCCGGAATTGATCCGGGAGGTTCCGATTACCAGTGATGGATGCGCTGAAATCATCACCGGTATACTCCGGGAAAAAATACACTTTACCGCAATTTTTGCCTTCAGCGATATGATTGCCTGGGACGCCTGGACCTGCCTGACAAAGCAGGGCTGCCGGATTCCCCAGGATTACTCCCTGGTCGGGTTTGATAATATCCAGTCCCGGCTGGCCATTCCGAACCAGCTCAGCACCATTAGTTCCTATAAAAAAGAAATGTCTGTCACCGCGGTGGATTGCCTTATCTGTATGATCCGGGGCGAACAGCCTACCCATGAGGAGTGTCACGGAATTTGTCACCACACCATTGATACCGAATTGGTAGAGGGCGTGACCGTGCGGGCGCTTAAAGAGAAATGACGCCTAATTTACCGTTACGCGTTTTTTACGGTCCGCTTCATATGAGAAACCGCGTCAATGGTAACCGCCAGCAGCAGGATCATACCGCTTATCAAATCCTGGAAGTAAACAGAAACATTCCATAGAACAAGCCCATTTGATACCAAATTCAGCAGCAGGGTACCCAAAATGGCCCCCAATACCGTCCCTTCACCGCCGATTAAACTTGCGCCGCCTATGACACATGCCGCAATGACCCGCATTTCTGTACCGGTACCGGCGTTTACCACGGCGACATTGAACCGGGAAAGGTATAAAAGACCGGTAATACCGCAGAGGAAACTGCAAAATACATGGGTAATAAATTTAACCCTGTTTGTGTTAATCCCCGACAGCCGTGTGGCGGTTTCGTTTGATCCGGTGTAAAAAATTTTACGCACCGGAACAGAATTTTTTAAAAGCCATTCTGCGATGATGGCGAGTACCACTAAAATGATGGTGAACATCGGAATAAACGCAACATTTCCGGAACCCAAAAAACGGAAAACCGGGCCTGTTTTTCCAAGCTGTACGGTTGAACCCTTGCATATTACCATTGCTAAACCGCGAACCGCAGTCATGGTGCCGATGGTTGCTATCATCGGGTTGAGCCGTATCCTGCTGATTAAAAAACCATTAAGAGCGCCCACGCCGGTTGAAAGGATCAGGGCAATCAGGCTTGCTATCCATATGTTAAATCCTCCAAAACGTACCAGCCCCGCCGCAGCCATAGCGGACAGGCCTATTACCGACCCAACCGACAGATCAATGCCGCCGGAAATAAGGACAAAGGTCATGGCAATTGCAACAATACCATCCGCGGATAGTCCGAGCAGGGTTGCCCGGATATTGTTGGGACTTGCAAATTTACCATTTGTAGTAAAAATCAGCGTTAACAGAAGCAGAAGGACAATGAACCCAACGGTAGTTTCACGGTAAGAGAAAACTTTTTTTATGTTTAATGTACCTTTCATAATCGCGCTCCTCTTTTAGCTTGCCTTAGCCGTATCAGCCTTTGATGCGGCTATAATGATATTCTTTTCGTTTATCGCATCCCCGGACAGTTCACCGGTAATTACTCCCTCATGCATTACAATGACCCGGTCACACATTCCGATTACTTCGGGCAGTTCCGAGGAGATCAAAACAACACAAACACCTTCATCACAGAGACGCCGGAGCAATTTGTGAATTTCCGATTTTGCGCCGACATCAATACCCCTGGTTGGTTCATCCAGGATAAGTAATTTTGGTTCAATTGCCAGCCATTTTCCAATCATTACTTTTTGCTGATTGCCGCCGGAAAGGCTGTTGACATGATCCTGTAAGGAAGAACACTTAACTGCCAGAAGGCTGCTGAATTTTTCCGCTAATTTCTTCTCCTCGCCGCCGCGTATAATGATGCCCCGCGCCACCTGTCGTAAATCCGATGCGGAAATGTTTTGTATAATGGAGCGGTGCAGAAAAAGTCCCTGGGCTTTCCGGTCCTCGGTAATATATGCTATACCCCGATCAATAAGTTCTTTGTATTTTTGGGGATGAAAGGGCTTATCGTTAAGGAAACGTTCCCCCTGCTGACAGGGATCGATTGCACAAACCGCCCGCATTACTTCGGAACGCCCCGCGCCGATAAGGCCGTAGAATCCCAAAATCTCACCCTGCTTTACCTCAAAACTGACATTATGAAACAGCCGCCCATTGCTGAAATTTGCAGCCCGGAAAAAAGAGTTCCCCGCAATTCCTGACTTCGGCGGATACAGATTTTTAATCTCCCGGCCTACCATCAATTGGATTATTTCTTCAACGGTTGCATCTTCTATCTTAAGCTGCTGTACCTGTTCACCATCCCGTAATACCGTTACCGTATCACATATCTCAAAAATCTCTTCCATCCGGTGGCTGATATAGAGAACCGCGATGCCCTCTTTCTTTATTTCTTTAATTATCTCGAAAAGCAGTTTAGTTTCCTGCAGCGTAAGGGATGATGTCGGTTCGTCAAGTATAAGCAGTTTGATATTCAGCGAAAGGGCTTTGACGATTTCAATTATCTGGCACTGGGCAATGGTAAGATCGGAAACCAGTCTGTTCGGATCAATATCTGAATTGAGCCGGTGCAGCAATTTTTTTGATTCAATGTACAATGTTTTTTTATCAACCATATTCCATCGGGTCTTCGGCATCCTTCCCATAAATATATTTTCAGATGCCTTTATATGGTCGCAGAGGTTGAGTTCCTGATGAACGAAACCGATTCCCGCAGATTGGGCATCCTCGGTGGTTTTAAAATTTACCTCTTTCCCCAGAAAGGTAATGGCGCCGGAGTCTGCGGGAAAAACGCCGCCAATAATATTCATAAGGGTAGACTTTCCGGCGCCGTTTTCCCCGACCAGGGCATGTGCTTCACCGGCATACACCTTGATGTTAATATTATTCAACGCGAGGGTACCGGGAAAGCGTTTAACAATATTTTTTGTTTCCAGTACGATCTCATTTCCCAATTTTTCTGCCTCCCGAATCCCTGTTCAAACAGAGGAGGTCCGGCAATGGCGAACCCCCTCTGTATTCAAAAGCACCTTAGTACTTGTAATTACTCCAGTCTTCTACATAATTCGCGGCCCGTTCCGCCGGGACAATCGTTACCCCGGCGTCAATGGTCGGCGGTAAGGGATTGATACTCTGCCAATTTTCAGCGCCGGCAATCGTTTTATGTACTATTGAGTAGAGCATCTGGAAGGACCAATAGCCCATTTTTTCCCGTCCCTGAAGGAGGGTACCCGAAATTGTTCCATCCTGAAGCATTTCAAGGGTTCCGGCATCGGTATCAAAGGCAAAGACCTTTATATCCCTGCTTGTTTTGCCCATTTCTTTAAGCGCCGTCCCGATTCCTACACCGGAGGATGACAGGGAACCAAAAAGCCCGTTTACTTCGGGGTGTGCCGCCAGAAGAGCGGAGATTTGCTTTGCGGCTTCAACCTCGTCATACCGTTCATTTACCGGATTGATGATTTTAACGTTGGGATATTTTTCAGCTATGACTGTCCGGACGCCCCGCCACCGTTCTTCAAGGTTTTCCGCTCCGGGAACTATGGTTCCGCTGATTGTCCCCCTGCCTCCTATGGCCTGGGCAATTGCTTCCCCGGCCACACGCCCTGCCCCGTAATTACCTACCGCCACGTAACTAAGGCGTTTGCTGTTTGGGGAGTCGGAGTCGAAGGTCACCAAGGGGATGCCGGCTTCAATAATCTTGTTGATTGGTTCAACCATCGCATCCGCATTCACCGCCGCCAGGGCTATGCCGGCGGGTTTTGTAGCGGCAACCTGTTCCAGAATCCTGGCAAGGTCGCTGGCGTCATCCGCCGGGGTACCCATGATCTTTACTTCTGCGCCGTACAGGTCCGCCGCCCGTTTAAAGTTCATGAAAATAGCCTTCCAAAAATCAGAACCCGAGTGGAAGGTGATCATATAGTAGGTTTCACCCGGCGCTGCCTTCAGCGAACCCTCCGCGCTTACAGGACTTCCTGCCTGTGTGTTTCCCGGTTTTGCCCCGCAGGAGACAAATACCATAACCGCCGCCAGTACTACGAAGAATACAGCCTTTTTCATCTTCATTTCCTCCATGTGATTGATTTGTTTTCAGATTAGTGAAAACTTACATTAACGTTAATGTAAGTTTCATTATAAATGGCAAATTTTGAATTGTCAACAAGAAAATTTAAAATTTTCGATTTTTTTTTATTTTTCATGAAAATTCAGTTTACACGAATAAAAATTAAGAATTTAACCACCGACCTCACGGACAACACGGACAAAGGAAAGGATAAGAAAGCAGGAGTCCGTGGCGTCAGTGAGGTTGGTGGTTAATCCTTATTTTGGAACTGGCTCTATTGACAAAATAACGGATTTAGGATTATCGTTAACATTAACGATAATGTTATAGGAATTCCGGGGGTTCACGGAAATGACGCCCGTATTTCGTAATTCTATATGCTGCAAAGAATTACATAACATGATAGGAGCGTAGAAAAGGTATGGACCCCCGGGGTGTGGTTTTTGACATCAAAGAATTTTCGGTCTTTGACGGTCCCGGCATCCGCACCACGGTTTTTTTTAAGGGCTGCCCCCTGCGCTGCCGCTGGTGCCATAACCCCGAGGGGCTCAAGTTTACGCCGGAACTGATGGTGAGCCATGGCAGTTGTACCCACTGCGGCCGCTGTGTTGATGTGTGCCCCGGTACGGTTCCGGGTTCCGCCGAAGCCTGTACTCACTGCGGGCGGTGTGTGGGCGTATGTCCTCTGGGGCTCAGGCGGATCTGCGGCATTGAGTACGGCGCCGGAGAGCTGGCGGAAAAGCTGCTGAAGGACGCCGGCTATCTCCGATCCGTTGGTGGCGGGTATACCATTTCCGGCGGAGAACCAACGGGGCAGCCGGAATTTCTTGTGGAACTTCTGGGACGGCTCAGGGGAAACCACCGGGTCGTTGAGACCGGCGGTTTTTGTTCGGAGGAGATTTTTCGTACTATGCTTGAAGAGGTTGAACTGGTAATGATGGATCTGAAACTGATTAACGCCCACCTCCACCGGCGTTATACCGGCCAGGATAACGGGATGATTCTGGAAAACCTAAACCGGCTGAAGCGGAACGCCAAGCCCTTTGTCATACGTATCCCCCTGATACCCGGCGTTAATGACACGGAGGAAAATCTGCGGGCGGCTGCGGATATGCTAACGGACGCTCAGGCTTTGATTAAAGTTGAACTTCTGCCCTATCATAAAACGGCGGGCGCTAAATACACCATGGTGGGCATGGAATACAATCCAGGATTTGATATTGAAAAGATTCCTAACCCGGATACGCATATTTTTTTGGAGCGGGGAATTCCCTGCGTTGTTCTGTAATAAGGAGGAGTCCCATGACCAGTTATATTCAACAGTTACTGGATTATTACGTTGTAAGGAAGGAACACCATCAGTTCCGTACCACCCACCCGGAAACTTATCAGTTGGCGGAACTGTACGAGTCTCAGGGTTTAAGTGATGTGCAGCGGGCCGCCGATCGTCTGCGCTGGGTTCTGGAACAGGAAAAGCCTGTGGTATTTTCCGGCGAGCGGATCGCGTTGATCCGCACCGTTACGAAGACGCCGGAAATCTTTACCAAAAAGGAATTTGAGGAGATTAAAAAAAACCATGCCATCCACGAACAGGGCAAGATAAGCAATATCAATCCGCGGTACGTTCTGTTGTTGGATACCGGTACCCGCAGGAAACGGGAAACACTGCAAGAACAGCTTGCCCGGTTTGAAAAGGAAAGCGCCGGGGATAGGGTACAATTTTTACGCGCCTGCCTGGAAGTTCTGGATGCGGTGGAGGCCTTTGCGGATAAATACCGCGCGGAGGCGGTTAAGGCGGGCAATGCGTACATTGCGGAAACCTTCGCCAAAATCCCACGGGAAAAACCGGAGACCTTCCATGAGGCCCTTCAATTTCTCCGGCTGCTGCATTACTGTTTGTGGTGCAGTTTTAATTATCACAATACCTTCGGCCGCTTCGATCAATATATGTATCCCTATTACAAGGGTGATATAGAAAAGGGCGTCTTAAATCCTGACAGCGCCCTGGAACTTCTGGAAGAATTTTTTATCAGTTGTAACAAGGACAGCGATCTGTATCCCGGTATGCAGCAGGGTGATAACGGGCAGAGCATGGTGCTTGGCGGCATGAACCCCGACGGCAGTGAAAGCTACAACGAACTTTCCGCGCTCTGTTTAGAGGCGTGTCTGGAACTGCGTTTAATTGATCCGAAAATTAATCTCCGGGTTAATAAGAATACCCCGGTTGAATTGTACGATAAGGGCTCGGTATTGACGAAGCAGGGCCTGGGATTTCCCCAGTATGCCAATGACGATATTGTGGTGCCCGCCCTGAAGCGCTGGGGCTATGCGGAAAAGGACGCCTACAACTATGTGGTGGCCGCCTGCTGGGAATTTATTGTGCCCGGCGCCGGTATGGATATTGTGAATATCAACGGCCTGTCCTTTACCCAGGCGCTGAATATCGCGTTGGATCAGAACTGGAATAGTTTTGCTGCATTAATGGACCGGGTAAAAGACGCCGTCTTTAGCCAGGCAAAACAAATCATCGATGCCGCCGCCAATATCTATATGGAGCCCTCGCCCTTGATGAGCCTCATGATGGACGGCTGCGTAGAGCGGGGCAGAGATATTTCTCTGGGGGGCACGTACAATAACTACGGCATCCACGGTACCGGACTTTCCACGGCGGTAGATTCCCTAGCGGCTATCCGTAAATATATTTTTGAGGAAAAGTTTTTCACCAAAGACGATCTGCTCCTCATGCTGAAAAAGAATTTCGAAGGCTATGATGGGATTTATTCCATGCTGCGATATCAGGCGCCTAAGATGGGGAACGATGATGACAAGGTGGACGCCCTGGCAACCCAACTGCTTTCCTGGTTTGCGGACGCCCTGGAGGGCCGGCGCAATGACCGGGGGGGAATCTTCCGCGCCGGTACCGGTTCGGCTATGTACTATGTCTGGCATTCAAAGGATGTGGGCGCTACCCCGGACGGACGCAAAAAAGGGGATGCCCTGGCGTGTAATTATTCCCCCAGTTTATTCAGCCGCTGTAATGGCCCGGTGTCTATCATTAAATCATTTGCCAAGCCGGACCTGGTACGGACCGCCAACGGAGGGCCCCTTACGATTGAACTCCACGACAATATGTTCCGCAGCCCCGACAGTATTCATAAGGTAGCCCTTTTTGTAAAGAGCTTTATGGATATGGGGGGGCATCAAATGCAGATCAACGCGGTGAACCGGGATACATTGAAGGACGCAAAAAAACATCCGGAAAATTACCGGAATCTTATTGTACGGGTATGGGGCTGGAGCGGTTATTTTGTGGAACTTGACGAAGTGTATCAGGATCACATTATAGAAAGGATGGAGTTGAGTTTATAGGCAAGAAAAAAATCTTGCTTTACAGGAATTCCAAATTCGAAAAAATCACAGACCTCACCGACAGATTAACGGACGATCCTTATGATTTCCGCCTTTGGGAACGCACAAAAATTTACCAGAAAACCCAGTTTCAATCCGGTTGCTGTCAAATAATTCATAACCTGCGCCCTGGATTCACCGGCAAGCCTGGTACCGCCTTTATTTCTATCGTCTTTGTCCGTGCTGTCCGTGGTTAAATTTTGAATTCCTGCCGCTTGCTTTACGGTAAAACCTATGCTAGAATTACAGAAGAGGAGAGGGTATGCCGGAAAAAATTACCTTTGCACTTTATTTTGGAAACCGCGGGTTTTTCCCCGGTGAGCTCATTGCCGATGCCCGGCGGGAGCTTGTGGAGGCGGTAAAAAAGGCCGGGTACGGGTATATCATTATGGATGAAAACCTGACCCGGTACGGCGCCGTTGAGACCCGGGAGGAGGGGCGGAAGTACGCCGCTTTCCTTGAGGCACACCGGGGGCAGTTCCAGGGGCTCATCCTCTCCATGCCGAATTTCAGCGATGAGAACGGCGCCCAGGCGGCTTTATCCGAAGCCGGGGTGCCCATACTGGTACAGGCGTACCGGGATATGCCGGGTAAGATGGATTTTGCCCACCGCCGGGATTCCATGTGCGGGAAGTTCGCCATGTGCAATGTGCTGCGTCAATGCGGTATAAAGTACACCATCATGGAACCCTTTACGGTTGATCCCGGGGAAGCTAAATTCCAGGAACACCTTGAGGCCTTTGCGGGGATATGCCGGATTGTTACGGGCATGAAGCGGCTGAACCTGGGGGCAATCGGCGCCAGAACCACCGCGTTCAAAACCGTGCGGGTGGATGAGATCGGCCTGCAACGCTACGGCGTCAATGTGGAAACCTTCGATCTTTCGGAGGTCTTCCGGCTTATGAAGGAGGTAAAACCGGATCGTATTGCCGCAAAGAAAAACCGCATTCTGGAAACGACCACCTTTAACTATGAAGACGCCAAGCTGGAAACCATAGCGCGGCTTGCATCGGTGGTGGATGACTATATTGAAGAATATGATCTGGGCGCGGTGGCTATCCGCTGCTGGAATGAGCTTGAGTTGACCTACGGTATCGCGCCCTGCCTCATCCTGGGTGAGTTAAACGACCGGGGAATCGCGGCGGGTTGTGAAGTGGATGTACCCAACGCGGTTATCATGAAGGCCCTCTCCCTGGCGGGAAACAGCGCGCCCATGCTGCTGGACATCAATAACAACTACGGCATGGAGGATGATAAGAGCATCCTCTTCCACTGCGGCCCAGTTCCCCTTTCCCTGATGGAAAGCAAGGGGGTCACCGAGGAGCACCTCATGTTCAGGAAAAGCTTTGGCGCCGGGTCGGGGGTTGGTATAAACCATGGGCAGATTAAACGGAACATTGAGGTGACTTTTGCCAGCGCCAAGACGGAAAACGGCAAGATATGGTCCTTCCTTGGCGAGGGCCGCCTTACCGGCGAAAAAATGGAAGAGGGTTTCTTCGGCTGCGGGGTGGTGATGCAGCATCCGCGCATGCAGGAAATCGTTAATTATGTGGGCCGGGAAGGGTACCGCCACCACCTGAGCCTCACCGCCGGTTCAAACGCCTGGGCTGTCCGGGAGGCGCTTACAAATTACCTTGGCTATGAGATTCATTCATTTTTCTAAGAGGAGTATCCGATGACCGCAAAAGAAACAGTATTACTGGCAAGGGAAAAGGGGACGGTGATCCCCGCTTTTAATATCCCCCATCTTCCCATGGTTGAGCCCGTGGCTGCCGCAGTGGCGGATGAAAACAGCGTGGCGATCATCCACGTTGCACGGGTGGAATGGGAAAAGTTTTCTTCCAAAAGCCTTGAGGCGGTGGCCGAAGAATACCGGAAATATGAAAAGCCCGGCCATACCCTATTGGGGCTCGATCATGTGCCGGTGGTGGATGAGGATTTGCAGCGGGTTGATTATTTGCCCATCATACGCCGGGCCATTGACGCCGGGTACCAATCGGTGATGATAGACGGGTCCCGGCTGGACCTGGCGGGCAATATAGGGGCCACCGCGGAAGTTGCGGATCTGGTTCACCGGACCGGCATTGCCTGTGAGGGAGAGCTCGGCGCGGTGATGGGCCATGAAAGCGGCCCCCGGAAACCCTACGAGGAAATCTTTACCACCAAGCTGGGCTTTACGAATATTGATGAGGCGAAGCGGTTTGCGAAGGAATCTCGCTGCGATTGGCTGTCCGTGGCGGTGGGAAGTATCCACGGCGCGGTGGCGGAGGCAACCCGGAATCAGAAGAAGCCCGAAGCCAGGCTGGATGTGGAGCATATTGCGGCGCTGTACAAGGCGGCGGGGCTTCCCCTGGTACTCCATGGGGGCAGCGGAATACAGCCGGACTATATCCGGGCGGGAATAAAAGCGGGGATAGCCAAGATCAACGTGGGAACCGAAATCCGGCAGGCCTATGAATACAACCTTGGTGAAGGGAATATCAAGGCCGCCCAGGAGGCGGTGTACAAACGGGTGCGGGAACTTATCAGCGGCGTCCTCTTAATCACCAATACCCGGCGGCTTCTTTTTGGTGATAAAAAATAATGCTGTTCTGCGGGATAGATGTGGGAACCACCGGGGTTAAAGCCCAGGTGTTTGACGAAAAGGGAAACCACATCACCGGCGCATACCGGGCCTACACCATGCGGGTTGCCCCTGACGGAACCCGGCTGCTGGAAGCCCGTGAACTGTGGGATAAAACCAGGGAGGTTTTTGCCGAGGCAGCCGCTAAAACCGGGGGAAAACTTGACGCCCTCTGCGCGGACAGCTTTGGGGAAGCCTTTGTGGCGCTTAACGCAGCGGGGGAAGTTATCTGCGACCCCATGCTCTTTACCGATCGCTGGGGGGAAAAGGAATACTTTGAGGCGGAGAAAAAAACCAGCGCCAGGGAAATCGCCGAAATCTGCGGCCTTCCCCTGTCACCCTCCTATACCCTTTCAAAGGTCCTGTACCTTAGGGAACAGCGCCCGGATATCTATGAAAAAATAGATAGGATTCTGCTGATCCAGGATTTTATCGGCTATATGTTCTGCGGCCAACAGGCGGTGGATTATTCCGCAGCGTGCCGGACCATGTTTTTTAATGTCCGCCAGGCCCGGAGTCCCGCCCCGATAGCGTTCACCGGCTGGTCATGCCCCCCTACAACGACCTTGATCTCCCCCGCGATGCCCAGTTCCCGTGCCAGTTCCTTCCGCAATGTCCCGATCGCC
>BNUW01000014.1 GCA_025997655.1 Spirochaetia bacterium
TAACACGGAGGGCACAGAGGAAGAGGGAAAAACAGGCTATTTACTCCTTCATTCTTCCCTCTGTGTCCTCTTTTTTTCTTTCTTTGTGCTCTCTGTGTTTATTCTTCGCGTATTAGGGGGTGTTGAATTTCATCCCATAAGCTGTATAGTACTACTAATATTAATCAATCACAGGAGCGCAAAATGGCACAGAAGATTTTGGATCGTTTTAAGTTAGACGGAAAAACCGCCCTGGTTACCGGCGGCGCACAGGGTATTGGTGAGGCCTACTGTTACGCATTGGGAGAAGCGGGGGCAAAGATTGCCGTGGTGGATATCAACCTGGCCCTGGCGGAAGAGACCGCCCACAATCTGGGGAAGCAGGGCATTGAGGCTATTGCGGTAAAAACCGACGTGACCAATCCCGAGGATGTGGCCAAGATGGTTAAGACCGTGGTGGACAAGTGGGGGAAGCTGACCATCGGGGTGAACAACGCCGGCATGGGTGTCTGGCGGTCCTCCCTCGTCCAGGACTTTAGTGAATGGCGGAAGATCCTCTCCCTGAACCTGGACGCGGTGTTCCTCTGCGCCCAAAGCGAGGCCAGGGTAATGGAAAAGGCAGGGTATGGGAAGATCATCAACACCGCTTCCATGTCCGCTCATATTTCCAATACCCCCCAGGATCAGGCGGCCTATAATTCCTCCAAGGCGGGGGTGCTGCACCTGACCCGGAGCCTGGCCGCAGAATGGGCGCCGAAGAATATCCGGGTGAACAGTATCAGCCCCGGATATACCAAGACCGCCCTGGTGGATAAGCTTCTGGAAACCCCGGAGGGGAAAACTATGCTGCCCAAGTGGCTGGAAAAGGTTCCCATGGGCCGGATGGCTAGCCCCGAGGATCTGCAGGGGGCAATTGTCTATCTTGCGGCGGAGGCTTCGGATTATGCGACCGGGACGGACATCATCATAGACGGCGGTTATTGCTGCTGGTAGGGTGAACGCTGTCTTCCCAGTTCCGTAAGACGTTCCAGGGTTTTGCCGCTTTCTATGAAGGATTCCTTGAATAACCCGTAATATTCCTGGTAGATCCCCTGCCGGGACGGGTCGGGTGTCCGGATTGTATCCCGGTATTTTACCAGGGCATTACAAGCCTCGCCGATTGTTTTGAACAGCCCCGCGCCGGAACCGGCGGCGGCGGCGGCGCCGATGCTTGCCTGTTCTTCCAGCATGGTTGTTTTAAGGGGGACATTGAAAATATCCGCCTGCATTTGCAGCCAGACGGCGCTCCGTGCCCCACCGCCGGAAGCAATGAGGGTATCGGCGCCAAGACCCAGGCCGCTGCAGACTTCTATGCACTGCTTCAGGGCAAAGGTAACCCCCTCCATGACGGATCGGGCCATATGGGCGCCGCCGGTATTGAGGTTGAGCCCCAGGAATGCGCCGCTCAGATTGGAGTTCATGTGGGGGCAGCGCTCACCGATCAGATAGGGCAGAAAGATGAGGCCGCCGCTGCCCGGAGGCAGCTTTGCTATTTCCCCATCCAGTTTCCGGTAATCCCCGCCGGGGGCAAGCCCCGAAATCCACTTGAAAGCGAGCCCTGCGGTCCTCATGGCGCCCATGAGGACCCAGTTTCCTTTTTGATGGGCGCAGAAGATGTTTGTGGAGAGGGCGGGGTTGTAAATAGCCCGGTCGCTTTGGAAACAGACCATTCCGCTGCTGCCGATATTCACCGTGGCCTGGCCGTTCCGCACCGCCCCATTGCCTACCATCTGCATCACCTGATCCGCCCCGCCGTTGACTACCAGGGTCCCCCGGGCAAGACCCGTTTCCAGCGCCGCCTCCCGGGTCACCCTGCCGGCGGGGTAATCTGCGGCAAAACATTCGGGAAAAAATTCCCGGGGTATATCCAGGGCATCCAGGGTTTCCCCGGACCAGCGGACTTGTGCCACGTCAAAGGCCAGGGTTCCCGATGCATCGGAGTAGTCGGTGGTGATTTCTCCGCAGAGTTTCATCTTGAGAAAATCCTTGGGGAGCAGCACATGGCGGATGCGCCGGTACTGTTCCGGCTCATTGTCCCTCATCCACAAAAGGGAACTCAGGAGGAAGCCCGTGTTGATGGGGTTGTAGTGGGAAGCCCGGAGCTTTTTTTCCGCCGCCACCTCCTTGATCCGCCGTACCTGCTTATCCGACCGGGCATCGCAGTGGAGGATCACCGGGCGGATAACCCGGCGATCCTTGTCCAGCGCCGCCAAGCCATGCATCTGTCCGGAAAAGCTGAGAGCCCTGAGTTCCGATGGGGGAAGCGCCGATTTTTCCAGGGCCTCCCGGATACAATCCCGGCAGGCGGCCCACCAGACCTCCGCATCCTGTTCGGCGTATCCGTTATACGGCGAGTCAAACTGATACGCCTGAGAAGATTCGGCCTTAACATTTCCGGCGGTATCAACGATGAGCGCCTTTAAGCTTGAGGTGCCCAGATCAATTCCCATCAGATACGGCATATACTATATGTATCAAATTCCCGGAGTTTGTTAATACCCCTTCAGGCCGGCTGAACTTCGGGTTTTCCATGAAACAAGAATTTAATCCACGGATTACACGGATTAACACGGATAGGAAATACAATTTCTTATTTTATCCGTGTTAATCCGTATAATCCGTGGACTCTTTTCATTCTTTATCTATTCGGTGAATATTACTTAGCAAATATGCGCTGGCCCAGCCCTTCAGACGTCCCGTTTTATGGATTTGACAGATCCATAAAACAGGGTTTATACTAGTATCCATCGCGGGGTCCGTATGGAAACCCGCAGGATTTTTTTTGGAGGAATTAGTAATGAAGAAAATTGCATTGGTTTTGGCTGTATTGATGGCAGCCTCGGCACTGGCCTTCGCCGGTGGTGGACAGCAAGGCGGCGCGGCGGGCGGGAAAACCCAAATTGCCCTGCTTATGAGGAACATGGACGAGCAGTTCCTCAAGGATTATTCGGAAAATATCAGGAAACTAGCGGCGGCTAAGGGTGTGGACCTGAATGTGCAGGATGCCCGGAGTGACGGGGCTACCCAGCTTACCCAGCTCCAGACCCTGCTTAACCAGGGGTACAAGTATTTTGTGATTATCCCCTGCGTGTCCGAGCTTTCGGAGCAGATGAACCAGCTCATCCAGGAAAAGGGCGGCGCGGCGGCCTATTCCAACATCCAGCCCACCGTGGACTCCCTCAAGGTAGGGAAGACCTTCTTCTACGCATCATCCCCGGAATTCGTGGCCGGGCGCTACCAGGGCGAACTTATTGCGGGTTATTTCGACAAATATCCGGATAAGGCTCCGGGCAAAGCGGTCAATATGCTCCTCATCCTGGGTCAGTTGGGCCATCCCGCCCAGATCAACCGGGAAGCGGGCCTCTTGGATGGACTCAAGAACCGGGGATATACCGTGAACGTGGTAGCCCGGGACACCGCCAACTGGACCCCCGACCAATCCCAGCAGAAGATGGACGCCTGGATCGGCGCCTACCGTGGCCGGTTTAACGTCGTAGCCGCCCAGAATGACGGCATGGCCCTGGGCGCGGTGGAATCCCTCATCCAGAACGGCTTTACCAAGACCGACGCCGGCGACGGCACCATTCTCACGGTTCCGGTACTGGGCATTGACGCCACCGGGGAAGCCCTCAATTCCATGAAGGAAAACAAGCTCTACGCCACGGTTCTCCAAGACGCGGCGGGCCAGTCTGCGGCGGCCTTTGACGTGGTCTATCAGGTAGCTACCGGGACCTACAAGGCGGGTAACGCGGCGGGCGGAACCCCTGCGGCCACCACCCCCATTGATGAAACCCCGGCCAACGACGCCGCCATCATCGGGCAGTGCTACCTGGTACCCTTTGTACCGGTAGACAAGGCTTCGGATTATTACAAGGCGAACGCTCCTAAGTAAACAGGAGAATGGAAGATAAAAGTCCACGGATGAACACGGAAAGACACGGATGGAATAATAATTCTTATCTTATCCGTGTCTTTCCGTGTAATCCGTGGACTCTTCCTTTGTGTGGTTTTTACTTTTTTTATTTGGAGCAATCATGGCAGAATCAGCATATGTGCTTGAAATGCTGGGGATCGTTAAACAGTTTCCGGGGGTTCTGGCCCTGGACAAGGTAGATTTTCAGGTAAAGCCCGGCACGGTCCATGCCCTGATGGGGGAAAACGGCGCGGGAAAATCGACCTTGATGAAGTGCCTCTTCGGTATGTACCGGATGGACGGCGGGAAGATAATCCTTAAGGGAAACGAATGCCGCTTTAACAGCGCCGCCGACGCCATGGACGCCGGGGTTTCCATGATCCATCAGGAGTTGTCCAATGTGCCCGAACGCTCGGTGGCACAGAATATCTGGCTGGGCCGGGAACCCCTGAACGGCCTGCGCTTAATCGATCATAAGAAGATGATCCGGGATACCCGGGAACTGCTCAAGGGCCTCAATTTCGATTTTGATCCCGCCGCGAAGATGAGCAGTCTTTCTATCAGCCAACAGCAGGGCTGTGAGATCGCCAAGGCGGTTTCCTACAAGGCCTCCATCGTGGTGATGGACGAGCCCACCAGCTCTCTTACCGAGAATGAAGTGGCCCACCTCTTTGAGATTATCCGGAACCTCCGCGCGCAAGGGGTGGCTATCATATATATTTCCCACAAGATGGAAGAGATCTTTCAAATTGCCGATGTCGTTACGGTGATGCGGGACGGCAAGGGGATCGGTACCTATCCGGTATCCGAAATCGACAGCAACAAACTTATTACCCTTATGGTGGGCCGGGATCTGACCCACCGCTTCCCCCCGGTGCACAGTACCATTGGGGAGGTGTGCCTTGAGGTGCGGAACCTTAGCGCCGCAAATCCCCGGTCTTTTAAGAACATCAGCTTCGAGCTGCGCAAGGGGGAGATCCTGGGGCTGGGTGGACTGGTGGGAGCCCAGCGTACCGAATTGGTGGAAGCTATCTTCGGGGTCCGGGCCGTTGCGAACGGGGAAATCCTGGTAAACGGGGAGCCTATAAAAAAGATTACCCCCAAGGCGGCTATTGAGGCGGGACTCGGGATGATAACCGAAGACCGGCGCAGTTCCGGTATCTTCCCCCTGCTGGATATTACCGTTAATACTACGGTGGCGTCCCTGGGGAACTATAAAACAAAAATAGGTTTACTGGATCATAAAAAACTGCGCGCCCTGGCTGTCACCCAGAACGAACAGCTGAGGACCAAGACACCCACCATGGGTACTTTGATCCAGAACCTTTCCGGTGGGAACCAACAGAAGGTGATACTCAGCCGCTGGCTCATGACCCTGCCGGAGATTCTCATCATGGATGAGCCTACACGGGGCATTGATGTGGGGGCCAAATACGAAATCTACACCATCATGGCGGATCTGGTAAAACAGGGAAAGGCCATCATCATGGTGTCCAGTGAGATGCCGGAACTTATCGGCATGAGCCACCGGGTAATGATACTGTGCGCAGGACGGCATACGGGGACCCTGGACAAACAGGATGCAAACCAGGAAGCTATCATGCGCTACGCGACGCAGTTTGCGTAACCTGGATTTCTTAAGGAAGGGAATATGAAAGAGTTTAAGCTAAAACAATTTGTCAGTAAGTATACAACCTTTGTTACCTTTGTGGTGCTGGTTTTTATTCTGGCAATTCTTACCAGGGGGCAGGCATTGACCTGGCCTTCGATCAAGACCCTTATCATCGCCGAATCGGTGCGGGCCTTCGCGTCCCTGGGGGTGGGGATGATCATTATCACCAAGGGGATAGACCTTTCCATCGGCTATGTGGTATGCCTTACCGCTTCGGTGGCCGCTTCCTTTGCCCAGATCCCCACCTACCAATCGGCCCTGTATTTCGGCCATGCCTTCCCGCTGCTGGTTCCCATTGTGGCGGGGATTCTGGCGGGGGGTCTCTTCGGCGCGTTCAACGGGGTGCTGGTGGCCTACGGGAAACTGCCGCCCTTTATCGCCACCCTGGGAACCATGTCCATTGCCCGGGGTATTCAGCTTATCTACACGAAAGCCGCCATCGTCGGTTCCCTGACCCCCCAGTTTAAGGCCCTGGCCCAGACGTCCATCGTTTCCTTTCCCGCCCTGGGTATCTATGTGGTGATCATCACCGTTATTGTGTGGGTGCTGCTCAGGCATACCCGGCAGGGGACGAACTTCTACGCCATCGGGGGCAATGCCCAGGCGGCGCGGGTTTCGGGGATCAACGTTGAGCGGGATCTGCTCTGCGTGTACCTCTACGCGGGGCTCCTGTACGGATGCGCCGGCGTACTCCAGGCGGGGCGGCTCGGTCTGGCCAACGCACTTACGGCAAACGGCATGGAACTGGACGCCATTGCCGCGGTTACTGTGGGCGGCGTGTCCCAGAACGGCGGCGTTGGCACCGTGGGAGGCATGATCATCGGGGTGTTCACCATGGGGCTCATCAACTACGGGATGAGCTTCCTGTCCATCGACTCCTATTATCAATTGCTGGTAAAGGGCAGCATCATTATTGTGGCGGTGTTCTTTGATATGAAGAAATACGCCAAGCGTGCATAGTAGGTAGACATGATAAACAACCACTGACCACACGGACACGGACAGGACGGACTGGTTTTTTGCCCGTCTTTTTCTTTTGTCCGTGCTGTCCGTGAGGTCTGTGGTTGTTTAATCTTGGTTTTAATCTTTCTCATGGCTCTAAGAACTTTTCCGGAAATGCCCGTAGACCGTCATAAGCTGGGTCAGGCTGTAATCAATATCCGCAAGACCTTGTTCCACCGGGATGCCGGCGAACATCCGTTTGGTGTTGAAGTAGATGATATCCTCAATCTTGTTCCATGGTATGGTGAGAAAATTCTTTTTACTCCCCGCCACCCGCCGGTGGACGTATTTAAAATTATCCAGGGTTATCTGCATCCAGGGGTACAGTTTTAAAAGTTCGTTGTTCTCGTAGGGGTACACCGACGTTGACTGGCCGTCCAGGATGGTAAGGTAGTAGTTCAGATCTTTGCGGTAGAGCCACTTGAAAAATTGCAGGGCAATGTCCTTTTTTTTGGAAAAGAGATTGAGCCCTAAATTCCAGCCGACAGAAATAGGAGTTCTGTGGGGGACAAAGGTAAAACCCAGCTTCCCGTAGATCTGTTGATTGATGGCATTCATCAGTTGGGATGCGAATGAGGTGTAGGTTACCAGCATAGCGGTCTTGCCGGTGGAAAAATCCTCCAGGGTGTCATTGATACTGGTCTTTAAAATAGGGCGGGAGGTATAGTGTTCTAATTCCAGAAAGTTTTTAAAGGCCATCCGGTTATTATCCGTATTAAAATGCGGGAGGGTCTTGTTGCTGAACATGGTTCCGTTAAAACCCCAGATGCGATTATAAATTTCCGGACAGATTTCTTCGGCCATAATTCCCGGACAACTGCTGCCGTATTCCACCGGAGAGGCGGGATTGTATTCCCGGGTAAAAAAGGCAGCCACGGTGTTGAATTCCGTCCAGGTCCGGGGGGGCTGTAGTTTGTATCCGTGCAGGGTGTAGAAATCTTTTCCGATAAGGGGGTCAAGAAAAAGATCGTTCCGGTAGAACAATATCTGGGCGCCCCCGATAAAGGGAACACTGTAATATTTTTTCTGGTACAGGGTATTATCCAGGTTTTCCCGGAGTATGGAATTGAAAAAATTCCTATCCTCGGTAATAAAATCGGTCAGGTCCTCAAGAACGTTATTCTGCACCAGAAAATTGAGCCAGGGTATATCAAACATATACACATCGAACCGGGGTTCCTTTAACAGGGCATCCTCTAAGATGCGTTCCGGCAGTTTGTTCTGGGTCTCCGTTTCTATGTGGAGGGCGATGCCGTAATCGTTCCGGAATTTTCTTGACAGTATCTTTAACGCCTGGGTAAAGGGGCTGTCCAGCATCAATAGCGTTAGTACCTGTTTCTCTTCTTCCGGCTCCTCCCGCGGCTGCTCTCTGTGCAGACGGAGAGGAATTGCAAGACCGGTTTTAATACAATTATCATCAAGTAAAAAGGACTCAGGGGGAAGCGCTTCGTTTATATGCCGCAGGAGCAGAGACGCCCCGGCTGATCCGAGTTTGAAAGCAGGCCGGGAGGTTCCCACCACAGACCGGTATTGGGTATCCATCCAGGTTTCCTCGGCAAAGGCCAGCACCACAGTCCCCTCCAGGGACAGGCCCAGGACCTTGACGCTTTCCAGTATCCCCTGGGCAATATTCCCCGAGGTGGCAATGATCGCCTCCGGTTTCGGGTTGTCGTACAATTGCGCAAGGGCAACCCGGAATGCGTCTTCTTTTGACATGTTCGTGTAGTTAAGGTGATCCGCCGCGCGGACATTCCGTTTCCGGCAGAACTCCCGGAAGGCCTCCACACAATCACTTTCGCTGCTCATCCCCGGAGAACCGCAATAGAGGGATATGTCCCGGTAACCCTGAGCATAGAGCTGTTCCGTAAGGTAGGTCATGGTCTTTTTATTGGTGATCCCCACAAAGTTGATGTCCGGATTCAGGGGCCGCCGCTCAATAAAAACCACCGGGATGCGGTGGGAAAGGAGTTTTTCAAAATACCGGGTATCATTGGACATACAACTGATAAGGATGATGCCCGCAAAATTCCGGGAAACAAAATCGTTGAGTGTTTCAATCTCCACCTTGGGCTGGTTATTGGAAAAACCGATGTTGACCGAAAAGTTGTTCCCCTGGATTACCGAGGTTATGCCCTTGAAAATTTCGCTGTGGTAGGTGTCGTCAATGCTGGTCAGGAGCACCCCGATGTCCCGGCTGCGGTGCATCCTGAGTTTCCGGGCGCTTTCGTTGGGGACATAGTTCAGTGTTTCTATGGCCTCCATGATCCGTACCCGGGCCTGGTGGGAAACGTTTTTTTTGCCGCTCAGGGCGCAGGATACGGTGGCAATGCTGACCCCCGCCTGTTCCGCCACATCCTTTATGGTTACCATGACGAGCCCCCTATCTAAACGTTTAGATTATTTTTGCGGAAAAATCAAGTATTTGATTTGACGGGTCGGTAAAACCATGTATACAATACCGTATCATGAAACGATACGGTTCAGTGATTGGTGTTTCCATGGAAAAGCTTGAGGAATACAAGAAACTCCATGCGGATGTTTGGCCGGGGGTACTGGCGATGATCCGGGAATGTAATATCCGGAATTACTCAATTTATTACCATAATGGTCTGCTATTCAGTTATTACGAGTATACCGGGAGCGATTACGCCGCCGACATGGCGAAGATGGCCGCCGACCCCACGACACAAAAGTGGTGGGCCCTCTGTAATCCCTGCCAGCGGCCCCTGGCACAGCGCAGGGAAGGAGAATGGTGGGCCGAAGCGGAAGAGGTGTTCCATACCGATTAGAGAGGAGGATGAGTGCATGGGATCGCGGGACGATGTGTTGCAGAGTATCAACCACAAACAGCCGGAAAAATTGCCCCTGGATTTGGGGGGCACCCCCAGCTCGGGTATTTCCGCAATAGGATATAACAAACTGAAACACGCACTGGGCATCAATGACCGGAGCAATAAGATCTACGATGTGGTTCAGCAGGTTGCTCAGCCGGAATTGAATGTGCTGGACGCTATTCACGCGGACATCCTCTGCCTGGGCAGGGCCTTTAACGATAAACCGGAGGATTGGTACGACGTCACCCTGGCGGACGGCAGCCTGGGCCAGTACCCCCATTGGTTCAAGCCGGTTAAGGCCGAAAAGGGCGGTTACAATTACTACGATGAAGCGGGGGATTACCTCGCCCGTATGCCCGAGGGAGGAACCTTCTTTGATCAGACCTACTTCCCCTACGTTGACGGCTATCCGGCGGACTACAAGGATATTGAAAAGGCCATGAACAAGGTGCTCTGGCAAAAGCTGGCCCACAGTCCCTGGGACAATGCAGGAATGCCCGATTTCTGGGGGGAACTGCGTCGCCGCGCCCTGAAACTCCGGGAAGGCACCGGCCGGGCCATTATTATTACCTGTGGGTGCAACCTCTTTGAATGGGGAACCTTTCTGCGCAAAATGGATAATTTTCTGGTGGATATTTACACCGAAGAGGATGATGTGATCCGGCTTCTGGATGTGCTTACCGAGATTCACCTTAGAACCCTGGAAAAGGTCTGTAACGCCGTGGGTGATATCGTAGATATACTGCGCTTTGGGGACGATTTAGGAATGACCACCGGGATGTTCATGTCACAGGAAAAGTATCAGACCATTTTCAAGCCCCGGCATACCAAACTCTGCGAGTATGTACATAAACACAGCAGTATGAAGACCTTCCTCCATTCCTGCGGTTCAATTTATCCGATCCTGGGGGATCTGATTGAGGCGGGCTACGATATCATCAACCCCGTTCAGACCACCGCAAAACAGATGGACCCGGTAATTTTGAAAAAGGAATTCGGCAGGGATATTGTTTTCTGGGGCGGCGGGTGCAATACCCAGAGTGTGCTGAACCAGGGAACCCCCCAGCAGGTCTACGATCATACCCGGAAGATGATAGACATTTTTTTCAAGGATGGCGGGTTCGTTTTTAATACGGTGCATAATATTCTTCCCGATGTGCCGGGGGAAAATATGCTGGCCTTGTACAGGGCGGTAAATGAATACAAATAATACGCTCCTTAAACGTATTACCGGCAACAGCATTGTTCCGGTTATCGGCGCCGCGCTGCTTATGGCGGTAATCTTCGCGGCGGCCTCTCCCAGTTTCCTAAGCTCCTTTAACGTCTTCAACATGTCCCGCACCGCATCCCACTACATCTTCCTGGCCCTTGCCCAGGGAATGGCCCTTATCGTGGGCGGAATGAACCTGTCCATCGGGTATATCGGCAGCATGAGTGTGGTAACCCTGGGGATTTCCATGCAGTCCGGGCTTCCCCCGGCGGCGGCGGTGCTCCTGGCCCTCCTGGTGGGAAGCGTTGCGGGGCTGCTCAACGGGTTTCTCATCACCCGGTTGAAGCTCAATTCCTTTGTGGTTACCCTGGCCACCAGCTTTGTGTTCCAGGGACTCACCATCGGGATATCCCGGGGAATGCCCTACAATAAAATTCCCGTTTCCTATCAGTGGCTTGGCCGGGGCAATATCTTTGGGGTCATCCCCTATATGTTTATTTTGGCACTGATCCTCCTGGCGTTAATGCATTTCTTTTTCAGATATACTGTTTTGGGCAGGCGCATCCTCGCCACCGGCGGCAATGAAATGGCGGCCCGGATGTCTGCGGTCAATACGGATCGTACCGTGTTGATAGCCAATATTTTTTCCGGAATTTTTGCCGCAGTCGCCGCCATCGCGGTGGTTTCCAAGGACGGGTCCGCCAACCCCGGTGTGGGCAGCGACTGGATGATCTATTCTTTTGCCGTGGCGGTTATCGGCGGGACCTCCCTCAAGGGCGGGATAATCAGCCCCTTCGGTCTTATCGTCAGCGCCTTCCTCATCGTGTTTATTAAAAACGGCCTGGTGATGATAAACGCCAACGCCTATTTTGAGCAGGTGTACCTGGGAATAATACTGCTCATATCGGTTTCCTTCGCTAGCATCGGTACGCTCCTTTCGGGGTTCCGGCAGACCATGGCGTACCGGAAAGAAAAGCAGGGCAGGAGTTCATCGTAAACGGAATCAGGCGGCGTTTTTCGCCGCATGAAAATATTTTTATGGAGGAACGTATGAAGAAATTCGGTTTGGTGTTTTTGATGATGGCGGCTGCCGTTACCCTGTTTGCGGGCGGCGGGAAGGACACGGGCAAGGGTACGGCAAAGTACCTGTTCTATTATCCCGCGCCCCATTCCTATTTTGTGGAAGTGCAAACGGGGGTTGACGCATGGGCAAAGGATAACGGGGTTGCCGTGCATACCGATTACGGTTCAGACTGGACGGTGAATACCCTGTCCGATAAGGTAAGCGCCCTCGTGTCTACCGGGTACAACCGTATAGCGATTTATCCGCTTCCCGGTGTAAACGGTCTGTACGATGAACTGACCAAGCGGGGAATCCAGATTGTAAACTTCGGCGCCGACAGCTCCACTTCGGATCCCAAGGGCGCGGACACCACCGCCGCATTCTGTGTGGCCACGGATGTTAAACAGGCGGCCTATGACGCGGCTATCGCGGTGATTGATAAAATGGGCGGCTCCGGGACATTGATCAGTATTCTGGAGGTTCTTACGGACCCCAATACGGTGCTTCGCCAGGAAGGGATTGCTCAGGCGTGTAAAGAGCGGGGCATAACCCTGAAGGAAACCGCCGGTATTGAGGCCATTGACGCGGCTACCCAAAAGGCATCGGACATCCTCAACGCTAACCCCGATGCCAAGGGCGTGGTCACCACCGGCATGATCGCCACCAACGGGCTTATTTCTGTGCTGGACGGGATGAACCGGAGTATCGTTGCAGTTTGTATTGATACCGAAGAGATAACCATGAACGCCATTCAGAAGGGAACCATTTACGGAACCATGGCCCAGAATCCCTATGGACACGGGTACCTCTCCCTGGAAATCCTGAAGGAGCTGAACAACGGCGCCAAGGTGCGGCCCGGAAAATATTTCATTAATTCCGGCGTAGTTCTGGTAACCAAGGATAATATTTCCACCTATTCGGCGGACATTTCCGCGGTAACCCAGAAGATTAAAAACGATCTCTTTACCGAATACCTTTCGAAGTAATGTTCGTAATTCCCCCACGGTGTTCCGTGGGGGATAGGAAGAAGCGCGCCATGCTTGAAGTACGAAACATAACCAAAATATTTCCCGGCGTCCGGGCGCTGAATGATGTATCCCTGTCATTCCAGCGGGGGGAAATCCACGCCTTGATGGGGGAAAACGGCGCCGGTAAATCGACCCTGATGAAGATAATCACCGGCATATACAAGAGCGATGACGGCGGCGTGTATATGGACGGGACGCTCTTAAAACTGCGTAACTTTGAAGACGCCGTGTCCTACGATATTAACATTGTTAACCAGGAAATCCAGCTTATCCCGGACAGTACCATTGCGGAAAATATGATGCTTGACCGGATAAAGAAATACCGGAAATACAAATTCATTATTGATTGGAAGCGCATTAACGCAGAATCTCAAAAGTACCTTGATATGGTGGGGCTTAAACTTGCGCCCACCGATAAAGTTGACAAGCTTACGGCGGCCCAGAAGCAGCTCATCCAGATTGCGAAGGCCTTGTCGTCAAACTCCAAATATATATTCCTGGACGAACCCACCAGTTCCCTCACCAAGTATGAGGCGGAAAAACTTTTTGACCTGCTGCGGAAACTGAAACAGGAAGACCACAGTATCATATTCGTCTCCCATAAAATTGAAGAAGTCATCAGCCTCTGCGATACGGTTTCTGTGCTCCGGGACGGCAAATATATCGGCACGAAGGATTGTAAAGAGGTGACCCGGCAGGATATCGTCAGGATGATGATAGGCCGGGAGGAGGAGATTGACGACCTGGGTTCCCTGGAACTGCGGGATGAGGTGGTACTTAAGGTGGAAAACCTCTGCCGACAGAATATGTTTGAGGATATCAACTTTGAGCTCCGCAGGGGGGAGATCCTGGGCTTCTACGGCCTGGTAGGCGCGGGGCGTACCGAACTTGCCCGAGCCATCGTTGGGGCAGACCGGATGGATGCGGGGACAATATATGTAAACGGCAGGGCCGCGAATATCAGGAGTGTCCAGGATGCCCTTGCCAAATACAACATCGGCTATGTATCGGAAAACCGGAAAGAGGAGGGGCTTATTCTGCCCTTCTCGGTGGAGGAAAACATCACTATCCCCTCGCTGCCCCTGCATTTGAATAAACTGAAACTGCTCAACCTGAAAAAACTGGAGAAAACCTCCCGGGACTATGTGGATACCATGAGTGTAAAAACACCGAAGATGAGTACCAGGGTAGAAAACCTTTCCGGGGGAAACCAGCAGAAGGTATCCATCGGCAAATGGCTTGCCGCGGGCTGTGATATCCTTATCATTGATGAACCTACCGTAGGGGTAGATGTGGGGGCCAAGCGGAATATCCACCAGGTGATTTGGGACCTGGCGAAAAACCAGGGGAAGTCCATCATCCTTATCTCCTCGGATATGCCGGAAATTATTTCCCTGGCGCGCAGGATTATCGTTATGAAGGACTACCGGATCATGGGGGAAATATCCATGGCGGACCGGTCCGTTCCCTACGAACAGGTAAGCTATCAAATTGGCAATCTCATCGTATAGCCTATTCCGGAAAAAAGCGCTATACTAATTCAGGAGGCTTTTTATGGAAAACACAATGAAGGGGGCCTATCTCCCCGGAAACAGTACGGTAGTTTTAAAGGATGTTCCCATTCCCAAACCGGGACACGGGCAGGTGCTGGTTAAGATGAAGGCCTGCACCATCTGCGGCAGCGATATCCGCGCCATTTACCGCGAGCATGTGGGTAAGGGACCCGAGGGCTATCAAAATGTTATCGCCGGGCACGAACCCTGCGGACAGGTGGTGGAAGAAGGCCCGGGAGTCCGGCGCTTCAAGAAGGGTTCCCGGGTTATTGTGTACCACATTTCCGGCTGCGGGGTCTGCCACGATTGCCGTATGGGCTACATGATCTCCTGCTCCTCCCCGCTCCGGGCGGCCTACGGCTGGCAACGGGATGGCGGCATGGCGGAATACATTCTCTGTGACGAAAAAGACCTTGTGGAGCTTCCGGACTCCCTCACCTACGCCGACGGCGCACAGGTGGCCTGCGGTTTTGGCACGGTCTACGAGGCCATCCAAAAGGTAGGGGTCAGCGGGAATGATTCGGTGCTGGTGGTCGGCCTTGGCCCGGTGGGGCTTGCAACACTAATGCTGTGCCGCGCATTAGGCGCACAGAAACTCTACGGCATTGAAAACAACCCGGTGCGGATAGAGCTGGCAAAAAAACTCAATTTGGCAGATAAGGTGCTGGCCCCATCTGATAGTAATGTTGCTGAAATTAAAGAGCTGACCGGCGGCAAGGGGGTGGAGCGGGCCTTTGATGCCTCCGCCAGCGATCCCGGACGTGCCACCGCCATACGGGCCGCCCGGCAGTGGGGCAAGATAGCGTTTGTGGGTGAAGGCGGAACGGTAAACTTTAACCCCAGCCCGGATATTATTCACGACCAGAAAACTATTTACGGCAGTTGGGTAACCAGCATCTGGCTCATGGAAAACCTGGTGGAAGAACTGGTGCGCTGGAACATCCACCCGGACACCCTGGTGACCCACCGCTTCTCCCTGGATAAAGCATCGGATGCATACAAGCTCATGGCGGACGGAAACTGCGGTAAGGTTGCGGTCTGCTTTGACGAGGAACTGAAATAATATGGCCGACACTATCGATCCAAAACTGGTTCCCAAACGGTCCCTGGCTTCCGGTGAAACAATCCCCTGCATCGGCCTGGGAACCTTTGGGTCAGACCGGTATTCCCCTGAAGAAGTTTCTGCGGCCGTAAGCGGGGCTATCCGTGTTGGGTACCGGCTTTTTGACTGCGCCTCGGTCTACGGCAATGAGGCTTTCATCGGCGAAGTATTTGACAAGGCCTTCAAATCCGGCACCGTAAAGCGGGAAGAACTCTTTATCAACTCAAAGGTCTGGAACAACATGTACGGGAAAGGGAATGTGCTCCTTTCCCTGGCAAAGACCTTGAAGGATCTACGGCTGGACTATCTGGATTCCTACATGGTGCACTGGCCCTTCCCCAATTACCACGCCCCCGGCTGCGACGGCGACGCCCGTAACCCCGACTCGAAGCCCTTCTCGGTGGAGCGTTTCATGGGCGTCTGGCAGCAAATGGAACGGATCGTTGATAGGGGGCTTGCCCGGTATATCGGCATGTCCAACATGACCATCCCGAAACTTAAGGCGGTGCTCTCCCTCTGCCGGATACAACCGGCAATGATCGAGATGGAAATGCACCCGGCCTTCCAGCAGCCGGAACTGTACCAATACTGTGTGGACCGTAAAATCCTGGTGATTGGCTTCTGCCCCTTGGGCTCCCCCAATCGCCCCGACCGGGATAAAGCCCCTGGGGATGTGGTGGACACGGAAATCCCCGAGGTCGCCGCAGCGGCAAAGGCCCACGGGATACACCCCGCGCTGGTCTGCCTTAAATGGGCGGCCCAAAGAGGGCAGGTCCCCATCCCCCTATCGGTCCACGAAAAGAACTACCTTGCCAACCTCCGCTGTGTCACCGAGGATCCTCTGACAGATGCGGAGATGGCCGCCATTGCCAAAGCGGACAAAAACTGCCGTCTGATAAAGGGGCAGGTGTTCCTGTGGGAGGGCGCAAAGGGCTGGGAGGATCTCTGGGACTTGGACGGGAAGATTACTGCGGGCTAAGAAAACGCTTGAAATTATAGGAAAAACAAGGCGGCCAGGGATACCGGCCGCCTTGTTTGTTTTTATTAGTAACCTTACTTGTAAAGCGGTCCCAATGCCGCGCAGGCCCGGTAGTCGGATCCTTCCTTATCCATGCCGAAGGCGGTCCAGTAGCTGGGCCGGTAGATCCGGTCCTCGGCTACATTGTGCATACACACGGGGATACGGAGTATGCTTGCCAGGGTGATAAGGTCCGCGCCGTTATGGCCGTAGGAAACCGCGCCGTGGTTGGCGCCCCAGTTATTCATCACCGAATAGACATCCTTGAAGGGGCCTTCCTCCCCGGTGACCCGTGGGGCAAACCATGTGGAGGGCCAGGTGGGATCGGTCCGGGCATCCATCTTGTCGTGGACATGATCGGGGATGGTCACCGTAAAGCCCTCGGCAATCTGCAACACCGGGCCTACTCCCTTGACCAGGTTGAGCCGGGTCATGGTTACGGGAATGTTCCCTTCGGTGATCAAGTCCACGGAATAACCGCCGCCCCGGAAATAACCCAGATTACCGTAACGCCAGCTTACCGCGTCAAGACAGGCCCCCGCTTCTTCGGCACTGATCTCCCAGAAGGGCTTCCAGGCGGCCTTCCCGTCCTTTCGCTGTTTGCCGGTGGCGTCAATGGCGACGGAACCGGAGTTGATCAGGTGGATAAGGCCCTTAGCCGCTTCCCCCTCGGGTTTCCAGCCGGTGACCCGTTCAATAGCCGCAGGGCTCCAGTAGGTCCGCACATCCGCGAAAGCCTGGGCACAGCCTGAGAGGAGGTAGCCGAAGAGCATGGATACCCCGTTGAGGCCGTCGTTTTCGGTAGCCACGATGTAGGGGGAGCGGATGCCGTTCCAGTCAAAGGATGAATTGAGGATAGCCTCCATGAAATCCCCGTTGGGGAAGTGGTCGGTCCACTGGCGCTGACCCTGGAAGCCCGCCAGGATGGCGTTATGCCCCAGGGCTTCCTCGTCAAGCTTCTTCCGGCGCAGATCCGGGTTCCCCACCATGAGGTCCCGGACGATGATAGCCATCTTTACGCAGGTCTTCCAGGTTTCGTCCTTCTGTTTCCGGCTGTGCTGTTCCGCCGCAGGATTGTTGTCCGGCCCTTCCTTACAGTTTTTCTGGGTCCAGTCCAGGGCCTTCTTGAATTCCGCTTCGGAGTAGATCTTTTCGTCAAAACGCCGCACCAGTTCGGTCATATCCACGTATTCGTTCCGCATCCCAAGGTATTCCTGGAAGAAGTCGGCGTTGCTGATGGAACCGGCGATACCCATGGCCACCGATCCGATGGACAGGTAGCTTTTTCCCCGCATCCAGGCGGCGGCCAGGGCTGCCTTTGCAAAGCTGAGTATCTTGTCCTTTACATCATCGGGGATCTTCGCGGCATCCGCAAAGTCCATCACGTCCCGGCCGTAGATGCCGAAAGCGGGGAGCCCCTTCTGATTGTGGGCCGCCAGAACCGCCGCCAGATAGACCGCGCCGGGCCGGTCGGTACCGTTAAAACCCCAGACTGCCTTAATGGTGGCGCTTTCCATGTCCATGGTTTCCGAACCGTAGCACCAGCAGGGAGTTACGGTCAGGGTGACCTGCACATTTTCCCGGGAAAACTTATCCGCACAGGCGGCGGCCTCGGCCACACCCCCGATGGTAGAATCGGCGATAACGCACTGGATAGGCTGCCCGTTGGGGTGCTTCAAATTTTCGGTGATAAGCTTAGCCGCCGCTTTTGCCAAGTCCATGGTTACCGTTTCCAGGGATTCCCGCACCCCCCTTCTTCGGCCGTCTATGGTCGGCCGTATGCCGATTTTCGGCAGCGCTCCCCGGTAACGGTTTTCCGGGGGATTCTTTACGAGACTGGATATATCAGCCATTCTTTGCCTCCTGCAATAATACGATAAACAAGTTTACCATTTTTTATCTACCGGGATGACCCCTTTTTTCAGAATTATGTTCCCGTATTTCACGGTTTCCCCGGTCATGACCACCGCATAGGCTTTCCTGGTCCGCTCGTAGAAGGCATACCGCTCTACCCGCTCTACCGGGGGCGTACCGGGCCAGCGCCGGTCAATTACCGCCCGGTAGGATTTCTCCACCTCCGGGTCCAGGGTCTCTCCGGGGATAACCTGCATCATCGCCACCGGATGGGGTACGGCGTAGTCCAGGTTTATCAGGGCCAGGATACCGTCCAGCAGCGCGGGAATCCTGATACCGTCCGCCCGGATCACCCGGGAATTGCAGGAATCGCCGGGGAAAAAGGCATCCCCCAGGACCAGTTCATCCCCGTGCCCCATACGGAACAGGACGTCCAAAAGTTCCGGGCTGATTACCGGATCAATACCTATAAGCATACTAAGCTCCTCATGATTTAGGATAGTATAAAGTATACTCGATAATGGTCAGCCGGGAAAGGGCCGGATGGAGACGTACAGTCATTCCAAATTTTACCACTTTTCCACCTAAAGAGTGGAAAAGTCGACCTCACGTACTTCCCTATCTTGTCTTTTGTCCGTGTGGTCAGTGGTTAAATTTCTTCTGTCTGTGAGACGATAATAGAGTATGGGTGAAGATACAGAAACAAAGGAGCTTCTCTATAAAGATGAAAGTTACCGTATTCGGGGAAGCGGTTTTCTGGAAGCGGTATATCAAGAGGCTCTGGAAATTGAATTGAAAAATGCAAAAATTCCCTATGAAGCGCAAAAGAAGCTTCATATAGCGTATGTTATGTGAAATAACCTCCAAATATTTTTGAAATAATAAACACTTGACACTAAAATAGATATATACAATTGTCTAACGGAAGGGAGAAAAATGTGAAAAAAAATGGTTTGATGAGTGTTTTTATTCTGATATTTGCCGCATCTTCACTTTTTGCCCAACACCATCAAACTGATACATGGGGAATTGGAATACATGGTCGAAATGATTTCTCATGGGATAAATTTGAGAGTTCCGGTGGTCCTGGAATTAGTTTTAAAGCCCCCAAAATCCCAATATTCTGGGACCTTAGTTTAGGGCTAAGAAAAAATTGGCTTACTATAGGTGTTTCCGGCGACTATTATTTTCTGGATAAAACATTTGTGGAAGAAATAAATCTTGGTTGGTTTTTGGGAATCGGGGCATATTTCTGGTTTACAAATAGCAGTACAAGCGAAGATACATGGTCAAGGTTCAGTGGAGGAATTCGTATTCCCATAGGCATATCATGGATTTTTAGAGAAAAATTGGAAGTTTTTGGGGCTTGGATTCCCCATTTTGGCGTGGGATTTTGGAACGGTTCTGATTCACATTCCGGAGTATATTTTCCCGATGGATCTTTGGCATTTGAAGTAGGTGTGCGTTATTGGTTTTAGCTTGAAAATTGTCCCGTTTCCTTCTATTGTATCCCCATGATTGTTGTTTTATCCAAAGGTATTTCCACCCATGATAAGGAAATGGTCCGCATCTACCTGAAGGACCGCGGTTTTGCCATACGGGATCAGGTACTGGGTGATGATGAGGTTATCGGCGCCACCGGCAAGGGGGTGGTGGATCTCCGTGAGTTGGGGCTGCTGCCCGGGGTGGAACGGGTGGCGGCCACCTCCAAGCCCTACGAGCTGGCGTCCCGGGAGTCCAAGAGCGCCGACACCATCGTTACGGTTGGGCCGGTAAAGATAGGCGGGGCACGGATCACGGTGATCGCCGGGCCCTGTGCGGTGGAGAGCCGGGAGCAGATCCTGGAGACTGCGCTCCGGGTCCGGGAATCCGGGGCGGTGATGCTCCGGGGTGGGGCGTACAAACCCCGGTCCAGCCCCTACGCCTTTCAGGGCCTTGGAATGCAGGGGCTGGAGTTCATGAAGGCCGCCGGGGAAGCAACGGGGATGCCCATTGTTACCGAGGTGGTGTCCCCGGAATTTGCCGCGGCGATGAACGATCTTACGGACATGTTCCAGATTGGCGCACGGAATATGCAGAACTTCGAGTTGTTGAAGAAGGTTGGCGTCCTGGGCAAGCCGGTATTGCTCAAGCGGGGACCCTCGGCGACCATTGAGGAGTGGCTCCTTTCGGCGGAGTACCTTCTGGCGGCGGGAACCCGGGACGTGGTGCTCTGTGAACGGGGGATACGTACCTTCGAAACCTATACCCGGAATACCCTGGACATTTCCGCCATCCCCGTGGTAAAGGGCCTTTCCCATCTGCCGGTGCTGGTGGACCCCAGCCATGCGGTTGGTATCCGCGCCAAGGTGAGCCCTGCGGCCCTTGCGGCAGTGGCGGCGGGCGCCGACGGTCTGACGGTGGAAGTCCACCCCCGCCCGGACGAGGCCCTTTCCGACGGCCCCCAGTCCCTGTTTCCCGAACAATTTGAGCGGCTCATGCGGGATATCGAAGCCCTGGCCCCGGTGGTGGGCAAGGAACTGCTCCGTACCCCTCAGCCTTCTCCGGGAAGGTCATCTTCCGTATCAATCCCCGGCGCCACTGCGGCGCAGGCCCCCTCCGACAAGGTTGCCTTCTCCGGGGAAAGCGGCGCCTATGCCGAGCAAGCCCTGGTGCGGGCCTTTGGGGAAGAGGCGCCCCGGCTGGCGGTTTCCAGTTTCCGGGCGGTGTTCGACGCGGTCTTGGACGGTTCCGCCGGTTTCGGGATGGTGCCGGTGGAGAACAGCCTGGCCGGTTCGATACACGGGGTCTACGACCTCTTCCTCCGCTACCCCGACATTGCCATGGTGGGAGAACTAAAACTCCGCATCGTCCACTGCCTTATCGGGGACGAGAAAGCTTCTATAGAAAACATCAGCATCGTCCGCAGCCATCCCCAGGGTTTTGCCCAGTGCCGGGAATTCCTGGACAAGCACCCGGACTGGCAGCTTGAGGCTTGCAACGATACCGCCACCGCAGTGGCTTCCATCGCCCGGGAGGGGGCCACCAAGGTAGCCGCCATTGCCGGGGAGCCCGCCGCCAAGGCCCACGGTTTACGGGTCCTCAAGACGGGCATTGAAACAAATCCCCTAAACTACACCCGGTTTGTCATCATCGCCCGGCGGAACGGTAGTGATTCTGTCCCTGTCCCTCCCAGCCTTGGGTCCGGACAGCCGAACAAGGCAAGCCTGGTGTTCTCGGTTTCCGATGAGCCGGGGAGCCTCTTCTCCTGCCTGCGGATCATGAGCGAGCAGGGTATCAACCTTTCCAAGCTGGAATCCCGGCCTATTCAGGGGAAGCCCTGGGAGTACCTCTTCTACGTGGACGTGACCCTGCCGGAAGGAGAGGGGGCGTTTGATACCCTTATGAGGGAACTCAAAACCAAGACCCGGGAATTTCACTTCCTGGGGAGCTACCGGGCGTCGTTGTAGGGGAACATAAAAGCGCCGCTAAGGGCGTGGCTATATCCGCCGGTTTGCAGTATACTTGGCGTAAGGGAGCAGACAACAATGACCGCACTACTGAACGAAGAAACCGTTTATACCTACGCCGATGTCCTGGAATGGGATGATAACGTCCATGCCGAGATCATTGACGGGGAGATCTACATGATGGCGGAGCCCCTCACCGTGCATCAGGTAATTCACCGGGAGTTGTTTCTCTCCATAGGTAACTTTCTGAAAGGGAAGCCCTGTCAGGTCTTCTCCGCCCCCTTTGGCGTCCGCCCCGAGCCCAAATGGGATAACAGCGATAAAACCCGTGTTCAACCGGACATCACGGTTATCTGCGACAAGTCCAAGATAGCCGAGCGGGGCTGCCACGGCGCGCCGGACTTCATCATCGAGATACTGTCCCCGTCCACCTCCGGCCTGGACCTGAATGTCAAGTTTGAACTCTATCAGCGGATAGGGGTGCGGGAATACTGGATCGTTGACCCGAAATTCCGCAAGGTCTATGTCCACCTCCTTACCGGCGGTGTCTATACAACTACAAGCTACGACGACACCGACACGGTCGAGGTATGCGTCCTCCCCGGCTGTGTCATCAACCTCAAAGAAGTTTTCCCCCCCTTGCCTATCCTTCCCAATTCTTGCTAAACTTACCTCGTTTAGAGGAGGTTGACTTGCAGCAGCAAGTGGTCATGAAGCAGCATGTGGTGTCGGCCCTGGTGGAAAACCGGGCGGGGACCCTCAGCCGGGTTTCCGGCCTCTTCAGCCGCCGGGGCTTTAATATCGACAGCCTCACCGTCGGGACGACCGAGGATGCCTCAATCTCCCGGATGACCATTGCGGTTTCAGGCGACGACGCGGTGCTTGAACAGATCATCAAACAGCTCAGCAAACTGGTGGATGTGATTGCGGTGCGGGAACTGGAGCATGATTCCTGCCTGCGCCGGGAAATCATGCTGGTAAAGGTCGGCGTTGATGAAAAGACCCGTCATGCGGTGCTCGAAGTTGCCGGCATTTTCCGTTCCCGGGTGGTCGATGTGGGTCCTACGACTATCACCGTTGAGGCCACCGGCGACGCGAAAAAGCTCGATGGCCTCCTGCTCCTTTTACGCCCCTATGGGGTGCTTGAACTTGCCCGCACCGGCCTTGTGGCCCTGGAGCGGGGCGTCTCGACCCTAAGCATTAGTAATTAACCGGCAATTGCGCGGCCCTTCCTCTTTAGGAAGACGCCGTAGGATAATTACCGGATTCTCAAGCCCTAAAGGGGGGTAAGACCATAGGCGTTCACTTATGAAGAATTACCACTGACCTCACGGACAAAAGAATGAAATTTCTAAACAAATGTCCGTGAGGTCTGTGGTTTATTTTCTTAGGTTTTCCGCTTTGACGGGTAGGAATAATAACGAGGAGGATTGTATGGCTATTATGTTTTATGAAAAGGACTGCGATTTGTCGATCCTAAAGGGCAAGACCATCACCATCATCGGCTACGGCTCCCAGGGCCACGCCCATGCCCTGAATGCCAAGGAATCGGGGATGAAGGTTATCGTAGGGCTCTATGAGGGGTCAAAGTCCTGGAAACGGGCCGAGGAAGCGGGGCTGGAAGTAAAGGTTGCCAAGGACGCGGCGGCGGCGGCGGATTTCATCATGATCCTCATCAACGATGAAAAGCAGGCCGGGCTCTACCAGGAATCCATCAAGCCGGTGCTGAAACCCGGCAAAACCCTGGCCTTTGCCCACGGCTTTAACATCCACTTCGGGCAGATCATTCCCCCGGCGGATATCAACGTGGTGATGATCGCCCCCAAGGGGCCGGGCCATACGGTGCGGGAACAGTACCAGGCCGGCGCCGGGGTGCCCTGCCTTATTGCGGTTCACCAGGACGCCACCGGGGACGCCAAGCGGTTGGGGCTGGCCTATGCGGCGGCCATCGGCGGCGCGCGGGCGGGGGTTCTGGAGACGACATTTAAGGAAGAAACCGAGACGGACCTCTTCGGCGAGCAGGCGGTCCTCTGCGGCGGAGTGTCCGCGCTGATGAAGACCGGGTTTGAGGTGCTGGTTGAAGCAGGTTACCAGCCGGAAAGCGCCTACTTCGAAGTGATGCACGAGATGAAGCTGATCATTGACCTGGTGAACCGCGGGGGGCTGTCCTTCATGCGCTTCTCCATTTCCGATACCGCCGAGTATGGGGACTATGTTACCGGGCCGAAGATCATCACCGAGGATACGAAGAACGCCATGCGGCAGGTATTGAAGGACATCCAGACCGGGAAGTTTGCCCGTGAATGGATACTGGAAAACCAGGTGAACCGTCCCAACTTTAACCGGATGCGGGTTATCGAGGCGGCGCACCCCATTGAGAAGGTGGGCAAGGAACTGCGCTCCATGATGACCTGGCTCCAGCCGGCGAAATATTAGGAGAAGATGAAAAATTTTTAACCACAAAGGACACAAAGAACACGAAGGAAGAGAGGTAAGAAGGTTTCGCTGACTCTTCTCCTTCTTCCCTTTGTGTCCTTCGTGTCCCGGAACCCCTGGGTTCCTTTGTGGTTAAAAACTCTTCCTATTTTTTGGAGTATATGTATGAGTAGTAATACTAAGCGGGTCGTGAAGATATTTGACACCACCCTCCGTGATGGGGAGCAGTCCCCGGGGTGCAGCATGAACATCCAGGAGAAGCTTGAGGTTGCGCGGCGGTTGGAAAAGCTTGGGGTGGATATCATTGAGGCGGGGTTTCCCGCATCCAGCCCCGGGGACCTTGAGTCGGTAAAAAACATCGCGGGGATCATTAAGGGGTGTACCGTGGCGGGGCTTTGCCGGAGCCTGGAAAAGGATATTGACGCAAGCCGGGAGGCGCTGGCTGCTGCCGCAGATCCCCGGATACATATATTCCTGGCGACTTCTCCTATTCACCTGGAGTACAAGCTGAAGATGACGGCGGAGGCGGTGCTGGAACAGGCGGTTGCTTCGGTGAAGTACGCCAAGAAGTTCTGTTCCAACATTGAGTTTTCCGCCGAGGACGCTTTCCGCAGTGATCCTGATTTTGTGTGCAGGGTTTTCGGCGCGGTGATCGCCGCCGGGGCCGTTACGGTAAACTTCCCCGACACCGTGGGCTATGCCCTGCCCGATGAGTTTGGGGCGCGTATCCGGTACATCAAGGAGCATACGCCGGGTATTGAAAAGGCGGATCTCTCCGTGCATTGCCACAACGATCTGGGGCTTGCGGTTGCCAACAGTCTTGCGGCGATAGAAAACGGGGCGGATCAGGTGGAGTGTACCATCAACGGGATCGGTGAACGGGCGGGGAACGCCTCATTGGAGGAGATTGTCATGGGACTGCGGGTCCGCAAGGATTACCTCAACGCCGACACCCGTATTGACGCCACGCAAATCTACCCCGTCAGCCGCCTCTTAAGCCAGGTAACGGGGGTGAAGGTTCAGCCCAACAAGGCCATTGTGGGGGAGAACGCCTTTGCCCATGAGGCGGGGATACATCAGCACGGGGTAATGGCAAACCCGGAGACCTACGAGATCATGACACCGGAATCCATCGGTATTCCGAAAAACCGCATGGTTCTGGGCAAACATTCGGGCCGCCATGCCTTTGAGGAGCGGCTGGGCGATCTGGGGTATACGGTGGATGCGGAAACCCTGGAAAGGGTCTTTGCGGAATTCAAAGCCCTGGCGGACAAGAAAAAGGTGGTCAGCGACAGGGATATTGAAGCCCTGGTGATGGGCGTCACCGCCGCGGTTCCGGAAACCTACAAGCTCGACCACTGGGCGATAAACACCGGTTCGGCCCTGGGCGCGACGGGGATCATCAAGCTGCTCCATAAGGGCGGGGATGCCCGCAAACAGGTTGCGGTGGGGGACGGGCCGGTGGACGCTATCTTCACGGCGATCAACGAGATTGTGGGGAGAAAGCCGGAGTTGGAACTCTACGAGATTGGGGCCATCACCGGCGGGTCCAGTTCCCAGGGGGAGAGCATGGTGAAAATTGCCTGGGAAGGGCGGCACTGGAACGGCCGCGGGGTGAGTACCGATGTGCTGGAGTCTTCCATTAAAGCCTACCTTTCGGCGATCAACGCCATGGAGTGGGACCTTGCCTCACCACGTTGAAATCTTCGATTCCACCCTCAGAGACGGAGCCCAGGGCGAGGGAATTAGCTTTTCTGTGCAGGATAAACTTGCGGTGGTCCGGGCCTTGGACGAACTGGGGGTGTCCTGGATAGAGGCGGGGAACCCCGGAAGCAACCCCAAGGACATGGAGTTCTTCCACCTCGCAGGAAAGCTGCGCCTTGCAAATGCAAGGCTCTGCGCCTTTGGTCCCACCCGGAAGAAGGGCACTAAGCCTGCGGATGATCCCCAACTGCAAAGTCTCCTCTCCGCCAATACCACTGCGGCGGTGATTTTCGGAAAGACCTGGGACCTCCACGTTACGGAGGTACTCCGGGTCAGCCTGGAAGAAAACATCGCCATGATCGCCGAGACTACAAAGTTTCTAAAGGATCGGGGTAAGACTCTTTTCTATGATGCAGAACACTTCTTTGACGGCTGGCTTGCCAATCCGTCTTACGCGCTTTCTACTATAAAGGCGGCCCTTGACGCCGGGGCGGATCGCATCGTCCTCTGCGACACCAACGGCGGCTCTTTCCCCAACACTATTACTGAGGGGGTTCAGGCGGTGCTGGCCCTGGCTGCCGCTGGCACAGGCGGACTGGTAGGACCGTGCGGACCAGTAGGTCCGTCCGCCATTATCGGCATACACGCCCATGACGATTCGGGGTTTGCCGCCGCCAATACGGTGGCGGCGGTGAAGGCGGGCGCCCGTCATGTCCAGGGAACCCTGGTGGGCTTTGGGGAGCGCTGCGGGAATACGAGCCTTGCGGCGGTGATTCCCAGCATAGAAATCAAGCTGGGCCTCCCCTGTCTCCCCGCAGGAAAACTGGAACTGCTCTACGATACGACCCGCACGGTAGCGGAGATAGCCAACGTTTCTGTGCCCGAAAATCTTCCCTACGTGGGGGCACATGCTTTTTCCCACAAGGCGGGGATGCACGCCGATGCCATCATCAAGATACATAAATCCTTTGAGCACATTGATCCCGCGCTGGTGGGGAACAGCCGCAACTTCCTGATGAGCGAAGTTGGGGGCCGGTCCGCCATTGCCGAACGGGTAAAGAAGCTGGACCCGTCCATTACCGGAT
>BNUW01000015.1 GCA_025997655.1 Spirochaetia bacterium
ATCACACAATCAAAAATTGGCTTTATTACGCCATTGATTATATTTTTATTTATCGTATTTCTACTCATGCCTCTTCTAATTAAAAAGTCTTGAAATGATTTTATTGTATCTATTGTAATTGCTTCAATTCTTGTAATTTTATTTTCTTTCAAAAAGGGAATGAAATGATTATTAATGAAGCCATCATATTTTTTGATAATATCCGGGGATAGTTTTCTTTCACCCCTTGTTAATTGGTTTTGTAAGTATGTAGATTTTTCCGGTTTATAGTAATTTGAGAATAATTCTATAATATTTTTTATTCCGGATTTCTTTCTATAATAATCGGTAATAAAAGCATCTTTATATTTTACGGCTAATTTATCAGCCTCCTCCCGATTAGAAGTATTGAGAGTCCGCTTCATTGGGATTTCTTTTTTTGTTTTCGTATCATAATAACGGACATGGTATATACCATTGACAAGCATTAAGGTATAGTAATTCTTTTTCTTTAATGAAAAATTGGTTGAAGTTCCTAACTCATTATCAATTTCCATTAGTTCATCCAGTAATAATTGTTTCTTTAAGTTCAGTATTTCCTGGCCTATCATAACTATTTTTAGTCATAATCTACCAGTTTTCTACCATTTTTTGGTTTTTAGCCTCATTTTTCAAAGAACCACGCTATACATGGTGTCGAAATTAAGTTTTACCTTAAAATCGACACCATATATGTATGCGGCCAAGAAGACTTGAACTTCCATGCCTCTCGGCACTAGCACCTCAAGCTAGCGTGTCTACCAGTTCCACCATGGCCGCGTGAACTAATTACGAAAATATACTAATGGTTTCCAGATTTCATGTCAACACGTACGGTGCATGAATGCCAAGGCAATGTATCCAGCTCAAAATTCTTCATACCTTCCGGTCTGGCTCAGATCATAGCCCCCCATTATCTCCAGGTCCTGCTTAAATTCATTGGAAGAAATATAGGAACCGATGATCCTGACGGCGGGGGTATTCCGATCCGCCAAACGAAATACCAAATCGTACCATTCCATCTGGAGAGGGACGAATTCGATCCCCGATACCCGTTCGATCCCCCGTTCACAGCCGCAGCCCAGGTCCGCGCCGCCCTTGGCCACCGTGCTGGCAGAGGCCATGTGGGAGCTTGATTCCCGGGTATAGCCCCGGATGCCGGCCCCGGCGATCCCCAATTGTACCAACTTCTGGTCCAGGAGAATCCGGGTGCCGGAACCGCGTTCCCGGTTGATCATGGTCAGCTCCGGGCGGCTGAAATCCTTCCAACCCTGTATGTGGAGGGGGTTCCCCTTCTTGACATAGAGTCCCTGCATACGGCCCCCCAACCGGAACACCCCCACGGGAAGTCCCGGCAGGAGGCGGCGAATGAAGGAATAATTGTAGGTATCGGTTTCTGCGTCCCAGAGATGGGCGGCGGACATGGATACCCGGCCATGGTAAAGGGAGTAGAGGCCGTTATAGCAGCCCACATAGGAACGGAGCACCGTGTTTCCCGACATGGAAAGCCGGTTTACCAGGAGATCCAGGCACATGTCCTGGCCGGAGATGATCACCGAAGCGGAGGCAGGGTCGGGATTTTCCCCAATGGCTTCCTCAAGGGCCCTCGGCTGGCCGGAGGATATCAGGTCAACAACCTCCCGGCCGCTCTCCCAGGGGGACTTCTGGTCGTGAACGTGGGGTTCGACATATTGGGGGCCCGTCTTATTCGCCGCCAGGTACCGGTCTATATCGGATTGGGAAACACGCACCTGTTTCCCCACCTTGGATGAGGGGAGTTCCCCCCGTTTGATAAGTTCATAGACCGTATACTTTTTAATGCGCAGTCGCTGCGCCACATCTTCCGCAGTAAGAAGGTCCGATTCCATAAGATCAGTATACCCGATAAATCCGGAATCTACAACATGCCATTTTAGAATGTTTTTCAGTGATGAAACATAGATAAATATAACAAAACATAATAATAAATATAAATACTTTAAAGAAAAATAATAAAACATAACTAAATTAAATAAACTAAAACAATAAGTATGAAGATGCAGGCCAAATATCGTGGAAATGTTATTCGAAATTACACAGTTTTACTATTTTTCGATAAACTTTTTCTCTTGCAGTTTTTTTCCGGCGGGATTATACTATCCAGAGGAGAAATATCAAATATGGATAAAAAGACGTTCACCATAAACGGACAGTCGCGCACTTTAATAGTGGACGGCGAGTCCACCCTGGCGGATCTGTTGCGGAAACAGCTTCTTTTGACCGGCTGTAAAGTCGGATGCGGGAACGGACAATGCGGCGCTTGTTCGGTCATTATCAGCGGCAAGGTGGTGCGGGCCTGTACCAAGAAGATCAAGACGATCACCGATGATGACGTCATTGAGACTATTGAAGGAATCGGCACCCCGGAAAATCTGCATCCGTTGCAGGTTGCCTGGATGGCCCACGGATGCGCCCAGTGCGGGTTCTGCTCCCCGGGCTTTATCCTGTCCGCCAAGCAGCTCCTGGCGGAGAACCACAGCCCCACCCGGCATGAGGTTCGCACCTGGTTCCATAAGCACCGGAACATCTGCCGCTGCACCGGGTACAAGCCTCTGGTAGACGCCGTTATGGACGCCGCCAAGGTAATCCGTGGTGAAGTGCAGAAGGACGACCTGCTCTTCAAACCGGTGGGCAACAACATCACCGGCACCTATTACCACCGTCCCTCCGCTAAGGCGAAGGTTACCGGTAAGTGGGATTTCGGCGCCGACGTGGACCTTCAAATGCCCGCAGGCACCCTGCACCTCGCATTGGTTCAGGCGGAAGTTTCCCATGCCAGGATCAAGGGCATCGACACCGGCGAAGCGGAAAAGATGGAAGGGGTCTACAAGATTATCACCCATAAGAACGTAACCGGAAAGAACCGGATCACCGGCCTTATCACCTTCCCCACCAACAAGGGCGACGGCTGGGACCGGCCCATTCTCTGCGATGAAAAGGTATTCCAGTACGGCGACGCCATCGCCATCGTAGCCGCCGACACGGTGGAACAGGCCAAAGCCGCAGCGGCGAAGGTAAAGGTTGACCTGGAACTGCTGCCCGCCTATATGAGCGCCCCCGCCGCCATGGCAGCCGACGCCATCGAAATTCATCCCGGAACCCCCAACGTATACTTCCAGATCAATAACAAGAAGGGCGCCGAGACCAAGGACATCGTAGCCAAGGCCGCCCATGTTGCGGAAGTTTCTTCCTATTGTTCACGGCAGCCCCACCTTCCCCTGGAACCGGACTGCGGCCAGGCCTATATCGACAGCGAAGGCCGCCTGACCATCCATTCCAAGTCCATCGGTATCCACCTCCACGCCGCCATGATCGCCGCCGGTATCGGCGTAGAAGTTGACAAGCTGCGGATCGTGCAGAATCCTGCGGGGGGTACCTTCGGGTACAAGTTCTCCCCCACCCTGGAAGCCCTGGTGGGCGTGGCCTGCCTGGCCTGCGACAAACGCCCGGTCTCCCTTGTTTACGATATGCATCAAATGATTACCTACACCGGTAAGCGCTCCCCTGTCTTCATGAACCTGAAGGTTGCGGCGGACAAGGACGGCAAGGTATTGGCCCTGGAAGGGAACAACATCCTCGACCACGGACCCTATTCCGAGTTCGGCGACCTCCTCACCCTGCGGCTGGCCCAGTACCACATGGCCGGTTACGATGTGCCCAATATCCGCTCGGAAAACTTCTGCGTGGCCACCAACCACGGCTGGGGTTCCGCATTCCGCGGTTACGGCGCTCCGGAAGCTGAGCTTGGTTCGGAGATCCTCATGGACATCCTGGCGGAAAAAGTCGGCATTGATCCCTTTGAGATCCGCTACAAGAACATCTATCGCCCGGGGTGCACCAATATCACCGGCCAGGAACCGGAAGTGTTCTCCCTCCAGGAGCTGATGGACAAGTCAAAACCCCACTACTACGATGCGAAAAAACGGGTAAAGGAACTGAACGCAAAGGGCGGCAAGTTTAAATACGGCGTCGGCATTGCCATCGGCGTATACGGCTGCGGCCTTGACGGCAAGGACTCCTCCTCCGCTTGGGTTGAACTCCAACCGGACGGCGGCGTGAAGGTCGGGACAAGCTGGGAAGACCACGGACAGGGCGCCGATATCGGAACCCTCACCATGGCCCACGAGACCCTCCGCAAGGCGGGTATCCCCTACGATAAGATGACGGTGTTGATGAACGATACCGCACTCACCCCCAACTCCGGACCCGCCGGGGGCAGCCGCTCCAACGTGGTAACCGGTAACGCCATCCGGGTCGCTTCCGAGGCCCTCCTCCATGCCCTTAAAAAGGCTGACGGGACCTACAAGACCTACGCCGAAATGGTAGCCGGCAAGACCCCATTGCGCTACGAAGGAAGCTGGACTGCGGAGATGTGTTCCAACTGCGATCTGGAAACCAGCCAGGGAGCGCCCTTCGCCACCTACATGTACGAAGTTTTCGTACCGACCGTAGAAGTTGACACCGAAACCGGTAAAGCCCGGGTAATCTCCTTCTACACCGCCGCCGATGTGGGCAAGGTCATCAACAAGTCCGTGGTAGACGGCCAGATATACGGCGGTATCGCCCAGGGTATCGGCCTCGCCCTCACCGAAGACTTCGAGGATCTGAAGAAGCACACCACCCTGGTGGGCTGCGGAATCCCGACCATCGAAGACGTTCCCGATGACTTTGTGATCGAATACGTCGAAGCGCCCCGTGCGAGCGGCCCCTACGGCGCATCCGGCACCGGCGAGGTTCCGCTCTGCGCTCCCCACCCGGCGATCCTGAATGCGATCTACGATGCGGTAAAGGTGCGGATCACTGCGGTCCCCGCCCTGCCTGAGAAGATCAAAGCCGGTTTGAAGGGCTAGTAGTACCGAGTATTGAAGGGATTGCGGGACAGAAGATCCGCAATCCCTTCTTTTTTTTTATTAGTGGACTAGTAGGTAGACACCAATGAAGAAAACCACCGACCACACGGACAGCACGGACAAAAGAAAAAGACAGGCAAAAACCTGTCCGTGTGGTCAGTGTGGTCTGTGGTTTCTCTACTCCTTTATGTTACTATTTAATTAAGGAAAGCCATGCCGGTACGAGTAACTGTTGAAACATTTCTGGATCAGAAACTGCTCCGCGAGGTTGAGTCCCTTTGTACCCAGGAGGAGCCCCCGGCCTGCCAGGCGGCCTGTCCCCTGCACCTGGATGTCCGGGCCCTTACCGCCCTCATAGAAACCGGTAAAACCGCCGAAGCGTGGCAGCTTTATGCCAAGGCCATTCCCCTGGCGCCGCTTATCGCCCATACCTGCAATGCCCCCTGCCGCCTGCCCTGTAAACGCGGTGAACGGGGGGGCGCTATTGATGTCGGCGGGCTCGAACAGTTCCTTGCGCGAAACGCCGGCGTACCCTCAAAGGCGCCTTTTCTGCTTCCCAAAAAGACTGAACGGGTGGCGATTGTGGGCGGGGGCCTGCGGGGCTTGGCTGCGGCGAATGGCCTTATCCGCAAGGGGTATCTGGTAACGATACTGGAAGCCTCGGATCGCCTGGGCGCTTGGCTGCGGGACTTGGACGAAGCGGGCTTGCCCGCAGCGATCCTGGATGCGGAGATCGCCGTTTTGCTGGGGATGCAGGTGACGGTTGAGTACAATCGCAGGCTTCCTGTGGGTTCCGTTGATGAAGCGGCGGCAGTCCTGGACGAAGGCTACGGCGCGGTTTTTGTAAGCTGCGCTTCCCCCCTGGACGATGGCGCCGACGGGGCTACCCTGCTCACCGGGCGGAACAATATTCTCGCGGGACGGCGTGCGGGACGGATCGGCGAGGGGGATTCCTCCATCTACGATCTTTTCGACGGCGCAAGTGCCGCCATTACCATTGACCGGCTCTTCCAGGGGGTTTCGGTGGACGCCGGGCGGGAACGTGAAGGCAGCTACGAAACGACCCTCTACACCAACCTTGACAGTATTACTGCGGCTGCTCCGGTGAAGCCCGCAAACGGGGCCTACGATCAAGCCGCTGCGGCCGCCGAAGCCGGGCGGTGTATACGCTGTGAATGTATGGAGTGCGTAAAAAAATGCGGCTTCATGCAGCATTTCAAGCTGAACCCCCGGCGTTATGTGCGGATGGTGTACAACAACCTTTCCATCGCCATGGGGGATCACAATGCCAACAGCATGATCAACACCTGCGCCCTCTGCGGCCAGTGCGAGGCCATCTGCCCCAAGGGCCTCAACATGGGGGAGGTATTCCTCGCCGCCCGCCGCCAGATGGTGCACTCCGGAAAAATGCCCCCATCGGCCCACGAGTTTGCCCTCCTGGACATGAACTACAGTATGTCCGATTCCTTCTTCCTCGCCCGGCATCAAAGCGGACACCGTTCTTCTGCGGCCCTTTTCTTCCCCGGCTGCCAGCTCAGCGCCTCGGAACCGGACCTGGTCCGCAGGGTTTACGCAGACCTCTCAAAGCGCATTGACGGCGGCGTAGGATTACTGTTGGGTTGCTGCGGGATCATGGCTCACTGGAGCGGAAATGTCACGCAGTTTGAAGCGGTAAAAAAACAATTGACCGATCACTGGAAGGAACTGGGAAGTCCCGAAATCATAAGCGCCTGCCCCACTTGTACATCCACCCTTGAGGAGCTTATGGGGATAAAAAACCGTAGCCTCTTCGAGGTTTTGGGTGAAATAGGGCTGCCGGGCTATACATCCACCTCCGGCAGAACGGAAGCAGTGATGGTGTTACACCATGCCTGCGGCGCGCGGCATAATGAGGTGATAAAAAACAAGGTGCGGGAACTGTCGGCTCAAGCGGGCATTACGATTCAGGAGGGCGCGCCGGATGAGCGTAGCCCCTGCTGCGGCTATGGGGGGCTCATGCCCTTTGCACACGCCCCTGAGTCGGAAAGCTTTACCGATACTGCCCTGGAACAGCTTTCAGGTAATGGAGACGCCCCCATCTTAACCTACTGCGTCAACTGCCGGGACCGTTTCCGCGCCAAGGGACGGGATGCCGGACATCCACGGGATGTCAAACATCTGTTAGAAATACTGTACCCCGGCTCACCGGAAATGCCGTGGAAGACGCCCACCTGGTCACGGCGTCAGGAGAACCGGGCAAAACTCCGGCGGGATCTGTTACGGGATTTGTGGGGTGAAAAAATTGAGGAGGCGTCTTTGTTGGAACTGATTATTGATGAGAATCTGGAGCGTAAAATAGAAGGGACCCACATACTCCACAGCGATATTTCGGCGGCGATTTCTAAGGCGGAGGCGGAGCAGACAAAGCTCCAGGACCATCAAACCGGGCATTTCCTTGCCAGCCACCGTCCGGCGAACGTTACCTTCTGGGTCGAATATGCGCCGGAGGGCGGGGGCTTTCATGTATACAACGCCTATAGCCACCGGATGAGCGCGGTAATTTCAGGGTCGGCGATTGAACAGGAAGGAGCCTCCGGCAATGGCTGATGAAAAGGGAAAAACCTACGACACCGGGATCAAACTGGCCGGAACGATACTCTGTACCAAATGCGGCGTACCCCTGACGCTTCATCCGGTAACCCTGGGGTACATGACCTCCACCTTTCCGGTGGAACTCCCCGCCTGTCCCAAATGCGGCTTTATCTATATCCCCGAGGAGCTTGCCATCGGGCGTATGCTCAGTGTGGAACGATCCCTGGAGGATAAATAAAAATTCGGGAGATGCATATATGTCCGATTTAAGTGATAAGATTACGGAGGCCCTGCAAAAGGGCTACCATTGCAGCCAAGTGATGATGTGGCTATCCCTGGAACTGCGGGGTATAAGCGACCCCCTGATGATCCGCGCCATGGGCGGCCTTGCCTTGGGGATGTTCTCCTCCAAGACCTGCGGAACCCTGACCGGGGCGGCCTGTACCCTGACCAGCTATTTCCCCCGTGACGAAGGGGAGAGCGAACCCACGGCCTACCGCGCCCCGGTAAATGAATTCGTAAGCTGGTTCAAAGATCAATTCGGCGCCCTTAGCTGCCAGGAATTGGTCGAAAACGATCAGGGGCAGATACAACGGTTCTGCCCAATTTTGATGGAGAAGTGTTTTGCTAAAATTGCCGAAATCCTCGAAGCCAACGGCATCGACCCGACCCAATAGTGTTTCTGCGTGTATCGCGGAAATAAAAAGCGTCTGCCCGGTCTGCCTCAACAGAATCGACGCCCAGTACCGGTTCAAGGGTGAAACAGTATTACTGACAAAAACCTGTGCCGAGCATGGCACGTTTGAAACCCCGGTCTGGGAGGGTGTGGAACACTTTCTTGCCTGGCGAGAACAACAAAACCCCGCCCAAGCGCCGGTTAATCCCGCCCGTAAAGCGGAACGGGGCTGCCCCTACGACTGCGGGCTCTGCGAAAATCACCGGCAGGCAAGCTGCTGCGTGCTCCTGGAACTTACCCGGCGCTGCGACCTGCATTGCCCCGTGTGTTTCGCCTCATCGGACACTAATACTGCGGGTGACGATCCTTCACTGGAGACAATAGCCCGCTGGTATGATCGCATCCTCGACCAGGGCGGTCCTTTCAACATACAGCTCTCCGGAGGGGAACCCACCATGCGGGACGACCTGCCGGAGATCATCCGCATGGGGAAGGAAAAGGGCTTTAGCTTTTTTCAGCTCAACACCAACGGCCTGCGTATTGCACGGGACCCGGAATATTTACCGGCCCTGGCAAAGGCGGGGCTCAATACGGTGTTTCTCCAGTTCGATTCCCTTACCGCCGAAGCCTGCGTTGCGCTCCGGGGACGTGACATCGTTGCGGAAAAAAAACAGGCCATAAAAAACTGCGCCGATACAGGGCTTGGGGTAGTGCTTACCCCCACGGTGCGCCGGGGTGTCAACGATGGGGAAATCGGGGCTATCATTGATTTTGCGGCGGCCCATCTGCCCACCGTGCGGGGCGTCCACTTCCAGCCCATGAGTTTCTTCGGCCGCTATGCAGGGGACCCCGTAGCGGACCGGATCACCCTGAGCGCCTTGCTTACCCTGGCGGAGGAGCAAAGCGGCGGGCGTATCAAGGCGGCGGATTTCCTTCCCGGCGGGGCGGAGCATCCCCAGTGTTCCTTCCACGCCAAATACCGGGTGCGGGGGGGCAACTGGGAACTCCGCAAAAGTTCCGGCAACTCGGGATGCTGCGGCGGCGGCGGCTCCACCACCAGCGATACTGCGCGCCGTACCGTAGCCCGTCAGTGGTCGGCGGTAAAAAGCATGGCTCCACCAAAGGCTCTGCCGGGTTTCAACCTGGACTCGCTGGACAAGTTCGTCACCATGGCGGAACAGCAGGAAAAGGAAACCATTGAGATTTCCGGTATGGCCTTCCAGGATGCATGGACGGTGGACCTCCAGCGCTTATCCCGGTGTTATATCAATATCGTCAGCCCGGAGGGGCTCCTGATGCCCTTCTGTGCGTATAACCTGACAGCCGCCGGGGGCAAGCCCCTGTACCGGCAGAAATGATTAAACACCGGTACGGAACTGACCGTTCTCATAGTTCACCGTAAAAATACCACCGTAGGGGACTTGGTAGTAAAACAGATCGTTTAAGTCGCGGCTCTCTGCGTAACAGAGAAAGGACCGTATGAGACCGGCGTGGGTGATGATGCAGACCTCCGGCCTCCGGAAGTCCCGTCCCGCAGCGGCTATGGCGGTAATAGCCTGCACCGCCCGGGTCTGGCACCGGCGGAAGGACTCTCCGCCTTCGGGAGAAAATTCGGCCATGGTACGTCCCCTGATTTTATATGCCTCAGGAACGGTGTTTTTAATCTCCTGAACAGACCGGTACTCCCAGCTCCCCATATTGATTTCCGTCAATTCCGGAATTGCAATCACCGGCGGCAGCCCCAGTTTGCCGGCGATAATTTCCGCAAACCTGCTGCACCGCATTAGGGGGCTTGTGTAGATCACCCCTATTCCCGTACCCGCAAGCCGAACCGCCGCCTGTTCAGCCTGGGCAACACCTTCGGGAGAGAGGGGCAAATCGGTACGGGCAATATAGCGCTTCACCGAATCCGGAAAGAGCGGTAAACCGTGCCGCAGGATATACAGTTTCAGTGATCCGTGCCAATCATCACCGAGGTGGCCTTGATGATAGCGTAGGCTTCGTCCCCCGCTTTAAGTCCCAGTTCCTTGATGGCATCCAGGGAAATGGTAGCGGAGACCTTGTTCCCCCCGCCGATGTCCAGGACCACGATGCCGTTCACCGATCCTTCCTTGATGCTTATCACCTTTCCCTTTAACTGATTTCGTGCGCTGATCTTCATAGCAGTATCTCCTCTTGATTTCCTTTGTTTGTATCAACTATTTTCTGGTAAAGTCAAGGGGTATGAAAAAATATACACCTTTTCCTTTCAAGTACCGATCCTACCCCGGTGATTTAGCCTGTCCAGTCTTCGATCGTAATGCCGGGAACCCGTTCGAATTCCTGGACATTATGGGTAACCAGGATGCCATTATTCGCCAATACCGTAGCGGCGGTGATAAGATCGTTTGGACCAATAATGGCGTCTTGTTTTTCCAGGTAAGAGCGGATAAGCGCATATCGCCTGGCGGCATCATCATCAAATGAGACAATTTCAAACGCGGCAAAAAATTCTTCCCATATTTCACGAGTTATACTGCGGGCGCCCTTTTCAACGCCGGTCAGTATTTCCGCTTCTGCTATTGAAGGTATTTTTATGCTGCCCGGAGAAACGGTGAGCAGCTTTTTACTGAGCGCCGGGTATTGATCCCGAAGGAAATACAGACAAATGTTTGAATCAAGAAAATACATTACCGGCATTCCCGCGGGCAATCATCTTCAAATTTTCCCTGGGGCGGTATTTCAAAGGGTGTTTCTTTAAGGGTTCCGCATAAAAGCGAAAAGCCCGCAGGGTATTCGTCTTTAATTGATTTTTTCAAGGCTTTTCCCACCCATTTTGACAGGGATAGCCGATCCTGCTTTGCCCTGATTTCAACTTTTTGTAACGTATCCGTGTCGATATAAAGTGATATTTGCGGCATAGGCGCCCTCCATATTTAGTATAGTATGGGCCAAGTATAATTACAAGTATATTTGTTTATAGGGATAGGGGAGGCCGATCCTACCCCTTTCCCCAGAAATTTTCCTCAAAATCGTTCAACCTGCCGGAAATAACCGCCTCAATATCCGCTGAAATGTCCTTCCGGAGCTTCCGTACCGCCGCCATCTGCATAGGTTCCATGGAAAACAGCTGGGGGGAGTCGATTTCCAGGGCCTGGGCCAGGCGTTCAAGCATTTCGGGGGAGGGGAATTGCTGTTCGATTTCGATTTTACCTATATAACCGGTCGCCGTATCTACCTTTTCCGCCAATTCGGACTGGGATAGGCCGAGGTTTTTCCGGTGTTCCTTCATGTTGGAAGCCAACAAATGCCTAAGGCTCGTCATCAAAATACAACCTTATTAATGATAAAATTGATATACCTACCTAATAAGTATTGACAATGTTCGATTGGGTCTGATATAATTATTTAAGCTTGATTAGGTCATATTCATGATAATAATCATGGCTGATACCCGGCTGGGGTATGAAGGAGATGTGGGAAAATGGTGTTATGCGAAACGGTTTCCCGGTGGAATAATCGTTGATTATTGGAAACATATTCGCATAAAACCTCAGTTTTTTGGAGGTATATATGAAAAAGAGGTTTGTTTTAATGGCAATGTTCGCCGTGGTGCTGGCATTTGGTTTCGTTCTTGTCGGATGTGGCGGGGATGACGATGGTGGAACCCCAGCCGGTGGTGGCGGTGGACTATTGGCAAACAGTATTAGTGGGACTACCTGGGTGTATACTAGCTCGGAAGGGGGGACGATAACCTTAGAATTTACGGACACTGTGAGTGGAAAATATACTGTGGATGAGAATGGTGATACAGGAGATTTTACGTATATCTACGCAGATTCTGCAGGAACTTTTTCTCCTGATACATGGACTGAAGATGAAGTTAAATCTTCTGCATTTATTGTCGATACCACAGCAAAAACATTTCAACTAACAACGAAAGCTTTTTATGCGGATAACCCTGCCATCTACCACTTGGTAGAATAGCAAGTAGTCAAATTGTCTGACACAGGTAAGCGCAGAGGTGCCTGGCACCGTTTGAAATTAGCGCGTAAGCGCAGCCGAAAAAAGGTGATACCGGAGCCGGAGCGGGAACAGAGCCCGTTCCGGTTTTTTTCTGCGGGGGAGAAATTATTAATAGAGCCGGTGTAGCGGCTGGTCAATGTGGGCTCGTTGGAAGATAGAGAATGAGAACAATAAGGTCCTGAAAAACTATGGATACCACCTTGAACACAATTTCGGCCATGGGTGGAACGGTTACAATCGTGGGAAAAAACATGGATATGTGTTGGGAGCAGTATTGCCAATAATATAAAAATAGGAAAAAATTGTGTTATTGGGGCAGGGGCTGTTGTAATAAAAGACGTACCCAATAATGTATTAGTGGCAGATGTACCTGCAAAAATAAAAAATACGCTACGACCGCAGTAGAGGGCTCTATCCGTCCCTGTTTTAAGGATGATTTGTACAAGAATGCCTTAGATGGCCGGGATACGGATCATACTACCTTGACAACAATATCAAAATATAGTGCTATATCAATGTGAACTCCAAACACCGGAAGTCCCTATTTAGGTCTGGCCTGTAGTCTCGCGGTTGCGACGCGGTGATGCGAAAAACAGATGAACGTATTGACAAAATGATGGCAAAGGTTGACCGGGTATCCGAAAATCTTGGCGGCGTAAACAGGTCGTTATGTGCAATTGTGCCTAAGATTTTTTATAAAATATTGTGTAAAAACGCTTGACAAGGATTAAGAGTTGTGTTCAATATGAAAATATAAAAATTTTTAAGCAAAACTAGAGGAGAAATATGAAAACTACAAGAAAACTGAACAAAGTTCTGTTGCAGGTAGGAATGTCCGTCATGATACTAGCATTGGAATTAGTGAGTATTGGGTGTGTCAGTACAATGTGGTTTGAACCTCCTGAGCGGCATACGGTAGATAAAAATTACTGGAGGGAGCAGGCTCAGCAGCGTATTCTTCCAGCTCAGAATACCTTTAATGACCGCCTTTATGCTTCACATGACAGTGCCGGTAATCAGGTAATATTGGATATAGTGCCGGGGACTAAAATATATAATATAGGGGATATTTTTTGTGAATATGCGGTTTCTTTCCGGTCGGTCGATATGCCGAACGATATAAGGCAGCAACTTCAAAGATACAGAACAGTTGACGGTATTACGTATTATGATTATGTGGTCAGCTATGTTGACAGAATTGTTTTATCCCCAAGATTTTTTGATAACAGAAATAGTGGTACGTCCTTTTCCTCTAATAACGTATACCCGACGGATCGCGTGGTTATTATGAATAATTCTCATTTTAATGTTACAAATACTGGTCTCTTTATAGCTTTTTTAGATGTGCTTGTTCACGAGACTGGACATCACCATCTAAATGATTTAAAAAAACTAGGAATCGTTACTGCAAGTACTTACGGTACAAAGGGAGAACGTTTTGCTCATTTACAGCAAATGGCTTTTAATGAAATCTTGTTAATGAACCCAGATAATTATAAAAATAAATTTGTGCTCAAAGAGCGTATAAGCCGATGGTCAACACGTATTGCCGCGTGTAACGAGAGTTTGGGCTTGCCGGTGGATAATCATGAAATCTTGCCACAAAGTGTATATGCACCAGTGCCGAAAAATCAGGCAACGCCATAAACAAAAGGTTTTATATATTTTTCATCGTTGTAAAAATAACAAATGGAACAAAGGTGTTTTTGGTGAGATTAAGATTATAAAGAAATAATAGCAAATACATTTTACGAATTTATAATAAAAATGATAAAGAGTATATAAATTAAGTATTATAAAAATTAAGAATATAAAATAATGGGGTACGGCACAACTGCACATAACATACGCTATACGCTGCGCCGCAGTAGCGGCTTGGCTTATAGCTTTCACGTTATATGCAATTAAAACCTGAAATTTCTGAAAAAACTATGAGGATCGAGGAAAAATGATAAAAATATGCTTAAAAACACTTGACAAAGCATACTTCTTTATGATACTCCATGTAATAGAAGATATTTATGAGAACTACCTTGGATTTACCTGATACATTAATCTCAGAGGCTATGGAAATAACAAATATTTCCACAAAAAAAGATGTTGTTATGAAGGCATTAGAGAATTTAATTCGTGGAGAAAAGATCAAAGGCATTAAGAATTATGCCGGAAAAATCGATTTGGGAATTGATCTTGAGAAGATGAGAAAAAGATGAATAATATATTAGTGGATTCATCGGCATGGATTGAATATTTCAAAACCCATAAAAACTATGCATTTATTGATGATTTGATATTAACAGAATTATTGCCATCAATTATTCATAAAAAAGAAAAACATTTAATAGTACTACTTAATAGTATAGTGAAATATGAGATCGAAATTAATTGGAAAGAATTACAGGATATTCAAGTAATGAATTATAAACATGGATACAATGATATAGGCATTACCGATTTAGTAATTGCACAAAATTGTTTACAAAATAATTTAACGTTGGTAGCACGGGATAAACATTTTAATGAAATGGCACAATATTTACCATTGAAAATGTACACGCCAAAATAAAGAAGAAAACGGTACGCCCACTGTTTATCTCTCCCTCGCACAAGCGGGTTCTTGGTGCTAGTGTAGCAGGTTTTAACTGCACATAACGAGACTGTAGGAAAAGTCCGTTATATTAGGCCCACAATTTTACTGGGAGCGCAGTGGCGCCTGGCACCAGGAGGAGAAATTATTAATAGAGCCGGTGTAGCAGCTGGTCACCGTGAGCGCCTACCACTTCGCCAAGCCTGGGGTTTACGGTAAGGTCAAGGGCCTCAAGCGGTATCGCTCCAAGCAAAATCTCACCGGCGTTGGGAAGCATAAGGACATCTTGCAAAAACCAGCGGTCTTTCCACCAGATTTCCAGCGGCCCCACAATGGAACAATCGCATAGACCGCCATCTGCCAGCGTAACCGTTTCGGTTCCCTTTACTTTCAGCCCCAATTTGCGCCGAATCTCCTCGTTGATGACGATGTTCCACGCCGCGGATCTTGGCAGCAACGCTGGGTTTTGGAACTGCCGCTTTAAATCCTTCTGGAGACTCTATGAAGAACCGTATCATAAGCGGCACAACTATGATTGGGTAACATCCTGCTCAAATGTTACTATTTCTATCCCTTCTCTCTTAGCGATACTATTTAATTGCTTATCAACGGTTATGAGTATTGCCCCGGCCCTGCCGGGTTAATTCCGCCGGATCGGGGAATGACTGTGTGTTTTCCATATGGAGATTATCAATTTCTTCAAATACAGTTTTTCTTCGTGCCCTCCGCTCACTGCTTATCTGCAATGCAGTCTTTAGCAAAACTATTGTTTGTTGCGAAATACTGCGGCTTTCTGTTTTTGCCACCTGTGAAATAGTATCATACAAGTCCTGGGGGAAATCTCTTACCTGTAATAATGGCATAAAAACCTCCATGTATGAAATAGTAATGCATTTTGCATATGTTGTTAATCTTAAAGTACCTGGGTCAAGTCGTTTCTCAATGGCAGCCAAGCAGCCCCGTCTTCCAATGCCACACCGGCGCCGAAAGCGCCGACGAAAAGGGATTGATCCGCTCAAAGTCCGGGAGCCAGCTATCGTCGGGAACCAATTCCTGACAAAAGCCGTCATCAATTTTCAATTCCGTAAGCCATTCGAGCAACTGATCGTACTCATCCGCTTTCACATAACGGCGGGGTATGTCCCGGCCCTCACCCACAGGGGTGTACTGGGTCATCAGGGATAGCAGGGCCCGGCCCCGGCAGTGATCCGCAAACCATTGGAGCACCGCCCGGGTGGATTCGGGATAGCCGGGGAGGACCAGGTGGCGGATCATCACACCGGAAACCAGGGATGGGCCGTTCCAGCGGAGGGCGCCGCGGCAGTCCAGCATATGGAGGATAGCTTTGGTGGCGGCTTCCGGATAGTCGGGGGCCTGGAAGAAGCGGTCCGCAAGCCCCGGGTCCAAGGTTTTCAGGTCCGGGAGGTATACATCCACCAGGTCCTCCAGGCTTTCCAGCGCGTCAAGGCTTTCGTAGGCCGAGGAATTCCAGAGCAGGGGGATGACAAGCCCCTCTTTGCGGGCAGAGCGGAGAAAGTCGGCCAGGACCGGGGTACAGTGGCTGCCGGTAACCAGGTTGATGTTTTCCGCGCCCCGAGTCTGGAGGGCGAGGCATATGCGGATAAACTCAGCCCTATCCACCGTTCGGCCCATGCCGCCGACATTGGTCGAGGCCTGGGAAATTTGCCGATTTTGGCAAAACACACAGCCCAGGGTACAGCCGGTAAAGAAAATCGTCCCCGAACCACCCCTGCCGATGATTGGTGGCTCCTCCCCCCGGTGCAGGGAGGCGGCGGCGATGCGGATATCCGTGGTTTCCCCGCAAAAACCCCGTTTGCCCGCACGGCGATCCACCCCGCAGGAACGGGGGCAGAGCCGGCATGGGGAGCTAGGCATGGTGTGCAACCATTATACCGGTGCGGGGTCTAAACATTGACGGGCTGAATTTGAACGGGTATAGTGGAAAGGTATCTAATACCTTTAATTGAAAGGAGTCGCTTTTATCATGGACAGAGTATCCTCCCCAGCGCAGGTTGTTATCGCCGTTATCCCTATCGTGGGTATCGTCATGGGATCGGTGGTGGTGTTTTTCTATCTGCTCTGGAATCATAAACGTAAAATGCTGCTTATCAAAGCCGGCGAAAATACCCGGACTAACTTTGATCTCCTTTCCTTCAGCCTGCTTACGGGGTTGCTCTTGGTATCCGTGGGGATTAGTTTAACCGTATTCCTCGCCATAGCCAAGGGGGCCGGTTATGGTCTGCTGGGCGGCATTATTCCCCTTTCGCTGGGCGCCGGCCTGTTAATTTTTTATGGGATACGACGGCGCGATAAAAACTCATGATGGGTGGCGCCAACGGCAACGTTGGCGGGGACCCTGGGGACGATCAGTTCATCGTCGCGGAGGTCGTCTCGGGCCGGAAGGAGTTGTTTCGTATCCTGGTACAGCGCCATGAGCAGCCGGTGTATGGGATGGGCTTGAGTTTTTTTCGGAACGCCGAGGATGCCGCGGATTTTACCCAGGAAGTTTTCCTGAAAAGTTTCCGCAGCCTCGCCCATTTTCAGGGCCGGTCCCGGTTTTCCACCTGGCTCTACCGGATCGCCTACAACACGGCGGTGAACAACATCCGGCGGCAGAAGGAGTACCACAGCCTCGCCGATGAGGATGGCGGGGCAAGTGCCGATGACGGCCGGGGGTCCCCTGAACAGGATTTGCTCCGGGCCGCCGCCATCGAAGCGGTACGGGAAGCCGTGAAGGATCTGCCCGAACGGTACCGGATCTGCGTGGACCTGTTTTTTTTCTATGACCGGTCCTACCAGGAGATAGAATGTATCACCGGGTATCCGGTTAATACAATTAAGTCCCATGTGTTCCGGGCAAAAAAACTGCTCCGGGAAAAACTGGAGGTATTGAATGAACTGTCATGATGTAATGGATAGGGCATACGAATTTGAAGGAAACACTGCGCTGCCGTTTCTTACCCACCTGAGGATACAACTGCACCTCCTCCACTGTGGGCATTGCGCCGGGGAAATCGAACGGCTGGAACGTACCCGGCTCCTCATGACGGGAAGCTTCTTCCCCAGGGCGCCGAAGGGGCTGGAAGAACGGATCATGCGGAGCATCAGCCTGGAAGATCAGATGGAAGAATTCCCCGAGGCAGCGTTCATGGAGAACGGTGCGTTCAGGGAGAACGGCGCGGGGGTTTCCTTCCGGGGCTGGGTGGTCACGGGCCTCATCATTCTGATATCCCTGTCCACCTCCTTTCTGGGGATGGACTTTAGCAAGGTGGCCGACCACTGGGGCTCATCGTTCCTGCTCCCCATCGGGATCACCATCGGCGCGGTGATAAGCGCCTATGGGGCGCTCTTTATCGGCAGCCACCTGAAGGAATTAAGCGACCGGTTTAATTTACACTGACCAGGTCCGCTCGGTTTCTTCAATGGTCTTTAGTATTTCTGCGGGGGAAGCACGGCTGCGGAGCTGCATCCTGAAGGATTCCTGCTGACAGAAAAAATTGATCCGCGAAAGGGTGTGGAGATGCATCTTTGGGGATGCGGATATAATAAGGAAAACCGTATGCACGCTCTTGCCGTCCAGGGCCGCCCAGTCAAGTTCCCGCTCAGGAAAACTAATGCTCACCAATTGCTCGGCGGGATTCGTGATGATGGGGTTCCGGGGATGGGGCAGGGCAATGCCGTTCCCCACGGCGGTGGTCATCAGAGCTTCCCGTTCCAGCACCGCGCTTAACAGGGCTTTCCGGTTCACCGACGGGGGAAGATCGATTGTCCGTAACAGGACCGTTACGTATTCCTGGGAATTCGAAGCAGAAATGGTGCGGAACTCCCCTCCCCGTTTGATCAGCTCAATCAAACCCGGTTCGGCTGTTTTGTCCATTATATTTTTCCCTCCCCTTCCAGTGCCGCCGCCAATGTGCGGTTACAGGCATCCAAGTCGAAGGCGCCGCTTTCAAAATCCTGTCCGAGTTCCCGGAGCGCCAGTTTCCGTTCCGCATCGGCCCCCTTTTCCAGGGCCACGATATACCGCCGGAACCGCATGGGGCCGTCAATGTATTCCGGCGGCGCCGAAGCTGCCCCGGCAACACAACGGATCTCCGGCTGTCCCTCGCTCTCGTACCGGGAAAGAAGCAGTATCTTTACCGTCCATTTTGATCCGTATTCATATAAAAGGGCATTCCCCCCTTTCAGGTCAATTTCCCCCAGGGCCAAATCCAGGTCCAGCCGTCCCCGGCCCGATGACCCCTGTTCGTCCAGGGCAAAATGATAGGGATACTCCCCTTTCCACCCCAGCAGGGCCAGGATTATCCGGTGGAGAACACGCAGGCGGCAGCTATCCGGCAGGACAATGCGGCGCCAGACATCGGTACCCCCCAGGCTCACCTGGACAATCCGCCATTCAAACCCCGCCGGCTTGTGGAATTTCACCACAGAAAGATTATTCTGCCGGAAGTTGTCCAGGGCGTCGTCAATCAGTTCTTTGATATCCTCATAGGTTTCGATCATGCTGTCCAGGGAATTATCCATGGCCTCCAGTTCATCCCCCGCTGGGGGCGTATCCGTATCCAGCTCCTCCAAAACCCCGGCGGCATGGGCCTGGATCTGGGAGAGGATGATGAAGGTATGCTTGGGAAGCCAGGAATTGTTGATACCCCCCCGCCGGAGCTGGGCCGCAAGGTCTATCACTGCGGTATGGAGTTCCCCCATGCGCTGGCGGATAGGCCCCATGCCGGCATCCCGAAAGGGGGAATAGAGGGGCTCAAATTCCGCCAACAATTCGCTGACAAACCCCAGGAGGTACTCCCGGTCCGCTTCCTCCATCTTCACCGTCGGGGGGATGATGCGCTTTACCAGCGCCCCGATATCCTTGTCCCGCCTGTAGAGGGCATCCCACACATAGGACTGCACCACATAGTCCGATATGGGCGCCCCGCTCCGGCCAAGGATCTCCTCGGACGGGGATTCGTTATGAAGCCCCTCCAGTCCTTTCCGGTCGGGGATCTCCTTCCCGGCAAACCAGAACCGGGTTTCTATGCCGTAGGGGGTTGTCTCGATGCGGTCGGTCTGTTCGTAGAGAAAATCCTCCAGGGAATAGGCGGGCACATCCCGCATCCGCTTCCCCCCGTACCAATAGGCATAGGCAATCTGTTCCTCAGTGGACGCCCCCGGTCCCAGGGACTTAAAACTCTCCTCAAAGCCCCCCTCGGCGGCCTCCTGCCAGGCATAGAGGTCCACCTTGGACCACCGATCCTTCCGTACCGCCTCAAGCTCAAAGGCGCCATCCCTCCAGTCCCGGGTCGAAACCACAAACCTATCCCCGGGCACAAAGGCCAGTTCCCGGTAGAGGTTCCGCATATCCAGGGTTTGGATGGAAACATCCGGCGGGTCCTCGTAGGGGTCCTCGTTAAAGGCGCTTTCGTTATTTGGATTGTCCTTTGCCACATACTGGGGGGCATATTCCTCCCCAAAAATGGTGTAATAGGGGTAAAAATCCTCCGGCGGGCCCTCAATGGAGGAAAAAGGTATCTGCCGCCCCTTATAGAAAAACGTGTATTCCTGGGGCATCAGCGCCGGATTGGCAAAGGGAACGCAGCGGTGGCCGGGGATCAGGATGCCGTTCACCAATTCCGGCCGGGTGGGGCTGATGACGAAGCGCAGGGGCTCAAAACAACCCCGCCGGGACAGCCATTTTCCCGGCCCAAGGCGGAAGGCAATGTTCTGAGAATCGATGAAGGCGGTAATTTCCTCCGCCAAATGAGTATTCCGGGAAAAATCCAGCAGCCGGATAAAACTCATTACATCACCCAGGGTAAAGGGGTCCCGGTTGTTTTCGAGAAATTCGTAGAGGGCGTCTTCCTGGGTTTCAGTCATGTGTTGCTATACTATGGACCAAAAGTACGGGATCTGGCAAGGTATGGAAAAGAATATGCTTGGAATAGATTAGTGGGGGGTCCTGTCAGTAGGAAAAGAATATGCCAGGAATAGATTAGTGGGGGGTCCTGTCAGTAGGAAAAGAATATGCCAGGAATAGATTACCGGGGGGTCCTGTCAGTGAGAAAGCACGGGCCCCTCCCGGAGGGTCCTTCCCGTACTTTCTCTCTGCCACCCCCAATACCCTTGGTGGGGGGCATATTCTTTTCCTACCGCCACCCCCAATATCCTTGGTGGGGCATATTCTTTTCCTACCGCCACCCCCAATACCCTTGGTAGGGCATATTCTTTTCCTCATGACGCGAAACGGGAGGGGGTCCTGTCAGTAGGAAAAGAATATGCCTGGAATAGTTTTTGGGTGGGGCCTGTCTGTTGAAATCGAGTAGGAGGCTACCCATTAATTGGGTAGCCGTCCTCGGAGATACGTTTTTATGTCTGCAATACTGTAGTATCCGTGTGCGCGCGTGCGTGGCGTGTTGACTGTTACCCACCGCCGTCATAGAATGGAAGGGTGTTTGATTATATATTAAAAAATTGCTTGGCGGTGAACGCTCAAACCGGTAGGTTCGTCGGGAATGGGGCAAAAAGCGCCGCTATTCACGTAAAGGACGGAAAATTTGCCACAGAAAGCTCCCCTGGAACCACGAAATCCCTGGATTTAGGGGGAAAATCCTTTGTGTACCCCGCGCTGATCAACACCCATGATCATTTGCGGGGGAATTATCTCCCCCGGATTGGGCCGAAACCAGGGGAATTCTATTTGACCTGGCTCCCCTGGGATGATGACCTGAAAGCCTCCGCCGCCTATGCCGAGCGGGCTAACCTTACCGCAGAGGATATGTATACCCTGAGTTCCTACAAAAGCCTGTTTTCCGGGGTGACCACGGTGGTTGACCACTTTCCCCATTCGATAAACCAGGATTTCCTTCCCCATTTGCCTATCCGGGCGCTTCAAAACTACGCCCTGGCCCATGAAGCATCCTCCTACGACCTCAAATGGGGGGACGGCATTGCAATTGAACACCGGCGGGCGGCAGCAAACAATTGGCCCTTTATCACCCACCTTGCGGAGGGCTTTGACGAGGAGTCCATGCGGGGGCTTGCAAATCTGGAAAACCTTGGGGCGTTGGACCGGTACGGCCTCTTTGTCCACTGCATCGGCTTTAGTGATGAGGACATACGGAAAACCGCCAGGGCCGGGGCCAGCATTTCCTGGTGTCCTGCCTCCAATATGCTCATGTTCAACGTTACCTGCAAAATCCGCAAATTCCTCCGGGAAGGGGTGAATGTCACCCTGGGTACCGATTCGACCCACTCCGGTTCCGCTAACCTCTTGGCGGAAATACACTATGGCCGGGAATTGTACCGGAAGCTATACGGCGAAGACCTTCCCGCCAAAACCATCTTCGAGATGGTTACCATCAACGCCGCAAAGGCGCTCCACCTGGAAGACAGCCTGGGCAGCCTGGATGAGGGCAAGCTGGCGGATATGCTGGTACTGCGGGGCCAATCCGATGACCCCTACGAAAACCTGGCCGCAGCAGGCATGGGGGATATCGAATTCCTCTCCCTGGCGGGGAAACCCCTTTACGGGGAACTGCGCTTCCTTGACTTGTTTGGGGGCAACCAGCCCGGGGGTAAATTACCCCTTGGGTACTCCCAAATTACCGCAGCGGGACGGCCTATGTTTGTCCTGGGGGATCCCGGGAAGTTTTACGCCCAGGCCCGGGAAAAGATAGGGTTTAAGAAGATCCTTGATTTTTTGCCCTTTGAGCCGGGGCAGTAGGAGCCTGCTAAAGTAGGAGGTGGGTATGCCGAAAACAGTACAGTGCCAGGCCGGGGCGATTGTTTACTTTCTTGGGGAAGACAGCGGGGAGAAAATCTACCTCCTCCAAAGCGGAACGGTGAACCTGGCCTATCAGAACATTGAAACCGGGGCGAATGCTTCCGATCCGGTACAAACCGGGGAATTTTTCGGGGTAAAGGCTGCCCTGGGCCGGTATCCCCAGGAGGAAAACGCCATCGTTACCGGGGAAAGTACCATCATTGTCTTTACCATCCCGGAATTTGAACAACTGGTCGGCGCGAATCCCCGGATCATTATAAAGATGCTCAAGGTTTTTTCCAATCAATTACGCCGTGTCCACCGGCATATTGCCCATATTATGGTAGATAAGGGCTACGATCCGGAGGATTCGGAGCAGAGCCTCTTTAAGGTGGGGGAATACTACTTTAAGAACAAGCGCAATTCCCAAGCCGAGTATATATTCGGCCGTTACCTTACCCATTATCCCGCAGGGAAAAATGCCGCTCTGGCGGTGAAGTTCCTGAATACCCTGCACGGTATTACGGGGGCTGCGTTCAACGGTGCGCCGAAGGTCCCGGAGCCTGATATCACCCAGAACTACTACGATGCGGTAAGTTTTATCTCCCAGGGGAAATTCCAACAGGCCTTTGTGCTTCTGAAGAAAATCCAGGACGGCAAGGGTGATCCTGAATATGTGGCAAAAAGCAGCTACGAAACCGGCCGCTGTCTCTTCATGATGGATAAGTTTGACGAGTGCATCCAGCATTTCACCCAGATGCTCACCAGCTATCCCAAGCATCCCAGGATGGGGGACGCCCTCTTTTTCGTTGCCAAATCCTTTGAAAAGGGGGGAGAGAAGGATCGGGCGGTCTCCTTTTACCGGAAGATCCTCTCCATGGTTCCCGGCGACGAGGATCCGCTTACTGCAAAGACAAAAAGGGCTCTGACGGCCCTGGGGGAGGTATAGCATGGCCGGTGACCTCGCGAGCTTTGACCGTACGGCGTTTTCCCGTTTTGCCCGGACCTTTGAGGCCGGGGAGATGATTTTCTCCGAATTTGAGCCCGGGGACTCTTTTTATCTGATCCAGGAAGGCCGGGTGGAGTTGGTTAAGGTGATTGGGGATGTGGAAAAGACCCTGGACATACTCCAGCCTTCGGAAATGTTCGGGGAAATGGCTATTCTGGAGGATTCCCTCCGGTCCGCTACCGCCATTGCCCTGGATACGGTACGGGTTCTGGAATTCAACCGGCAGAACTTTGATATCCTCATGGCCGGGAACCCGCAAATTGCCCTGAAGCTGCTCAAGACCTTTACCCGGCGCCTTTACGATGCAAAGCGCAAATTCATGATCCTTACCCTGAAGGACCCCCATGCCCGGATTGCCGATGTGTTCCTCATGCTGGACGAAAACCAGACCGGGAAGGAACAGGCGGCCGCAGATACCCGGGAATTGCAGACCACCGTGGAGGATGTTGCCCACTGGGCGGCCATGAGCGTCAGGGAAGCCCGGGAAATTATCTCCCAATTTGCAGCCCAGGGCCGGCTGGAACTCACCAAAGACCGGATAGTGGTCAAAAGCATCAACGATTTTTCCCGCTATGTCGCCTCCAAGCGAAAACAACTTGCTTAAATGCTTATTTTTAGATAATAATTAAATTGATATACCTATGGGAGGGGAATTAAAATGCTAAAACGACTCATTATACCGGTGCTATTAGGCGTGCTTGTCACGGCAATCTGTGCCGCCCAAGCAGTGCCAGGGTATCCTTACGCGGCGGCTCCGGCTAACCCCGGATACAACCCTTATGTAACGGCCCCGGCTAACCCCGGATACAACCCCTATGCGGTGGCTCCAGCTAACCCCGGATATAACCCCTCTGCAACGGCTCCGGCTAACCCTGGATATAACCCTTATGCAACGGCTCCGGCTAACCCCGGATATAACCCTTATGCAACAGCTCCGGCAAGCTCTGGATATAACCCCTATGCGGCGGCTCCGCCTAACCCCGGGTCTAGTCCTTATGCAACAGCTTCCGGGTATGTCCCCTATGCCTCGGCTCCGGCCTCGGGGTACAACCCTTACGCGACGGCTCCGGCATATCCCGTGTACAACCCCTATGCGGAGACCTCCGGGCCGGGCGCCTATACCGCAGCTCCGCCTACCCCTACATCGGAAATCACTCCCCTTACACCGCCCTGGGAAACCGGCGCTATACCTTGGCCGGTGCCCTGGCCGACACAGGCGGCAAGGGAATGGATGCCGGAACTGGCCGATCCCTGGATACCGGGTACCGGAAAGCCTGTACCGCAAGTCCCCGTGCGGCAAGCCCCGGTACAGACACCGGCGCGGACGCTTACTTTGATCCCCGGCTCTACTCCCGTATATTTTATTGTAGGCGGTTTGTCCGCAGCCAAGGGTACCCCTGCGGCAGTCAGGACTGAGCCTTCGGTAAACATGGTTAAGGTGAAACCCCGTATGCCCGGCCCCCAGGATACAACCCAATATTGGGTCCAGGTGGGGGCATACAAAACCCATGCAAACGCCCAGGAAGCATTTTCCCGTGCGGCGGGCGCCGGTTTCAGCCCTACTTTTGCAACAACCGGGGGACTCGTGCGGGTGCTGATACCCGGGGTGCGAGGCAGCGACATGCAGGAAGCCGCCGCACGGCTCTACAACGCAGGGTTTAGGGAAATTTTGCTGCGGGAAAAACTCTGAGTTAGGCTACGTAATGCTCAAGAACACGCCGACGGGCAGGATGCTGCAAGCGGCGGAGGGCATTCTTTTCAATTTGCCGAATCCGTTCCTTGGTCAGGTTGAAGTAATCCCCAACTTCTTTTAAAGACATGGGACCCTTTTCGTTCAGCCCAAACCGGTACCGAAGGATATCCGCTTCCTTGGGATGGAGGGTGTCCAGAACCGTTTCTATATCGTCGTGGAGTACCGCATCAATGGCGAATTTCTCCGGCGAGAGGTAATTTTCATCCTCAATATAGTCACCCAGGGTTGAAGAATCCCTTTCGTCATATACGGGATTCTCCAGGGAAACCATGTCCCGGGAAATATTGATAAGATCCGCCACATGCTCCGGTTCCATGGCCAAAAGCCGACCGATTTCAACGATCTCCGCTTCCCCGGTTCCGTTCGCCTGGACGCACTTCCTGGCCTTCTCTATCTGCACCAGTTCGTTAGCCCTGTTCAGGGGCAGCCGGATCATCCGGGATTTTTCGTAAACCGCCTTGAGAATGGCCTGCCGTATCCACCAGACCGCATAGGAGATAAAGTGATACCCTTTATCGACATCGTAGCGTTCAATGGCGTTCATCAGGCCGATATTCCCTTCGCTGATGAGGTCCGTAAGGGGGAGCCCCTGGCCCTGGTACTTTTTTGCCACATTGACCACAAAGCGCAGATTGGCGTTTACCAGCTTATGCTGAGCCGCCCGGTCACCCTTGGCCGCGTCCCGGGCCGCCGCATTTTCCTCTTCCCGCGTAAGAAGCGGAATCCGATTGATTTCCTTCAGATACATGGAGAGTATATTTTCATCAGAACTATGGTTCGGTATAGAACCGGTTGATTTTCTCGTTTTAACTGCCGTCATTCGGGTCTCCTATTATGTTTTATTGCTTATACTTTGCAAAAACCGTGCCAACCCTTGCCGCCGAATGAATCATTGCTTGTAATTTATTGTATAGTAAGGAATTATGATAATTTAACGAATCCCCGGGGATTCCGGATAAAAGCCGGCTGCGTTCCAAAATGACCCATTCCCCTAAATTCAGTTGAATTGTGGGTTATTTTGACCCGACCAGGTATCCTACAGAACTACCTGCGAGAAAGGCGGCGCCCGTTCCAGTACCTGGGCTATGCAGTGATGCTCCGGGAGGGCCAGGGCCGGGTCCTGCTCAAGTATGGCAAAGGCATCGGTACGGGCGCGGGCAAGTTCTGCGGTATCACGGATGGGGTCGGCCACACCCAGGGAAAGATAGCCCGACTGCTCTATGCCGGCGATTTGGCCGGGGCCGCGGAGCTTCAGGTCTTCCTCGGCGATGACAAAGCCGTCGGAGTTGTACTTTATCACATTGAGCCGGGCCAAGCCGTCTTCAGTAAGGGCGCTGCCATCCCCGGGACCGGAGTACACAAAAAAACAGTAGGACTGCGCGTCGCCCCGGCCGACCCGGCCCCGGAGCTGGTGCAGGGCGGAAAGGCCAAAACGTTCCGCATGCTCTATGACCATGCAGGTGGCGTTGGGCACATCCACCCCCACCTCCACTACGCTGGTGGCTACCAGGACCCGGATTTCGCCCTGCCGGAAGGCTTCCATGATCC
>BNUW01000016.1 GCA_025997655.1 Spirochaetia bacterium
CGAGGTAGTCAATATCTTCGACGGCTGCCGGGAAACGGAAGCCCGCCTTGACCACCAGCCGGTCGATCCGCTTTGACCGTTTTGAAAGCCATTCGGCTTCGACCAACAGGGCAAGCCGTTCTTCAAAGGGGAGTACAATCATATCCTGCTGTTCCTGCTGTTCAATGAACTTGGCGGCCATGGCTGAGAGGTGAAGGTCATGCAGTTGGTTTATCGTAGTTTTATTAAGCATGAAGCGCCTCCTCTGCCAAAGAATAGTATTCCTGTCCACGAATGTTCTCATGGGTAATGGGGTTGCATTTCTCTTGACCATCAACCGACAAATCGCTGCGCTTAAACAACCGTTCAAAATACTTGTAAGTATAAATATTGTTGGCCATGGCTTGTTCGCAAACCTGCTCCATATGTTCCTTGGTTCCCTGTCCCCCCATGCGTAGTATCCCTGCGCAAGTTTTAAACGCCTGTTCCGGATGTTCCCGCTGCTCCATGAGCCAAACAATATAGGCTTCCGTTCTTGCACCTGTTTTTGCTGCCCATTTACGGAGCCGTTCCGGTGTCCAGTCGGCGACCGCCTTGTGCTTTTCGGGCATATGCTCATCATCGGTGGTATACCGGCTATATTTATCGTAATTGCGTAAATGACCGGCTAAACGCTCTCCATCTGCCAATATCTCGATAGTTCGGGAAGTAGCCCTGACTGTTACCTGCTTCCCCACATTGGTGTAGGGGACGCTGTAGTAATGGGAGTCAAAGTGAACGTGGTAATCGAAACCAACCTTGGCCAGCTTGTGTTCGGCGTACTCATACCGGGAGGGCGGTAGTTTCCGCAACTGCCCCTGTTCCAGTTCCCGAAATGTTTCCCGCCGATTCCCTGACAGTTTTGCAAATGGCTGGGTGTTAAGAATCTCAAGTTCCTCCTGCACCGCCTTCCACACTTCCGGGAATGAATGAAACTGCCGGTCTCGCAGCTTTGCTATTATTCTCCGTTCAACGATGAGTACCGAATTTTCAACAGGGGCTTTGTCACGGGGGGCTCTCGACCTAGTCGGGATGATTGCTGCCCCATAATACTGGGCCATGTCATGATACGTCTTGTTGAGTTCCGGGTCATAATATTTCGCTTTTATAACCGCAGTTTTAGTGTTGTCTGGAACAATGATAGCAGGGACTCCGCCGTAATACTCAAACGCATTACCGTGAGCGGTAATCCATGATTCCTGCCCCATGTTCAGGAATGGTTCCACATACAGGTAGGAACTGGCCGGAAGAACCGCCACAAAATAGTACACCTTTACTATTTCTCCGTTAGTATTGGTGTATTGCAAGGTAAGTCCTGCCCAATCGACCAACATTCGTTCCCCAGCCTTGTAGGTTTTGTGCATATAGACGTCATTCTGTTTGCAAAACTTCCGGTACCGCTCGCAAAACTGCGAAAGCATATACCCGTTAGGATGGGCCGTCTTGTACTCCTCCCAGAGCAGGGTCAATGTTACCCCTGGACGCTGCATCTCCCGCCTGACCCAGTTCAGATCCGGCTCTTCCCGTTTCGTTCCCGCCTCTTTTACCGGCGGATACAGGATCGTGCTCAGCTCCTTATTCCTCACCGTCTTCAAATCTACAATGCCTGCCTCCCGTGCCCGCACCAGAATGGCGTTGACATTCCCCAGCGAGCATCCCGTGGCACAGGCGATTTCCCGTTGTGTCATCCCGGCGTCATTCAAACGCAGGATCTCTCGTGCTTTTTCCATTCCTACTCTCCTCATGGTTCTTGCCTCCTGGTTTATTCCCAGGAAGCATACGATATTTCGGAGAGGTTGATGTTCAAGTATTCCGCAAGGGCGTTCAAGTGTTCCCGCAAGCCTGTTCAAATGTTCCGCAAAGGCGTTCAAGTGTTCCGCATGCGTGTTCAAATGTTCCCGTTTTTCTGTTCAAGTATTTCCGCACGGCTGTTCAAGTAAGCCGGAATTCGTGTTCAAGTGTCCCCGCAGAACGCAATAATAATACAAAAGGCATTGGAATCAGGTTTTTCAGATTTTGAAGATGCGGTACAATATTATACGGCAGTAGAAAATAAAATTGATTATATACTTACAAGGAATACAGAGGATTATAAGAAATCAACAATAAAAGTATATACTCCGGGTGAATATTTAAAAATAAAAGAAATACAAAAATTAGAAAAAGGCAACGAAGTATAAAATACGGTGCGATACCTGAGAAAGATACATCGCAAATATTTTTTTAACCATTTATATTAATGGAAAAATAATGCCGTATTTCTTTCGCATAACGCGATAGGTTTCTGATGTTTTGGGCGGAAATGTGTCGGAGCGACCGGCAGGGAGCGGAGACCTAGCCGCCTTCGGGCGGCGTTTCAGAAACCGTGTGATATACGATGCGAAACTCTGCTACCGATAGCCGTGCATGGACACGCAGCGGTGTTTCCTTATTTTTTTCCATCAACACACCACTCCACGTTCAGCGGCCATTTCAAAATGGCGAGCATTGGCGGAACACCTATCACCTTGCTGATATTGGCAAAGTGATAATTGATTCCCCGCACTTCGTCCACAGGACTGCTCCCAGAAGCCCTATTTACACCTTATTTATATTTTTTATTTCGCAGCTTATATCTTCAATAGTTAGATTATCCAGCCAAGCATGCCGTTCTTTCGTATAATCGCCATAGCCGGAATCAAATTGGTGCATAAATTCAACCATGCACCACCGGACCCAGTTTTTCCATCAATGCTTCTATGCCTAATTTCCGTATGGAATTTATATCCCTTGTGATTACTTGATTATTCATATCAGGACCCATTTACCATAAAAACACTTCTATAAAATGGCCATTATGGTATCACTTTCTATATGGATTTTGTCCTGAGTTTGATCATCAAATGACCTGTTTAGGCAACAGCAACCCATATAAATTTCCATACTCATTTTCTCTGCTCAAATATGCATCAAGAGTCGCAATATTGGTACATAACGAAAGCTATACGACCAAGCCGCTACTGCGGCGTAGCGTATAGCGTGTGTTAAACGAAGTAAAAATCTGCTACATGAGCCATTTTTACCTCATTCCCTATAAAAAAACTGGATCACCTACTTAACTCAACTGTACCCGGATAGGCTCCACCAGTCATCCCAATTTTCATCCCTCCATGGCCATCTGTTTGTGCATAACCTATTTCAGTATAGTCAGGTACTGTTTGGAATATATTAACGCGGATTGTAGTTTCACCAATTTCAGCTATCTGCCACACTCCAGAGCTATCAAATTCTAAGCCATAACCATCGAGAAAGTCAATTGACAACTCCCAAGTTCCATCCCTTATTACTAATTGAAAAGGATAATCGTCATCAAAAACTGTTACAGATCCATTCCAAGCGCCGAAATAATCAGCAAATTCTACAACCGTAGTTGTTATATTATCCCATGATGTTATCGTTATTGATGTGCCATCATTAAGCTCCACCTCGCCCTCAATTAATAATGCAACGTCTGAAAGTGTACCCGTAAACATAGGTTTCCCCGATGCGGGTGTAAATGTTGCTATAGATCCTCCCATATATACAGCACCGTTACTTTTTACAACGCCATTACCTCTTAGAGTATATTCGGCCGTTTCCCCATCAGTTAATACAGCCCTTGACCATGCGCTACCTTCATAATCTCCCATTGGGTAAATGCTTTTCATAGAGATAATACTTTTTGCGGGATTTGCCTTTGTAATGATCATTTCATACCCATCACCGCTACTGTAAGTATACGATATTGTTGATGGTATATTGCCGCCACCTCCGTTACCACCGCCACCTCCGCCATCACAACCAACAACCATCATTCCGAATGCCAGCACCATACCAAGCATTGCCACAAAAAACACATTCTTCTTCATTTTCAGCCTCCTCAGCTAATGTTTATTTGTCCTGTAGGCGAATTTTCCTTCACCAAATACCTCTCTAGCCAATGGGCAACGCCCACCGTCTTTAAGCCGCCCAAAGACGGCATAAAAGCCACTACTCCATGTCTCACACCACCTTGGCCCGGTATCTGTAAATACCTTGCCAATTTAGTCGTCAATGACTAAACCTATGCTGTCACCATATAAACAATTTCGTAGGATAATACCATAATATCTTAAACTATGTCAATACCAAGTTTTGATAAAATATGACAATGCCATATGTTTTTATACGTGAAGAAATCCATTGATTTAAGAAAAACGCTCTCCACTAACATACGGACGGCTCGGGAAACCCTCCATATAACTCAGCCGCGGTTGGCGGAATATGCCAATATTTCCATGTCCTATATGGCAAATATTGAATACTGCAAAACCTGGGTAAGCGATAAAACCCTTATGCGTATCGCCAAGGCGTTGAATATGGAGGTCTATGAACTCCTGCGGCCTCCGGGCGGGGTACCAACTGCGGAGGGTGCGGAAAAAGGGACGAATTTACATCAAATAGCAGAGTTGGTTAACGATAAAAAGAAGGTCCTGAAAAAGGCCGCCGAGGAATCCCTGGATGACCTTATCTCACAAATAATCAAGCTCCATTCAGCGGATTAGGGCCGGATCCTGCCCCTTGCGCTTTTCCCAAATCCCGGCTAATCTAGGACTATATCCCAGATCTGCCGAGGTACATAATGACCTACATACACCGGAATATGGAGCCTGTTTTCCAAAGCTTAAGCCGGGAATACCCTGCGGTTCTCATCACCGGTCCCCGGCAGACCGGCAAAACCACCATGCTTCAGAAATTAGCGCGGGAAGAAGGCCGGAACCGCATCTATGTCTCCCTGGATAATATCAAGGATCGGGTTTTGGCACAGAAAGATCCGGAGATGTTTTTCCAGCTGCACAAGCCGCCCATTTTTATTGATGAGGTGCAATACGCCCCGGAGCTGTTTACCTATATCAAGATACATATTGATACCAACCACAGGCCGGGCGATTTTTGGCTTACCGGTTCCCAGCTTTTTAAACTCATGCGGGGCGTGCAGGAATCCCTGGCCGGACGGATTGCCCTGTTGCAGCTTCTGCCCCTGTCTCAAAACGAAACCGAGGCTCCCTATAAAATACCTGGCCCTGTTTTGTCCGAACCCTTTAAGCCGGATCTTGACTATCTTATGGAAAAACAAAAACAACGTAAGCCTGCCGGACTACGCGAAATATTCAGCCGTATCTTTACCGGCGGTATGCCCGCCCTGGTAAGCGGGCAATATTCAAACCGGGAAAACTTTTACCAGAGTTACATCAATACCTATCTGGACCGGGATATTAAGGATCTTTCGGGAACCATTAACTCCCTCAAATTTTATACCTTTCTGGTTGCCGTTGCCGCCCGTACCGGACAGCTCGTTAATTATGCGTCCATCGCCGAGGAAAGCGATATCGATCACACCACTGCGAAAAACTGGCTGCGTATCCTGGAAACATTGGGCATCATTTTTTATCTCCACCCCTATTCCAATAATACGCTCAAGCGGACTATTAAGACCCCAAAATTGTACTTTTATGATTCCGCTCTTGCGGTCTACCTGACCAAGTGGAGCAGCGTAGAAACTCTGCAGAATGGGGCCATGGATGGAGCTTTTCTGGAAAATTTTGCGGTAAGTGAAATTGTAAAAAGCTATTACAATGCCGGGCTTGAACCCTTCGTCTATTACTACCGTGACCGGGACAACAAAGAAATTGATCTGATTCTTGAACGGGACGGAACCCTGTTCCCGCTGGAAATCAAAAAAACCGCCGCCCCCGAAAGCCGGCTTACCAGAGTTTTTTCGTCCCTGGATAATGTTCCTCTGCGGCGGGGGACCGGGGCTATTCTCTGTATGGCAGAAAAACTAAGCGCCTTTGATACCGCTAACCTTATTGTCCCGATCCGGCTTTTGTAACATTATGCGGTCAAATCCGCCGGAAAAGACACATGGCATTCTGTTCATTTCCAGTTCTCTATCCTTAGTTCTTTAATCTTCCCGAAGTGCCTGACATTGTGCGTCACCAATGTTTGATCCCATGTTAATGCGGTAGATGCAATGAGTAAATCGAAATCGTCTATTACTATTCCTGTTTTCCGGTATTTTGCCTTAAGATCGCTGAATACTTCGATGATTGGCAGATCAATCTCTATTATTGGAAATAAACTTTTTATTCTATAAACTTCCGCCAAATTTTTTTCTACCCATTCTGATTTTTTGGCGCCGTATAATAATTCCCCATAGGTGATTATGGAAATAAACTTGGGTATTTTTTCATTTTTGAGGAAATTGGCCTGAACTTTCTTGTCCCGCTTTAAACTATAAATGATAATATCAGAGTCAATCAAATACGCCATCAAATTCCCCAAAGGATTTTTTATTTTTCCGATCCTTCGATATGGTATCAATGATTTCTGCAGCGGTTCTATCATCATCCCACGATAGATTCAGGAATTCCCGGGTTGAATTTTCATTAGATATATTTGGATTTGAAAGATGAAATTCCAAAATAGAAATCACTTCCTGGCTAATTGAGCGATTATCATTTTTTGCTTTTTGTTTAAGGGATGAATACAGTCTGTCATCTATGTCACGAACCTGCAAAATTGCCATCACTATACCTCTATACGCAAGCGTACTATAGGTTGCATGAAATGTCAAGCAAAATTCATCATACAAGGTAAGAAAAGGCGGATTACCCCTTATGCGGTCAAATCCGCCGTCTTAGCCGCAATAAACTCCCGCTGACCCCGGACTCTCGAATAAACTCCCGAATTATGCTTTACTAAGGTCATGAACACAACTATCGCCTGTATAGGCAGCGGAAACATGGGACGGGCCCTGATGCACGGGGCAGCAAATATACTTCCGGCGGGAAACATCGGTGTTTCCGATGCCGATACGGTAAAGGCCGAAGTCCTGGCCAGGGAGCTGGGCGGCGCCAAGGTGTATCCCTCCAACAGTGATGCGGTTATGGAGGCGGATTTTGTTTTCCTCGCCGTAAAACCCCAGGCGCTGGATACGCTGCTGAAGGAAATTGCCCCGGCCTTACCCATGCGGGCAGATAACAAGAAGCCCGTAACCCTGGTTTCCATGGCCGCCGGCTGGAACATCAGGAAGATCCAACTCCTCCTGGATGTACCGGTGGAACGGGCCGTACCGGTGGTACGGATCATGCCGAATACTCCGGCCTTGATTTCCCAGGGGCTCATTGCCATGGCCGCCTCGGCGGAAGTGACGGAGGAGTCTCTGGCGGTTTTGGAAAAAATCCTGGGCGCTTCAGGGATAGTTGACCGTATCGGCGAGAATTATATGGATGCGGTCACCGGCCTTTCCGGTTCCGGGCCGGCCTTTGTGTACCTCTTCATTGAAGCCCTGGCGGATGGCGGGGTTCGGGCGGGGCTGCCCCGGGATAAGGCCCTGCGCTACGCCGCCCAAACGGTCCTGGGGGCCGCAGCGATGGTGAAGGAAACCGGAAAACACCCGGGGGAACTGAAGGACATGGTTACCTCCCCCGGAGGAACCACCATAGCAGGGGTGGCCGCCCTGGAGAACGGCGCTTTCCGGGGAACCGTGATGAATGCGGTGGAAGCGGCGTACAGGCGGTCAAAAGAATTGGGGTAGTATTACTGTTCCAGAAATTCCCACAAATCCTGTCCGGTACTGCGATCCCCGGCGTCCCGAATATCCACGGGTAGTGTTACTGTCTCATCACCGTGAAAATCGCAGCGCCCCGGGGTCATCCGTAATCCCGCGAGGGTATGCTCCCTGACGGCCTTCACGTAATCCTGTATGGTATTCATCTTCTTATCCAGATAGGTCCCGAAAATCTGTCCTGTTTCGATCTGGCCGCAGTGGTGGATGTCCGATCCGGCGGTAACCGGGAGGCCCAGTTTTTCTGCGTAGCGCATGGCCAGGGCATCATTGGAAGCAGATGTGTTGCAGGCGTTACCCGCCTCTACCGCGTCGACGCAGCCGGTGGACAGATGAATCGTATCGATGTAGTACACCTGCCTGAAGGGATGCGCCTGGACAACGCAGCCGCCGTAACGGTGTACTTCATTGAACTGTTCCAGCCGGGTCCAGTGGGCCGCCTCGGGATGGGCAAGGAGCCAGTCCTTGTCCAGGCCGTAGATGAGGTAGTCATCGGCGTCAAAGGTTTCCTCCCAGCCGAAAAACACATCAAGCCCCAGCTTCTCCCCTTCACGCCGGGTGTCCTCATAGCCCCGGCAGAAGCCGTTGACCCATTCCCTCCAGGGCAGGTGGCGGTTGACCGCAGAGTTTCCGTTATAGAAATGATCCGTCACGATGATGCCGGCGAATCCCATTTCCTTATAGCCCCGGATATAGGAGCGCCCCTCGGACTGGCCGCAGGCGCTGGATTCCACCGTGTGCAAATGTGTTTCGTACAGGTACTTCATTGCGCGGGAGTTTCCGAACCGTCCTGCTTCCGTATCACGTTCCGCTGGATCTTTCCGCTGATTGTCTTGGGCAGCTCATCCACGAATTCCACAATCCGGGGGTATTTGTAGGGGGCGGTAACCCGTTTGACGTGGTTTTGCAGTTCCCGCTTCAGTTCTTCTGTGGAGGTAAAGCCCCGGGCTAGTACCACGGTGGCCTTAACAACCTGCCCACGGTTTGGATCCGGGGCGGCGGTGACCGCGCACTCCAGTACTGAGGGATGTTCCATCAAAGCGCTTTCCACCTCAAAGGGGCCGATACGGTAACCCGAACATTTGATCACATCATCGTTTCTGCCGACGAACCAGTAGTAGCCATCGCCGTCATGCCAAGCCATGTCACCGGTATGATAGGTACCGTCATACCAGCAGTTCCGGGTGATCTCCTCGTCCTTCCAGTAACCGGTAAACAATCCCGGCGGGGGCTTATCACCGCCGTTAGTAATACTGATGTTACCCACAATGCCGTCATCGCAGGGCTGCTCATTTTCGTCCAATAGATTGAGGCCGAATAGGGGCGAGGGCTTTCCCATGGAGCCGGGCCGTACCGGGAGCCACTTGAAGGTAGCGGCCATCACCGATGTTTCTGACTGGCCGAAACCTTCCCGAAGTTCCAGGCCCGTAAGTTCCTTTAGTTTATTGTAGACCTCGGGGCTCAGGGGTTCCCCCGCAACAGAACTGTGGTTAATATAACTAAAATCATAACCCGAAAGATCTTCCTTTATGAGGAACCGGAAAATTGTTGCGGTGGCGCAGAAGGTGGCCGGGCGGAGGCGTCCCAAGGCGTCGAGTATGCCCTGGGGGGTAAACTTTTCCGTATCGTATGCGCCGATAGCCGCCCCACAGATCCACTGCCCGTAGATCTTACCCCAGGCAAATTTCGCCCAGCCCGAATCGGTTTGGGTCAAATGGATTTTATCATCCTCTACGCACTGCCAGTATTTCGCCGTAACGATGTGGCCCAGGGGCAGGGAATAGTTGTGGAGCACCATCTTTGGCATCCCGGTGGTACCGGAGGAAAAGTATATCAGCATATTGTCTTTGGTCACCGTTCCGGCGGATCCCGTGGGCCGGACAAAGGCACTTGGCGCCTTTTCTATTTCGGTGCAGAGATCGATAAAGCCGGGGGGTATCTGCGTTCCCACCAGGGCTATTTTTTTAAGCCCCGGACATTGGGCACGGGCGGCGGAAATATTGGCCACAAGCTCCGGATCATCCACACTGACAAGGAGTTTAACCTCGGCGATATTACAGCGGTACACAATGTCCTTTTGGGTGAGTTGGTAAGTACCGGGGATGCAGATCGCGCCCACCTTCATCAGGGCGTTTAACATCACCCAAACTTCGGGGCGCTGCTTGAGGATCAACATTACTACGTCACCTTTCTTGATACCCAGTGCAAGGAGGGCGTTGGCGGCCTTGTCGCTCAGGCGTTTCATATCGCCAAAGGTGTAGGACTTCATTTCCGCAGCATCGTTGGTCCAGACCAGGGCGAGCTTGTCCGGTTTGATCCGCGCCCATTCATCGGTCACATCGTAGGCAAAGTTGAAGTTGTCCGGGACAATGCATTGGTAATTCCGGTAGAAATCTTCGTAGCTGTCGAAGTCTATCCGGGGGCAATATTTAGACAGTATCTCGTTCATGTTATTCCTGTATGATGGTAATGAATTTTGACGGCAGCTTTACTGCGCTCTGGGCATGGGGGAGCAGGGCGTTGAAGTAGATGGAGTCACCGGCCTCCAGGATATACTCCCGTTTGTTCACCGTTACCTTTACTACCCCCTCAACCACATAGTTGAACTCCTGGCCGGAATGGGTCACCGGCGCGGCGGGTTCCCTGGATGGGTCCAGAAACACCAGGAGGGGCTCCAGGGTCCGGTTTTTGAAATTGTAGGCCAGGCTGGAAAACTCATAACCCGGGTACCGCTCAACCTCTACCCCCTTGCCCGCCCGGCACACGCTGGCGGTATCCATCCTGGGGTCCTCCCCGGTCAGCAGCACGGTGGCGTCCGTGCCGAGCCGGTGGGCTATTTTGTAGAGAACACTGATGGGGATGTCCAGTTCCCCGGATTCGTACCGGGTATAGGTTTCGTAGGGGACGCCGGTATCCGCCGCCATATCCATGGCGCTGACTTCCATTATCTCCCGTAGTTCCTTGATTCGTCCCGGTATCTGGGCAAGATTATCCTGCATAATGGAATGAGTGTATACTGCCGCCGAATTTTTTTCAAGCGCCCGCTACAGTTCCTTAAATTCATAGCGAAACCCTCCCGCCGAAACGTGTACCCGGCAGTAGGTCTTGTTGCTCTTAAAATCCTCAATGGAGATATAGCCGACGCCCCCGGCTTCCCGGATAATCCGCCGGTGTACATGGCCCGCGAACATGGCGTCGGTACGGCCCTTGAGGATTGACATGATCCTGGCCCGTTCCCGGGTGTCGGTGATCTGTTCAATATCACCCGGGTATTGCACAAACAAATTGGCATGGGTAAAAACAAAGACATGCTTTTTGGCCGTCCGGAGTTCATCCTGAAGCCAGTCAAGCTGGGCTGCGCCGAAGGAGGCGTTGGCGGAATCCAGGATAAACAGCGTAGTAGTATCGCTATTAATACGATAGCGGGTAGACCCGATCAGGTCCCTCCATACCGGCCAGTTATCAAAATAAATATCGTGGTTCCCGATAACCGGATAACAGGGGACGCCAAGCGTACCGGCTATGTCGATGAATTTCTGCACATCCTGCCGACGGCCGTTCTGGGTAATATCCCCGGTAATAACCACAAATTTATCTTGCGGCTTGATAACATCCTTCAGTTTTTCAAGCCCCTGGGCATCGCCCTTTTCAATGTGGGTATCGCTCAGTACAATAAACGAATACGTTTCCCCCAGGGAAAGGTTTCTGTCGGCATTGCTCAGAAAAGCAAAGCGGTTTTTGCTCTCAAGCCGTGTATCCAGTTCGGTGGAACCGAAAAGGCCGAAGAGGTCCACATTGCAAGCCGCCTGAAAGGAAAGGACCGCAAGGAGGATGGCCAGAAGCGGTATCTTTCCGCGCAGTGATACTACCATTTGAATACCACTCCCGCCTTATAGGCTATGCCGTAAAAGTTGGAACTTAGGCCGACGCTTCCGGTCTGGTAGAATTCCATATCGTTTCGCAGGGAAAGCCATCGGGTAATACCCAGGGTGCTGTTCAGGCTGAGGTAATACGCGCCGAAATTGCCGGCGGCAAGGTCATTGAAGTTGGCGGCCCGTAACCCAATTCTAAATTTTTCGGTATTATAAAAATTGACGTAGGCCTCGGCTGCCAGGATCGGCTCAAAGATAGCCGGTTCGTCAAAGAAGACGGTGAAGCGGAGGTTGTGCCCCAGGGTAATCCCCGCATACTTTCCCCTGAAACCTATGAGGGGAAGAATAGTATGACTGTGGGTTTCATAGTCCGGAATGGTGTTAAATATATAGGAAAGGTACACATAGAGGGGCAGATTACGGAGTAGTTTCATCCTAAAACCCGCGGCGGCGTCGACCTCGTAGGCCTTACCTGCGGCCAACACGGAAAAGCTGCCCCGGGTGGTATAGCGTTTATTCAATTCAAGGGATGCGGAAGCGGCGAAGGTCATGCATCCGTAATAGGTCCGGTTATATTCCGGCGTAAGCTCAATGCCCGCTTCCTTCCCGGTGATCGAAGTATTCAAGCCGTAGAGGGCGGGCGTCAGTAATAGTAACACCGCCAATCCCGTTATATGCACTACAGTTCTTCCAGCATCGGTCCCGGCCTCGGCCCCCGCCTTTGGGGCCTGAAAAACCCGAAGAGGCTGCCGCAGAAACCCCCGGCGATATGGGCAAACTCAGAAACATTGTTTGCGCTGAAGGAATTGAACAGTTCCCGCCCCAGGTACAGCGCCAGTACCAGGATGAAGGTCAGGGGAATTTCCCCCTCGGTAAAGTTGGTGAAGGAGGATAGCAAAATCATCATAAACACGACGCCGGAGGCGCCCAGGAGGGCGGTTTTGAAGAGGAACACATTCAGCACCCCCGTTACCAGGGCGGTGATGGCGATCATCAGGAGCAGGGACAGGGAACCGTAGGTGGTTTCCAGCATGGGACCGATGAGCAGGATAAAGGCGAAGTTATTCAGCAGGTGGTTCCAGTTTGAATGGCCGATAACATGGGTAAAGAGGGTTATCCAGTGCCGTATCCGCGAAGGATCAAAACTCCCCCTGCCGGGCACCCTAAACCAGTCCACGGTCAGGGAATGGGAAACAAACTGGGTCAGGAGCAGGACAACGGCGCTGACAAAGGCATAGGTCAGCACCGTGGGGGAATTGTATTTTATCTTCATCTTTATTCTCATTTGGTCCTCACTTCAATTTGTACCGGGCAATGGTCCGAGCCCTGCACCTCAGGCCTGATTATCGAGCTTGTCACCTTGGGCATAAAGGCCCGGTCCACACAATGGTAGTCAATCCGCCACCCCACATTCCGTTCCCGTGCGCCCGCCCGGTAGGACCACCAACTGTAATGGTTGGGCTCCCCGGGGTGCAGGCTCCGGAAGGTGTCAACATAGCCTGCGGCGGTAAAGGTATCCATCCAGGCCCGTTCCTCGGGGAGATACCCGGCGTTTCCCTCATTCTCCTTGGGCCGGGCGATATCGATGGGGGTATGGGCGATATTGTAATCCCCGCAAAGCACCAGATGGCGACCCGCGGCGACAAGCTTGTTGCAGCAGGCCAGGATGGCGGCGCAGAAGTCCAGCTTGTAGCCCAGCCGTGCGCCGGCATCCTGGGAATTGGGAAAATAGGCGCTTATCAGGACAAAGTCCTTAAAGTCCACCTGTAATACCCGCCCTTCATCATCGAACTCCGGGACCCCCAAGGGCTGAACATCCAGGGGCTCCTTTCTACTATAAATAGCCACCCCGGAGTACCCTTTTTTCCGGGCGCTGGCCCAGTAGGTCCGGTAGGGTTTCCCGTCCTTGTTCACCGGGGCGGTAAGTTCCGGGGAAAGCTGACCGGGATGGGCCTTGGTTTCCTGGAGGCAGAGCATATCCGGGGATTCCTGCCGGAGCCACTCCACAAAGCCCCGCTTTTCCACCGCCCGGATACCGTTTACGTTCCAACTCAGTATCTTCAATTTAGTCACCTATTATATTGTTCCCCAGTATACCATTTTGGGCATCGTTTTGCCATAGCTTACCTGCGGCACTGCATTGCGGGGGAGGCGGGGGAGCTAAAAGAGGCGCAGCGGCTGATTGAAGGTTTGGATGAATTGCCTGCTGTTATTATCCTGGATATTGCGCTGGGGGAAGAAAACGGGCTGGAGTTTATCGGCTACTTAAAAAAAAATTACGCGCTGCGGCGGGTCAAAATGCCCGCTTTGCTGATGTGTTCGATGTATGAAGATCCCTTTCGTATCAAAACGGCCATGCAGCTTGGGGCGACGGGGTACAACCTCCGGGGTAATAATAAAATCCAATTGCCCAATATTGGATAAAACGATAAGGCAGCTTGTATGGGAAATTATCTTAGGCATTGGCTATATCAGCGAGTATATTTTTAATTTACCACTAACTCCCGGGCCTTATCCCAATCCGGCGCGGTGGTACGTGGCACCAAAGCTGTTCGCCATCAATAAAAACGGCGAGACCGTTACCATTGTGGATCGTTGACCGATGAATAGGGATCAGGCAGCCGGGCATCGCGGGGAAAATACATTTAACGCAGAAAGAAAAAATAATCCGGCCTTGAAGAAGGGCTGTCCGGAAAATCGTTGTTTCGGCCGGCCCTTTCTTTTCAGCAGTTTAGTTACCTTCTTTTTCCTTCGGCAGAACCAAATTAAGTATAATCCCAACAATAGCCGCAAACGCAATTGACGTCAGTAACGGATAGGGGCTTCCGGGTAACTGAAACACCGAGCCGCCGCATCCAAGAATAAAGATGACCGACGCGATAATCAAATTGCGGGTTTTATCAAAATCAACCTTGTTTACCACCAGCTGCTTGAGACCGTTTACCGCAATGGTGCCGTACAGGAGGATACACAGGCCGCCTAAAACATGGGCAGGTATGGTTTGTAATACCCCGCCAAGCTTGCCAAAAATTGACAGAATAACTGCTAAAACGCCGGAGAAGATAAACACGAAAACTGAAAATACCTTTGTTGTTGCCATCACCCCAAGACTTTCACCATAGGTTGTGTTTGCTACGGAACCGAAAAGGCCTGCCACGCCGGTTGCAAGACCATCCCCCAGAATAGTCCGGTGAAGCCCCGGATTTTTAATGATATCCCGGTCAATAATCTGCCCGGTCACCATGGTATGGCCAATGTGTTCACAGATTGTTGCGAATGATACTAAGGAGAACACCAGAATAACGGTGCCGTTAAACTTTGGCGCCACAAAAACCGGAAGGTTTATAATCGGGGCTGCGGCAATCGCAGAATAATCTACCCGGCCAAATATCGCGGACAGGAGATACCCGCCGGCCAAACCAATAACGATGCTGATACTTGAAACGAATTTATTTTTACAAAACATGGCAATAATGGTTATCGCGAGGGTTGCGAGGGCCAATAACATAGCGGTAAAATCACCCCCATCCGCCGCGCCGGACATACCAATTGCGGTTCCGGCCAGGGAAAGACCAATTACGGCAACAACCGGGCCGATAACAACCGGGGGTAATACTTTATTAATCCAACCGGTTCCGGCCCGCCACACTAACAGGGAAATGAGTACATAAAAACACGCCGACACAATTGCTCCGCCGGCCAAATACGCCGGGCCGTAGGTTTGTAACACCATGATGGCGCATCCAATGAACGCAAAGGATGATCCCACAAAGTTTGGTACCTTAAACTTGGTGATACACAAATATAACAAGGTACCGATACCCGCTGAAAACAACGCGTATAAGGGGTTTAACCCCACCAGCATTGGTACCAGCACCGTGGCGCCAAAACATGCAAGCAGATGCTGCAATCCGTAAAATAGTGATTTTGAGAAAGGGGGCCTTTCTTCAACATCATAAATCGGCTTCATAAATTCTCCTATAAAACGTGGGTTAATGTGCGGTTAGTATGAAGTTTTTTCTTTCGTATGTCAATTTCCTTTTTGCCCCCCTATACCAAGCGCCTAAAATATCCGATACTATGGATAAATTACAATTGGCAGGATTTTTAGTGGTTGTTTCCCGGAAGGCCATACTGAGCTTACTCGTTTCTGTGGTGTTATTCGCCGGTTTTACCATCCTGGCGTATACAAACCTGTTTGATATGGTGGAAGCCCGGTTCTATAATCCCTCGGTAGTCAAGGCCTTAAACCGGGAACTTACCGAAGATACCCAAACCATAGAGCAATTCCTTGCGGAACTGCAAACCCGTTTTGCCGCCGCCCTGGAAGACGAAGCGGTCAAGCGGAGTTTTGCCGCCAACCAGGACAGCGGCGATATAATCCGGCGGGCGAGTGTCTTCGGAGCCCTCATGGAATCCCTGCCGGGCCTCCAATCGGTACGGTTTATTGATGCCCAGGGGATACGTATCCACTATTCCACCTGGCAGCCCGATATTCTACGCCGGGACCGGGACTCCATTAGCTACCAGAATTACCCCGAAAGCCCCGGCTATATCCCCTACTGGCAGGTGGAAGCCCCGGATCGCTCAAATCCGCATATTGTTATCGATGATGCTGGGGAGCGGCTCATCTTTTCCCATCCCTTCTTCGATTCCTATGGGGTATACCGGGGAACCGCCCTCTTCTCCCTTTCGGTCCGGGCCGTGATGGATAGGATGGCCGAAGCGGGACGGATAAAGGTTGGGGAGGATATCTCGGCCATCTCCGAACCGGCGGGCCTGGTGACCGGTCTCCCCCACGCGGGAAAAAGCGCCGCCCTTCCCCTGGTCGCCCAAATTTGGCGGGACAACGTCCTTTCCCTGGGCAGGCTCCATTCCGGCCTTACGGATACCGGGCTGGCCCTTCTGTCCATGAAAACCACCCAGGGTCTCTTTATAGGCCGCCTGGTAAACGAGTCTGTCCTGGGTTTCCCGGATGCCCTGCGGGTAATACTCCTCGCTTCGTTCCTCCTCACGGTCTATCTCATTCTTTTCCTGCTCCTCAATATCCGCCAGGACAACATGACGGTCATCCGGAACCGGATCAAAGGGCTGCAGATCAACTTGATTAAGGAATATTATGACGCCAAGGGTGATGTGGACTGGGACCGTTGGAGAAAAGAACTGCAGCAGCGCCGGAAGGAACTCCATACCGAATTAAAGCGGGACCTGAAAACCAAGGGTAAGGACACTGAAATCGACGCATTGATTGACAAATCCTGGGATGAACTTCTGCCGGCTATCGGCGGTGGTACCGGCGGTGGTACCGGCGGTGATACCGGGCGCAGTGCAAGTATTGATGAAGAAAAGCTCAAGGCACTTGTGGACCAGTACCTGCTCACGAAACCGCCTAAGGCGGAAGAAAAACTAACGATAAATGAAGCGGAAGACCTGGAAGAATTAGGGGGATTTGCGTCCCCGCAAACCCGGGAGCTTGATCCATCGGAATTAGCGTATGGCGAGGATGATTTCGGCAGGGTCAACCCGGCCAGTCAGGTTGAATTCAGCCCTCTCCCGAAGGAAATTGAACAACAAAAGGAGGTTGCAGCAAAATCCATGGTCGAAAAATTTAAAGTCCAATCCCCCTTTCCCGTAATATTCTCGAGTTTAACCGGAGGGGAATTGTCAGGCTGGAGGCCGGCGGCTAAAGAGGAGGAACCCGTCGAGCTGTTATCCCTTGAGGAAGATGTGCCGGAGCTTGCCGAACTGCTCTCTCCTGAGGAAGACACGCCGGAGCCTGCCGAGATGCTATCCCTTGAAGACGAAGCGTTGGAGCCTGCCGATCTGTTATCCTCCGATGACGAAGCACCGGAAGCCGACGAGGCGAAACTACCGCTGAATATGTATTTTGTAAAGCCCCTGCTTTCCGTACCCCTTTCCAGCGCCCTGAACACTGAAATCGAAATACTTACGGTGCAGGACATGGGTGATACCGATACTAATACTACCGATACAATTCCGGAACTGGCGTACGGAGAATTTAGCCGCAAACTGCCTTCAGGGAGAGGAAACACCGTTATTGCGAAACGGAATGAGGTTTCTTATATAAACGAACATATCCGTAACCCGGACAAGGAAACCACAAAAAGCCTGGACCGGAACTTCAAACGCCTGGTCGAATCGGTACTTACCAACGAGTAATAAACAAAAGGAGCAGTACCGCGATAGGGCCATTTATCTATTTTGGGCTTTTAGGTAAGAAGATGACGGCCAATATCCCACGCTCCAGGAAGAATACGATGAATATTGACAAGACGCTTTCCGTCATCAACCGTATAAAATACAAGGTAGTTTAAAACTACTACTTTACGGTAAATTGGTTGCTTTTCATAGACTGGGTACATATAAGGCATATCCTGTAGATTTAATTTTACTTTTTCCAATGCGTCAAGAAATTTCTTCGGCGTACTTGGATAGAATTGCGATGAATAGGTTATAATTGAATCCAAATCAGCCACTGCGGGCGCCAAAACTTTAATCTCATATTCCATGCTTTACCTTGATGAAATTTCTGACTTCATCCCATGTATACCATTTTGCATCAGGTCCGGCAGCATAGGCCTCTGCTTCGGCAAGTTTTTCTTGTATATACAGCTCATATTCAGCGTCAGAATCCGTTATGGCAGCAGTTTCAGGCAGAACAATAGGTTTGTCAAGAATATCCGGCATACTAGTCCTCCGTTTGAATACGATAACGTAAAAATTGCCCATTTGCAAGGCATCACAAAAAAAGGGGATGACCGTAGCCCGATCATCCCCCACTACAAGCAGACTTAGGAGGTGTTACCCCCGGGTCTTCCGGAATTCCTCCAGGAGGGGAACCGGGTCCGAATCAACATCTTCAATGTGTTCGAGGCTCCCGTACTTCTTCGTTTCCGCGGCGATTACCCCGCTGAGGAGCAGTACCGCGACAATGTTCGGTAGGATCATCAGGCCGTTTAGGGTGTCCGCAATATTCCACACCAGGTTCAGGGGAATGGTGGCCCCGACAAATACGACAACGGTATACAGCACACGGTAGGGAATAATTACCTTGGTGCCGATCAGATACTCCGCGCCCCGCTCGCCGTAGTAGGACCAGCCGAGGATAGTGGAAAAGGCAAAAAAGAACAGGCCGAAGGTGAGGATAATGGTGCCGATAACGGGTATTGATCCGAATGCTTCATGTACGAGGGTCCCGCCGTTTGAAAAGTTTGAACTGCCGTTGGGCGCGACTTCAAAAGTAACAATGACCAGGCCGGTCATAAGGCAGATGATTACGGTGTCCCAGAAGGTACCGGTCATGGAGACCAGCGCCTGCCGGACGGGATTTGCGGTTTTGGCTGCCGAGGCAACGATAGGCGCGGAACCCATACCGGATTCGTTGGAGAACAAGCCCCGGGCAATACCGAAGCGGGCCGCCGCCATAATTCCGAAGCCGGCTAATCCACCCCCAACAGCCTTAGTATTAAAAGCGGCCGCTAAAATGGTAGAAATCGCCGGGCCTATGTAAGCCCTGTTCACCACAAGGACAATAAGACACCCCAGGACATAGATAAGGGACATAAACGGTACGATGGCTTCACAGACCTTGGAAATCCACTTTAAGCCGCCGATGAGCACCGCCCCCGTAAAAATCATCAATATCAAACCGGTAATCCAGGTTGGAACCTTAAAGGTTTCCTGAACAAGGCCCGAAACCGCGTTGGACTGGGTCATGTCCCCAATCCCAAAGGCTGCCAGGGCCGCAAAGAGCGCAAAGAGGATACCCAGAACCCGCCCGGCTTTCTTGTTTTTAAGGCCCCGTTCCAGGGCGAACATGGCGCCCCCTAACATGGCCCCTTTCTCGTTCTTTACCCGGTACTTGACCGCAATCAGGGATTCACTGTACTTGGTGGCGATCCCGAATACGCCGGTGAGCCACATCCAGAGCACCGCCCCGGGGCCGCCCAGGGCAACCGCCGTCCCGACGCCGATGATATTCCCGGTTCCGATGGTAGAGGCCAGGGCCGTGGTCAGCGCGGCGAACTGGGATACGTCCCCTTCGCCGTGGGCGTCCTTGGTCACCGATAACTTGATACCCAAACCAAGCTTCTTCTGGATAAACCCGGTCCTGACGGTAAGGTACAGGTGGGTTCCGAACAGGAGAACCAGGAGCCAAGGGCCCCAGACCCACCCGTTAATGGTGTTTACGACATTTTCAAATGCTTCCACTTTTAAACTCCTTATAAGTTAAGACGTTTCCAGCGGGGTACCACTGGAAACACTTTTATGGACTTAGGACAGAACTTCGGTGGCAGGAACATAGGGCAGGCCGTGAGCGTCGGACACCCCTTTATAGGTGACTTTGCCCTTGAAGGTGTTGAGCCCTTCAAGGAGGCCCTTGTCAGCCTTCAATGCCGCAGCTACGCCCTTGTCCGCAATGGCAAGGCCGTAGTTCAGGGTGGCGTTCTCCAGGGCAAGGGTGGAGGTGTTGGCCACCGCGCCGGGCATATTGCCCACGCAATAGTTCACCACGCCGTCCTCGGTATACACCGGGTTGTCATGGTAGGTGACATGGCTGGCTTCACTGCTCCCGCCCTGGTCAATGGCCACGTCCACGATTACCGACCCCGGCTTCATGGTCTTGAGGTGGGCCTTTTTGATAACCTGGGGGGTGGCGGAACCGGGGATGAGCACCGCGCCGATCACCAGGTCCGCCGTGGGCAGAATGGCGTCGATGTTTTGAGGGGTGGAATACTGGGTATTGAGGGCGGCGCCGTAGATGTCCTCCAGGTACTCAAGCTTCTGGAGGTTGACGTCCAGCACCGTAACCCGTGCGCCGAAGCCCACCGCAATTTTCACCGCGTTGGCGCCCACCGTGCCGGCCCCAAGGACCACCACTTCCGCCTTGGGAACACCGGGGACACCGGAGAGCAGCACACCGCGCCCGCCGAAGGGCTTCTCAAGGTACTTGGCCCCTTCCTGGATGGCAAGGCGGCCTGCAATCTGGCTCATGGGGATCAGGCAGGGAAGCTGGCCCCGGCTGTCCTTAATGGTTTCAAAGGCAATGCCGATACATTTGCTCTTGAGCAGCGCATCGGTTAGCAGTCTATCCGGCGCAAGGTGCAGATAGGTGTACAGAATCTGGCCTTCCCGGATGAGCTTGTATTCCGCTTCCAGGGGTTCCTTGACCTTGTAGATCATATCGGCCTGGGCAAAGATGTCCTCGGCCTTGTCCACAATCTTGGCGCCCGCCGCCTTGTAGAGTGCGTCCGGGAACGCAGAACCTTCCCCGGCCCCCTTCTGAACCAGCACCTCGTGGCCGTGCTTCACAAATGCCTCGACCCCTTTGGGAGTCAAGCCAACTCGGTATTCATGCTTTTTGATCTCAGTAACCGTTCCGACTTTCATACAGAACCTCCGTAAAATAATTGAAACGCCGCTTCCGGGATAATCCGACAACTGCGGCTATTCCAATTATTGTACATTTTTTTCCTTCTTAGTGAATATTTCGACAAATACGTAAACATTAACGCGGTATCCGCATCTTTCCTAAAAAATTAAGGCAATTTGAGCTTATCACCTTAATTATCATTGTGTCAATCCCCGATATTTGCTATTCTGAACCCATGGATGCCATTGACCGAAAAATTCTGGAAATTCTGCGGAAAAAAGCCCGTATCCCCCTCAAAGGGCTCAGCCAGCAGGTAAACCTTTCCCTGCCATCCACCAGTGAACGGCTGCATAAACTGGAACGGGCGGGGTACATAAAGGAATACGCGGCCATTTTAGACCCCCAAAAGTTCAATAAGGAGTTCACCTGTTTCTGCATGGTGGAATTCAGCCGCCACGACATCAACTACGACCGGGACTTTGTGGATTTTGTCATGCACTGCCCGGAAATTCTTGAGTGCCACCGCATTACGGGCGCCTACGAATATATGCTGAAGATAGTCACCCGTTCCGTAAAGGACATGGAACAGCTTATTGAGGTGATGCGCCTTGAAAAGCGGGTGATCAACACCAGCACCATAACCATTCTGACGAGCATCAAGGATGAGGCGTCTGTAGGGGCGGAATAGTGGATAAACCATACGACTGGGGAATCGTCAATGTCATTATCGTTTCCGCGAACTCCGAACCATTCACCGGTTCCGTAGCGGTAAAGGATGGCCGTATCGCCGCGGTCATCCGGGAAACCCTTCGGCGGGATGACTGCGCCCAATGGCTGGACGGCGGCGGCAAGATCCTCATGCCCGGCCTTTTTAACGGCCACTGTCACGGGGACATGACCCTGGGCAAGGGCCTGGGGGACGGCATGACCCTGGGGGAACAGAATGAAGCCTTTGCCGATCATAATTGGTTCCAAAAATTCATCACCGACGAGGATCGCTATTATTCACGGCAGCTCACCTATTGCGAAGCCCTTCTTTCGGGCACAACCTTTCTCTGTGAAAACATGTACTGGAGCCTGGGCAAGGACTCCGCAAAGGCTATGACCGAAACCGGCATACGGGGCGCACTGGTGGAGGACATACGCCGGGACTTTGTCAACCAGGACGACCTGGTCCCGGCTGCGGACCTCCGGGCCTTCATGGATGATTGCCGCCAACAGGGACTGACGCCCGTCGCGGGACTGCCGGCGGAGGAGGATTTTGAGACACACCGCCTCCTTACCGCCCAGGAAACGCTGGAAAGCTTAGGGATGCTGCGAACCATGCACCTGGCCGAAACGGACTGGCGGGTGGCCGCCGTGGAAACCAAGTACGGCCTGAGTCCCATTGAATATCTGCATCAAAACAAACTCCTGGGCAAACGCTTTATCGGCTCCCATGTGGTCCATGCATCGGATCGGGATGTTAGTTTATTGAAGGAAAATGGCGTTTCGGTGGTCAACACCCCCCTCTGCGAGATGAAAATTGCCGACGGCATCGCCCCCATCCCCGCGATGGTCCGACAGGGGGTCACCGTCTGCCTGGGAACCGACGGGGCGATGTGGAACAATTCCAACGATATCTTTCGGGAAATGAAGGGGATGGCCCTGCTTCATTCTATCAATAGCGGTACGAGGAGCCTCTCCATTCGGGACATCCTGGACATGGCTACCATAAATGGGGCCAGGGCCTTTGGGGTGGATGCCGACTTGGGAACCATTGAGCCGGGCAAACTGGCGGATATGATCCTTGTCGAAACTGCCGTGCCCCATATGCAGCCCTTGCGGCTGGGTAAACATGAAAACGTTTTGTCAAACATCGTGTACAGCGCCACCGGGGGGGACGTTACGGATGTGTTTGTCGGCGGCAGGAGGGTTGTGGAAAACCGGGTGTTGCAGGGTGTTGATGTGGCGGGGATTGCGGCAAGGGTACGGGGGGGGGCGGAGAAAATTGTCGGTGCCCTGGAGTAATGGTATAGCCGGGAGGAGAGGGGCATGCCGGACGCTCATGCTGTTGGAGGAACCTGCTCCAGGAGCCCGGCCCCAGGGGGCCTTTTGGTCTCCTTGCGCAGAGACATCCAAATGCATTCGGTCCGGCACGCCCCTCTCCTCCCGCTGCGCCAATACTGTCTCGCTGAACTGAGTGGGGAAATGCATTCGACCCCGCTGCGCCGCCATTATATCGCTGAACTGAGTGGGGCGGTATCATATTGCGTACAAATTGGTGTTAGTGGTAACATTATCTTGAGATGAATAGCAATTATTTTATGCCCACCAGGGTTATCATTGGTGATGATTGTGTTTTCGGGAACCGGGCTCTCCTTAAGGATCTGGGAAAGAAGGCGTTGATTGTGAGTGGAAAAAATTCAGCCAGGGCTAACGGTTCCCTGGCGGATCTGGTGCGTGCCCTGGATGCTAATGGGCAGTCCTACTTTTTGTACGATACGGTGATGAGTAACCCCACGGTGGACTGCATCTATGAAGCGGCGGAGGCTGCCAAGCGGGAGGGCTGCGAATTTGTGGCGGGACTGGGGGGCGGGTCTCCTCTGGATGCCGCAAAGGGGGCCGCGGTGCTGGCGCTGAATCCGGTGGAGAAATCCAGTCTGTTCAGTACAAGCTTTACCACGGCGCTGCCCATTGTTGCGGTTCCCACCACCGCCGGTACCGGGTCCGAAGTCACCCCTACTGCGGTCTTCACTAACCATGCGGCCAAAACTAAAACTTCCATCAAAACCCCCGCCATATTTCCCCGTTATGCATTCCTGGACGCAAAATATACCCTCGCTCTCAGCCGGGTCATCACTATTAATACCGCTGTTGACGCCCTGACCCACGCGGTGGAAGGTATGCTTTCCCAGACGGCGGGGGACCTTACCGATACCCTGGCAAAAGAAAGTATTGCGGTGATCGCCGGGTGTTTCGGCGTTCTGCGCGGCGGCCGGGAACTGGATATAGGTATACGGCAAAAACTGCTCTACGCAGCAATGCTGGCGGGGATGGTTATCGCCAATACGGGAACTAATGTGGTTCACTCCATGGGCTATAGCCTTACCTATCATCGCAATATTGATCACGGCAGGGCTAACGGTCTGATTTTTGCAGAATTCCTAAAGCGCATAGAACAAAAGGAAGAAAACAGCGATTCTAAGCGCATTCCGGTAATACTATCCTGCCTGAAGGTAAAGTCCCTGGATGAGTTTTCCGGTATCCTCAACGGTCTGTTTGGAAAGAAGGAATCCTTCGCCGCCGCCGAATTGGTGCAGTATGCCGAACAGGCGTCCGGGGCCAGGAGTATTGCCAATGGCATATTCCGGTTTGAAAAAGAAGAACTGCTGGATATTTTCAAAAAATCTATAGGGTAGGCGGAGTTTATGCGATATTACAGTACCAGAAGCCGGTCAAGCCCGGTTAGTTTTGCTGCCGCCGCCCTCGGAGGCCTTGCCCCGGACGGCGGTCTCTTCATCCCCGAAGAGATCCCCTCCTATCCCGGCAGAGTAAAAAATTCCCTGGGAACCATGAGCTTTTTTGACATCGCCTTTGAAACTATCCGCCCCTATGTCCATCCGGAACTGCCCGACGCCGTTCTGGAGGATCTTGTCCACTCGGCCTATCCCTTCACCGCGCCCCTGGTGAGTGTGGGGGATCGCCTGGTGCTGGAACTTTTCCACGGCCCCACCGCCGCTTTCAAGGACTTCGGCGCCCGTTTCATGGCCCGCGCCTTTTCTTACCTCCGCCGCGGCGAGGACAAGCCCCTGCATATTCTGGTAGCCACCTCCGGCGACACCGGCGGCGCGGTGGCCGACGGCTTCTACGGCGTGGAGGGCATTTCCGTCACCGTGCTCTACCCAAAAGGCCGGGTGACCCCCCTCCAGGAAAAACAGATCGCCGGCCTTGGCGGCAACATCGGGAGCCTAGCTGTGGAGGGCAGCTTTGATGACTGTCAGGCCCTGGTAAAAGCCGCCTTCGCCGACGAGGGTTTGCGGAAACGCGCAGCCCTCTCCTCAGCCAATTCCATCAACGTGGCCCGCCTCATCCCCCAGGCCATCTACTACAGCGTTGCTGCGGGCAAAGCCTTTGCCGGCAAAACCGATAGCGATGGTGAGGCCACCCCCCGCGGTGGCCCGGCCTCTCCACGGGTCCCCGGTCAATCAGACCAAAGGTCTGCCATCGCCATTCCCAATGCGTCCCATGGTGTCAAAGCCGGAAGCCCCATTACCTTCTGTGTGCCCAGCGGCAACTTCGGCAACCTTACTGCGGGGCTCTACGCACTAAAGATGGGGGCGCCTATCTGCGGCTTCATCGCCGCCACCAACATAAACAAGGCGGTGCCGGATTACCTTGCAAGCGGCGAATACCATGCCCGCGTATCCCAGGCAACCATTTCCAACGCCATGGACGTAGGCGCCCCCAGCAACTTTGAACGCATGGCCGCCCACTGGACCTTAGAAGAACTGCGCGGAATGATCCGCGGCGTCCATGTGTCCGATGAGGATACCCGGAAAACCATCGCCGCCGTTCACGACAAATACGCCTACTTCCTCGACCCCCACGGCGCTGTAGGCTGGCGGGCAGTAGATATACTGTCCGCGGTTGCAGGCCCTTTGGCGGTACTTGCCACCGCCCACCCGGCAAAGTTCGCGGAAACCGTGGAACCCTTGGCCGGTTCTGTCCCGGCCCCGGCGTCTATAAAAAACGCCCTAAGCCGTACCGCCCAAGCCCGGACCATCCCGGCGGAACTTTCCGCCCTGGCCGATACCCTATAATAGTACCAAGGAGAAACCCATGAAATTGTGCCCCTGCGGTTCCGGCCGCCCCTATGCCGAATGTTGCGAGCCCTATATCACCGGAGCCCAAAAGCCCCCCACCGCAGAATCACTAATGCGCAGCCGGTACACCGCCTACGCGGAACACGCCGTGGATTACATCGTGGAAACCTGCGTCCGGGATACGGATGAGAAACAGAACATCGACGTAAAGGAAACCCGCGCCTGGAGCGAAGGATCGAAGTGGCTGGGCTTAAAGATACTGTCGGTCACCAGGGGCGGCCCCGCCGACACCGAGGGAACCGTGGAGTTTGAGGCATCCTATGAACGGGATGGGCTGCGGGACATCCACCACGAACGGGCCCAATTCAAGAAGGTTGACGGGCAGTGGCTCTACGATGAGGGAGACATTGTGCCGAAGACCATCGTCCGCGCCACGCCGAAGGTGGGACGCAATGAGCCATGCCCTTGCGGGAGCGGGAAGAAGTACAAGCATTGCTGCGGGGCAGTGAAGTAGGAGGGGAAGATGGATAAAGAAGAAATCAAGGCACGGGAAAAAGAACTATTGGAAATGGTGGAACAGTTTTGCAAAGAAAAACTGAATGGAGATTATTATAGGCTTTGCGAAAAACTAATTAAAAAAATGTCTCGAAAACGGGAAGTTCCCTTTGCCAGCGGTAAACTAACTATATGGGCCGCCGCAATAATACACGTACTGGGTTCAATAAATTTTTTATTTGATAAATCCTTTGAGCCATATATTCCTATGCAGGAAATAAATGACTATTTTGTAACGAAACAGTCAACGGTTGGAACTAAATCGAAACAAATCCGGGATATGTTCAAAATGGGATATTACGATAAAGAATTTTCAACACAACATATGAAAGATAACAATCCATTCAATGATCTTGTGATGGTTGATGGCTTCATAGTCTCAATGTCAACGCTGCC
>BNUW01000017.1 GCA_025997655.1 Spirochaetia bacterium
CTCCCGCAATTCCAAGCTAAGGGTGAAGCGGGCCGGGCCGAAGTTTGTGCCGGAACCGTTTGCACGGTCTTCTATGACGCCGGTATCCTGTATGCCCGCCTTTTTCAGGAAGCGTACAATGGGCTTTTTCTATTTTCCCTAGCAGTTTGTCTGGGCATTTTCGGGGCTACCCGATGGCAATACAGTGTTCGTACGAATGCTGAAAAAAGACGGTGGGAAAGACCACAAAGGATTTCTGATATGAAAATTGGAAAGAAGTATCTGTTTGGCATGGTCATCATGGCGATGGCCGTAGGGTTTGTTTTGGCGGCTTGTAATTGGGGGGATTATAAGGCAGATGTGATGGGGAGAGCCTACGTTGTTACCTTATTACCCGGTCACAGGTATGCAATTAAGGTGAGTGATACGGTTTCGGAAAAAGGCACGTACAAAAAAAAGGGGTCAACAATTACGTTTACCCGAGATAGTGAATACGGCGGCGGTTCCTATACAGGAACAAAAAAAGGTAAAACAATTACCGTGAACGGTTTTGATTTCAAGAAATCAGTTGACGGTGAAGATCAGATCATTTCCGCGGGCGATACTCTTGACGTTGAATTTGGGGCAGGCTTTGACTATGCTGAGTGGGATAACGACGACGAATAGCTAAACGCTTTGGACATCAGCCCGGTTTACCCATAGACCGGGCTTTTTTTTATGGTGAAAGAATAAATAACCACGGACCACACGGACCACACGGACAAAGAGCTAATAATTCCTTGATTTTGTCTGTGAGTGTCTGTGTGGTCGACTTTTCCACTCTTTGGGTGGAAAAGTGGTTTTTTAAAATTTTTTGTCATTGGGCATTGATTTCAAAGTCTATGCGTTTATCCTGGTCCGTGGCGCTGCGCCGTCTTGCAACATTCTGCGCTTCTTGCTATAGTTTCACAAATAAGTACGTCTATTATCGTTTTTTTCTTAATAATGATATAGTCAAGCAACTCAGAGAGCTAAGGAGTAGGTAGAAGTATGGGCATCGATATAACGAAGATGCGGAACATTGGAATCAGCGCGCATATCGACTCGGGGAAAACCACCCTGTCGGAACGGATTTTGTTCTATTGTGACAAGATCCACGCCATCCACGAGGTCCGGGGTAAGGACGGGGTGGGGGCTACCATGGACCACATGGAGTTGGAACGGGAACGGGGGATCACCATTCAGTCCGCCGCCACCCAGGTTAAATGGAAGGATTATACGGTCAACCTGATCGACACCCCCGGACACGTGGACTTTACCATCGAGGTGGAGCGGTCCCTGCGGGTGTTGGACGGGGCCATCCTGGTGCTCTGCGCGGTGGGCGGGGTCCAGTCCCAGTCCATCACCGTAGACCGGCAGCTCAAGCGCTACCACGTTCCCCGGATTGCCTTTGTCAATAAGTGCGACCGTACCGGGGCGAACCCCTTTAAGGTGCGGCTTCAGCTTCGGGAAAAACTGGGGCTTAACGCGGTGATGATCCAGATTCCCATCGGGCTTGAGGATAAGCTTGAGGGGGTGGTGGACCTGATCGCCATGAAGGCGGTCTACTTTGACGGCGACCAGGGCACGGAACTCCGGTTTGCCGAAATTCCTCCCCACCTCAAGGCGGACGCGGATAAGTACCGGGAGGAGCTAATCGACGCGGTTTCCCTCTTTTCCGATGATCTGGCGGAGAAATTTCTTGGCGGTGAGGATATCCCCGAAGAGATGATCCACCAGGCTATCCGCAAGGGGACCCTGGTGGAACAGTTTGTGCCGGTGATGCTCGGATCGGCCTATAAGAACAAGGGGATTCAGCCCCTGCTGGACGCGGTGGGTAACTACCTGCCCAACCCCACGGAGGTAAAGAACTACGCCCTGGACCTGGACAAAAACGAGGAGCGGAAGGAGCTTGTGTCGGATGGAAATAGCCCCACGGTGGCCCTGGGCTTTAAGCTTGAGGATGGCCAGTACGGCCAGCTTACCTACGTGCGTATCTACCAGGGCTCCCTGAAAAAGGGCGAGGAACTGGTCAATACCCGGGCCCGGAAGAAGTTCAAGGTGGGCCGTCTGGTACGCATGAACTCCAACGATATGGAAGACATCAGCGAAGGCAGTCCCGGCGATATCGTTGCCCTCTTCGGCATTGAGTGCGCCTCCGGGGATACCTTCTGCGGCGGGGGCCTGAACTACGCCATGACATCCATGTTTGTCCCTGAGCCGGTCATCTCCCTGTCTATCGATCCCAAAGACAAGAAGTCTGCGGACCAGATGGCTAAGGCCCTGAACCGCTTCACCAAGGAAGACCCCACTTTCCGTACCTATGTGGACGCCGAATCCAACCAGACCATCATCCAGGGCATGGGGGAATTGCACCTGGAAGTGTATGTGGAACGGATGCTCCGGGAGTACAAGTGTGAGGTGGAAACCGGGATGCCCCAGGTGGCTTACCGGGAAGCCATCCAGTCGCGGGCGGACTTCAACTACACCCACAAGAAGCAGACCGGCGGTTCCGGACAGTACGGCCGTGTGGCGGGCTACATGGAACCCTACAGCGATGGGGACTACGAATTTGTGGACAACATCAAGGGCGGGGCCATCCCCAACGAGTACATCCCCAGTTGCGATAAGGGCTTTAAGGAAGCGATCAAGCGGGGGAGCCTCATCGGGTTCCCCATCGTCAACATCCGTTGCGTGATCAATGACGGCCAGTCCCACCCGGTGGACTCCTCGGACATCGCTTTCCAGATGGCGGCCATCGGCGCCTTCCGGGAAGCCTACAATAAGGCCAAGCCCTGTATCCTGGAGCCTATCATGAAGGTTTCTGTGGAGGGGCCCACGGAATTCCAGGGGAATATTTTTGCCTCAATTAATCAAAGGCGTGGTATAATCGCGGCATCCACCGAAGATGGGATCTTCTCCCGGGTGGAGGCCGAGGTTCCCCTCAGTGAGATGTTCGGCTATTCCACGGTGCTCCGGTCCCTGACCCAGGGCAAGGCGGAGTTTACCATGGAATTTCAAAAGTACGGGAAGGTTCCCGCCGGTATTTCCGAGGCCCTCGTGAAGGAATACGAGGAAAAACGACGCAAAGAGCAGGGGAGGTAAGCAAAACATGGAAATCAACGAATTAATACAGCGGAGTCCGGTGCGGATCTTCGAGAAATCCATCAACGGCGGGCTTAAAGCCGGGGAAATCGGGATTATTTCTTCCCAGAGCGGCATCGGCAAGACTTCGGTGCTGGTGCAGATAGCTTTGGACAAGCTTTTGCAGGCAAAAAAGGTTATCCACGTGTCCTTTACCCAGCATACCGACTATGTCCTGGCCTGGTACGAGGATATTTTTGACGAATTCATCAAAAAGAAGAACCTGGAACATGAAAAGGATGTGAAAAACGATCTTATCAAAAACCGGGTGCTGATGAATTTTAACCAGGATGGGGTTACGGCGGACCAGATACTCAGGAGCCTCCGGGCGATGATCGTGGAAGGGGGCTTCAAGGCCGAGGCGCTGATCATCGACGGCTTTGACTTTACCAAAATGACCCATGAACGGATTGCCGCGATTAAGGAATTTGCCAGGGAACTGGGACTTTCGGTCTGGTACAGCTGTACGGTCAAGGGCGAGGGCGAAGCGGCTTATAATAAGAAGAACATTCCCCTGGTGATTGCCGATTTTGTGGAATTGGTGGATGTGGTGATCGTCCTGGTACCGAAGCAGGACCACATTGTCCTTACGGTGTCCAAGGACCGGGAGACCTATAGCCCGGAACACCTGGCCCTGAAGCTGGACCCGAAGACGCTGCTTATTCTTTAGGCTTAACCCATGGCCAAAAGCATACGCTGGGCATTTTCCTTGACCGGATGATCCTTCAGGAAAAGCCCGGAGGTACCGCCGATAAGCATGGACGCTCCGGATGAAACCAGGGCCGGAATGGTAGTGACATTCACGTTGCCGTCGGCGGCGATGGGGGTGTGGATGTCATTATCGTCCATGAGCTTTCGCAGGGCGCTCATCCTGGCAAAAGCCTGGGGCTGAATCTTCTGTCCTGAAAACCCGGGGTTAACCGTCAACTTGGTGATAAACTCCGCCTGTTCCAGGGCGGGAAGCAGATCACGGGTAACTTCGGTCTCGCTCCGCAGCGCCAGGGCAGGTATGCGGTGCAGCTTCCGTATCCGCTCGAAATTACCAAGTACATCATCGGTCCCTTCCGGATGAATCGAAATGATATCCGCTCCGGCTTCGGCAAATTGTTCTATAAACCGCTCCGGCTGATATACCGCCAGATGAACATCTATGGGCAGTTTCGTATGGGGTCTGATAGCCGCCAGCAGGGGCAGCCCCAAAATAATACATTGGTTAAAACTGCCGTCCACCACATCGTAATGTAAAAAATCAATGGGAGCCCCATGGATCTCCGCAAACTGTTTTTCCAGATTAAACAGATCAAAACAGGAGACCGAAGCCCCCAAGGTATATTTGGCACGCATAGTTTTCCTCCTATGAATTTTCCCGTTCCAGTAAAAAACGGTTGCCGATAAAGGCGCTTCCAATCGCCACAGTAAAGGTTCTTTGCCCGGGGGATATTTTTTTTAGCAGCGGATTATGGACCGTGTTTTCATCCAGCCTGATTACTTCATAGGCGGGATTATGCCGGGCCAGGGCGTCACGGAATAACGCAAAGACCGGGTCCGATGCCATGATGCCGCCGCTTACCAGCCGCCGGGGTTTGATTTCCGGAAACAGCAGCAGGTCCTGATCTATCAGTATTCCCATGGCCTTTCCCATGGAGCGGATCACCTCTTCCATGACCGAGTGCTTTTCTTCCAGCATACGATCCGTGAGCAGCCGGGTCAGTTTATCACGGTTGTTAACCGGTTCGGTTACCACTTCAATCACGTCATGGACGGGATCACAGGTAATCAACTTTTGTTCCACCAGGGTATCAATAATATCCCTGTCGGTTTCCACAAATTTCGATACGGCCATTCTGAACAACCCCAACTGGGATATGTATTTTTGAACCGTACCGGGTATGCCGGTGTTCATGTTCTTGGTACTGCGCACATCATTCTGCGGATACTGCCCGTAATCGGTATTCCCCAGATCAATCACATGCTGGAATCCTTCCATGGGGATGTACTGAATAGTCCCGCCCCGGGAGATAAACCCGGTTCCCATTTCCGTTCCCACGGTGTTAGCGAACATGCCGTTTTCATCAAGTATGGTTTCATCCAACAAAGACTGCTCCACCGAGATAAGATAGGACGCAGTATTAGTATCATTAAGTACGATAACAGGGCCGCCGTCCTTTACATATGCCTTAGCCAATTCATCCAGTTCCGAGGTCTTAAAGAATTCCCGTTCATATTCAATAGCGGGATTCAATTTCATCCCCCGGTGTTTAAAGGATTCTCCGCCGGCGATCTTGTTTGCCACCACAATATCGGGAAAGCCGATGACAATAGCGTCAAAACGTTTATGGGGTGATAGTAAGCGGCCCTCCAAATATTCCGTTGCGGCAAGCAGCTTGTCATAGTGGGTGCTGCGATTGAGTGCTTCCATAACTACCGGTTCCCGGACCATAGCCGGATCAGTTTCCACGGCGCCGGCATAGGCGCCGAGAAACCGGAGCATGAGGAGTTGGGGCTTATTCATCTCCTCCGCGGTTTTAAGTCCCGTGGGATACCACTGATATTCCTTGGTAACCAGAATTTCTCCGTCCGAAACCACCGCTCCCTTTATGGAATTTCCCCCCACATCCAGGGAGCAAAACTGTTTCCCCCCCATTTCCCGCGCAGCCCGTCGCAGCAATTCCAGGTTTTCTTTTTCACGCTCCGCCCGGTATACCCGGAATTCCTTTTTTGGATCGGGGCTTATCCATTCACGGATATCCCTGGACCGGATTTGAAACTTTCCCAGGCCCAGGAAGGTATTCATCCGGTTGATATAATTTACATATACCCCATATCCGGTACGGTAATTATCCCTCCGGTCTATATCAAACTCCGCGACCGCCCTGCGGATCATTTCCGAAAGAAGATCATCTGCGGGATCAAAATACAATTCCAGAACAGCGCCGCCGAAGGAAACCATCATGTTATTGATCATGGCCAGAATATATCGCTGTAATAAATCCCGGTACTCCCGGAGCAGCGCGCCCTTGGGCAGGGTGACGGGCATCTGCCGGTACTGTCCACGGGTATCCATGATGGTCAGAAGCCGGATTTCCTGTTTTTCCTCCGGCCCCAGGGCGGCAATTTTTTTCTGCAGATCGGTCAGGAAAAGCGGATTCCGTCTGAAAGCGGCGTTATCGATCCACGGGGTTCCGTTTACCCAAACATTAAACCGGGCCAGATCTTCCTCCGGGAAAGCCCGCGCACCGGTATTAAAATGAGGCTTATCCAATAAAACATATTTTGATTCGGAAAACCAATTGTAGTTTAACAATTCAATTTTAATATCCTGATTACAGCTACGGACAAAACCGCCGATGGCTTTTAAATTTTCTTCCGTGGCGGTAATACCCGGAATAAGGGGAATCCGTACCAGCATGTTAGGAATAGTGCGGGCCAGAAAACGGAAATTGTCCAGAATCAGTGCGTTTGAATTGCCGGTATATTTTTGGTGATTTTCCTCATCCAAAATTTTTATATCACAGATTAGGTAATCCAAAACATCCGGCAATTTGCGGATTACCTCCTTTGAGACAAAAAGGGATGTTTCGATACAGGTATGAATCCCCAGTTCCTTAAGCCGGCCCAGGATAGCCAGGGCAAAATCCGGCTGGGCCAGGGGCTCCCCGCCAGAAAGGGTGATCCCGCCGCCTGAAACATCAAAAAACAACTTGTCCAGAAGCAGTTCCTCAATCAATGCGTCAAGGTCCCACTCCTGGTCAATGCGTTGTACGGCCTTTGCCGGGCACCGTTCCACACAGATAGTACAGAACCGGCATGCATCAGTGTTTATCCGTATCGTGTCGTTGGCCAGGGTCAGGGCCTTTTCCGGGCAGACTGAAACGCAGGTTCCGCACCGTATGCACTTCTCCCGCTTTACCCAGAGTCCCTTGCCAAAGTGTAATCCTTCCGGGTTCTGGCACCAGAGACAGTCCAGCCTGCACCCCTTCAAAAATACGGTGGTCCTGATACCGGGGCCGTCGTGGATTGCAAACCGCTTGATGTCAAAAACACAACCTGTCATGGGAACCGCTAAGCCCCGTATTCGGTTCGGGCGATGATTTCGTTCTGTAAAACATCCGCCAAATCAACATAGTTAGCGGTATATCCCGCTACCCGGACCAGGAGATGACGGTAATTCTCAGGTCTCCGCTTTGCCGCAAGAAGGTCCTCTTTATTTATCACATTGAACTGTACATGGTGTATTTTAAGTTCCACAAAGGCCCGCATCAGGGCAACAAATTTTTCGATCCCCCCGGCGGTATGGAAAAAGGAAGGGACGAACTTCATGTTAAGCAGGGTTCCGTTGGCGGCGTTTATCGATTTAATCCGGGATACGGATTTTAAAAGCGCTGTGGGCCCCTTCTGATCCCGGCCATAGACAGCGCTTAAGCCCCCGTCCGCCAGGGGTTCCCCCGCCCTGCGTCCGTCCGGAGTGGCGCCGACATTCTTGCCCATCGGCACATGGGCGGAAACCGTATATAGCCCGATAGTATAACTACCGCCCCGGTAGTTGGTCAGCCGGTCAAATCCGGCCTTGATATACTCGACCCATTTTTCCCCGATGTCATCCACCCAGGCAACATCGTTACCGTATTTGGGGGCGTGGGTCAGCAAGAATTGCCTGAGTCCTTCGTCGGGGAAATTATTTCGCAGGGCTTCCAGGAGAACCTTTGCATCGACCCTGCGTTCATCGTATACAAGCTGCTTCAATGCCGCCATACTGTCCGCCAGGTTTGCTGCCTGTATGAGCTGTATGCCCGATTTGTTGTACCGTGCGCCCCCTGCGGTAACGTCTATCCCCCGTTCAATACAATCATTGATAACACTTGAAAGGATGGGGGAGGGCATCATTTCCTTATGATGTTTTTCTACAATCTTAAGACCCTGTTCCATAAGGCCGATGAAATAATCCAGCTCCTTAGCATAGGCTTTTTCCAATTCCTCAAAGCCGGCATAATCGGGAAGCGTCCCAAGGGCAGGGCCGATTTGTTTGCCGGTCCGCATATCAACGCCGTTATTCAAGGTTAGCTCCAAAACCTTTACCATATTGAACATCCCGGCGTCGCTGAACCCCAGGGCGTTTCCGTGGACACTTAATTCCACGCAGCCTATCACCGCATAGTTTATCGCGTCATCGTTACCGTACCCCGCCGCGAGCATGGCGGGAATAATGGATTCATCGTTTACAAGCTGGGGCATCCCGGTACCCAGACTGATCACCTCCGCCGCCCGCCGCATATATTCCTGGGGGGAATTTTTGTGCAGCCGGGCCGACAGGTTTGGCTGGCGAAACCGGACATGTTCCTGGGCGTGCAGAAACAGATAGGTTAGTTCGTTGACCGCATCCCTGCCATCCGGGGTTTGTCCGCCCAGGGAGATATTGAAGCCAATGGGGAAGCCCGCAAAAAATTCCGCGCCGTCGGTATTCCGTAAATAGACGATCTGATTGAACTTAATAAACATAAGGTCCAACAGTTCCTGTGCCGCTTCATAGGAAAGAAGCCCCCGGTCAAAATCATGTTTGAAATAAGGATACAGAAACTGATCGGCCCGGCCGGGCGAAAAGGAAGAGGCGTTGGATTCCATTTCCAGTAAAACCATCAGGAACCACAGAGATTGGATGGCTTCATGGAAGGTTTCGGCGGGGTAGGCGGACAGGCGTCGGCAGATGGCGGTAATTTTTTTATACTCTTCCTTTTGCGGCCCGCCGCTTGCCCCGGCAAGTTGTTCCGCCAATTCGGCGTACCGTTCAATAAAACGGGCGGAGGCTTCCATCACCATAACGGTGGCTTCGTAATAATCACGCTGCTCCCCGGTGCAGGTCTTAAGCCGCTGCTTTGCCTTTTCCATAAGCCCGCCGGGGCCCAACGCAAGCCACGCGGCAAGATCCGGGCAAATATGTCCCTGGGCATGATCCTTCTGATTCAGCTTGCCGACGATTTCACCGGCCTTCATTTCCCCGGTTAATTCATCACCGATTTTATTTTCCAGGGTTTTGCCCTCCCAGAAGGGGACCAGCTCATCAAAAAAATACGCACGGTCTTCGGGGCGAACCCTGAACTGATCCTGGGGACGGGTTTCGAGCAAATCTATTTCCCACTCCAGCCATTTGATGCCCCCCTCGGGGAAAACCACCCCGCCGCAGGATTCCTTGGTACGGTTCCCGACGATAAGTTCCCCCTCGTCTATCCGTATCTCCATATGATACAGGGCTTCCCGTAAGGCATGGGCCCGCTTCATGATCATGCTCAGATCCGGATGTTCCCTGTAGGCCTTGGTTATATACCGCGCCTGTTCCACAGAAACATACCGTTCCTCATCAAGGGTACGCTGCCGCAGCTTTTCTACCCTGCCGGTTATCGCAATTTTCTTAATCCGTTCAATAGCAAAATCCATTTTCTCTCCTCAAATGATAGTTAATCTACCACCACAACCTTTACCAGTGAAACATGAACCTGGGCGGCGAGTTCTGAAATCGGAAGTATCTTTTCTGTGCTGAGATTATCCAGGATGATTTTTTTTCGTTCAGAGAAAATACTTCGCCCCATCTGTTATTTATTGACCCTCATTGAGTATGCGGTTCAGTATGGTTTCATACACATCAAGCGGCGCAGGGGTACCGGTATACAATTCAAACTGTTTGCAGGCTTGATGCATCAGCATACGGGTTCCGGATACACAGACACAGCCGACGGCTGCGGCTTCCTGTAGAAGGGCCGTCTTTATGGGAATAAAAACCGCATCAAACACCAGGGTGTGGGGGATAATCCTGTCCCGGGTAAGGATGGTTTCCTTTGATTTGAACCCCACGGAGGTACAGTTGATCAATATATCGTAACCAAGGCTTTGGTCCACCCGGTCAACGCCGCCGCCAAAGGTAATTCCGAACCGTCCGGCGGTTTCCCTGCCCCGTTTTTCATCCCGGTTAAAGAGGGTAATGTCCCCGGTATATTGTTTTAAGGCCCACACCAGGGTCTTTGCCCCGCCGCCTGCCCCCAGAATAACGATACGCTTACCCGTGGGGTCCATCACTTCTGTTAGTGCGGTAACCGCGCCGTACACATCGGTATTATAACCGGTCAACGCCCCGCCGTTATTAACGATGGTGTTAACCGCCCCGATTTCCCTGCTCACCGGGTCAAGTTCGTCAAGGAAGGGGATCACCTGCTCCTTAAAGGGCATGGTTACTCCCAAGCCCCGCAGTCCCAAAGCCCGCATGGCATCAATCGCTTCCTTCGCCCCCGAGGGCTCAAAGGAAACATAGGTGTAGGAAAGCCCCTTTACCCGGAAGGCTTCGTTGTGCATTTTTACGCCCATTCCGCCGATGCTTCCCGCTATTGAGCCGCAGAGAACAGGAAAACTAACCGGGCTCTTTTGTTCAGCCATGGGCCTACGCCTTCTTCGCTTTTGATGAAACGTTCGTCTGCATTACCTCTATGGCGGCGGCCAGAATAATCACCAAGCCGGTCGCAATAAATTGATAGAAGGTATCCACCCCCAGTACTATCAAGCCTACCTTTAACCCTGCAAAGAGGATCGCCCCCAGTACGGTTCCGAATATACTGCCCCGGCCGCCGGCCATGCTGGTTCCCCCTATGGCGGTGGCGGCGATGGCGTTTAACTCCCAGCCGTTGCCGGTGGTCGGATCACCGGTCCCCAGTTTTCCCACCTGAATCATGGCGGCCAGGGCGGTACCGCACATCCCCAGGGCGAAAATTGCGGTCTGGTTAAATTCAACCCGCACCCCGGAAAGCCGGGTGGCTTCCACGTTTCCGCCGATGGCATAGATGTGGGTGCCAAGCCGTGTCTTACTGAGCAGGATGTGCATAACCAGGGCGAACAAAAAGAATATCAATACCGAAACCCTGACAAAGGGAAACAGTTGGCCGTCAATAAAACGCCGGTAGGATTGGGGAATATTTAAAATGGGGTATCCGTTGGTGAACACATAGGCAAGGCCCCGGTAGACCGACATGGTTCCCATGGTGGCGATAAAGGGCTGCAGTTTTACTTTTGTAACCAGAATCCCGTTTATTGCCCCGAAGATAAGGCCGAAGATAAGGCCCAGGATTAGACAGATAAGGGGGTCAACGCCGTTCACCGCCATTTTAGCCACCAGCACCCCTACCAGCGCCAGGGTTGAACCAACGGAAAGATCTATTGCACCGGTAATAATAACGCCGGTAATGCCTATCCCCATAAGCCCGTAAATGGTAGCCTGTTCAATAATATCCCGGACATTGTTTGTGGAAACATAAATCGGGTCGGCGATTCCAAAGAACACAAACATTACCACAATAGCTACCACGACGCTCATTTCACGGGAATTTTTCTTAAAAAACTTAGGCATATACTATTTTCCTCCTACCGCAAGGGAGATAATGCTTTTCTCTGAGAAATCGCTCCGGTTAACCGTTGAGACAATTTTTCCTTCGTGCATAACAATAATCCTGTCACACATACCCATCACTTCCGGCAGTTCGGAAGAAACGATGATGATGGATTTACCCTCCGCAGTTAATTGTTCAAGCAGTTTATATATTTCAGCCTTTGCGCCAATATCAATCCCCTTGGTCGGTTCATCCAGGATGAGCACATCCGTATTGGTCAAAAGCCATTTGGCAAGGATGACCTTCTGGGCATTCCCCCCGGAAAGGCTCATGGTCATAAATTCCGGATCGTTGGGAGTAAGCCCCACCTTCTGCCCAAAGGAACGGGAACCGGCATATTTCAATTTACGGTTGACAAAAAGCCCCTTCTGAAATTTCTTGATACAGGGCAGGGCCATATTGTCGGCATTATTCATATTCTTAACAAACCCTTCTTCCTTGCGGTTTTCAGGGATAAGGCCAATACCCTGGTGCACCGAATAGAAGGGAGTCCGGTTCCCGCTCAATTCTTTTCCATAGTAATAAACTTTCCCCCCAAGGCTTTTATCCGCGCCGAAGATCACCCGCATAGTTTCGGTCCTTAATGCGCCTACCAAACCAAAGAAGCCCAGTATCTCTCCCTTGTAAAGGGTAAAGTTAATATCCTTAAATCCGGCCTCTCCCGCCAGATTTTCTACCGCCAGCACTTCCTTATCATACTCAGCCCGTGAAGGCCCGCCCCGCTTGGCAAAGAGTGAAACATCCCGGCCCACCATATTCTGGACCAGCATTTCTTCGGAGGCTTCCTTCAGGTCAAGCTCGCAGACGAATTTACCGTCCCGCAATATGGTAGCCGTATCACAGATCCTGAAAATCTCATCCATTTTGTGGCTGATGTACAGGATCGTAATGCCCTGGGCTTTTAACTGTTCAATGATTTTGAAAAGGGAGTCCACCTCGGCGTTACTCAGGGATGATGTGGGCTCGTCAAAGGAAATGATATTAGCCCTGAGGAAGAGGGCCTTGGCGATTTGCACCATCTGCTTCTTCCCTGCAGAAAGGGTGTTCATTTTATCCGATGCATGGAAATTGCAGCCCAGCATCTCCAGGAGTTTCTGGGTCTCTTCTATCATACGTTTCTTGTTCAGGAAGGGGCCGGAAAGAATTTCGCTGCCCAGCATAATATTTTCCGCCACCGTCAATTCCGGAATAATATTGATCTCCTGATGCACCTTGGCGATACCGAATTTAAGAGCCTCCGAGGAATTGAGAAAATTGACCTCCTTGGAATCGATCAGTATCCTTCCGTCGCTGGGGGGGAAAATGCCGTACAGTATATTTAACAGCGTGGATTTTCCCGCGCCATTTTCCCCCAGGAGCGCATGGACCTTCCCCTTCTCAACAGAAAAGGAAACATCATCCAGGGCCTTTTGTCCGGGGAATATTTTCGTGATATGCTGAAATTCGATATAGTTACTCACCTTGTATCCTAAATCAAGCTGCCCAAGAACCTGCTTCCGGGGCAGCTTATGTTCATACGAGAGAAACGTTACTTCTTAAGCTTAAACCCGGTCCAGTTGATAAGTTCCGCGTCACTCTTCCCAATATTGTCCTTATCTACTACCGTCTGGGGAGAATAGATAACCTTGGGAACATCCTGGCCCGACAAGATGCGGAGCGCCATTTCAAGGCCAATCTGGGACATATAATAGGGGAAATTATTTACCGTGGCGGAGAGTTCACCGGCCTTTACGGAGTCCAGGGCTTCACTGGTGCCGTCACAGCCCACTACCAGTACGCTGCCCAGCTTACCAACCCCCCGGACCGACTCAAGGACACCCATGGCCATGGTATCGTTATTGGCATAGATAGCCTTCAGGTTGGGGAACTGCCGCAGCCAAATATCCGCAACTTCCTTCGCCTTGGTCCTGTCCCAATCCGCATTCTGGGTACCGACTATTTTGATATTGGGATAGTTCTTCTTGATGTAGTTGGAGAACCCTTCGGTCCGGATACGGGCCGCTTCGTTCTTGGGAAGCCCCTGCACAACCGCAACTTCACCGGAGCCGCCGATCTTCTTGGCAACCCATTCAGCGGCCAGTTCAGCCCCTTCCAGGTGCCAGGCGCCTACGGTGGTCCGTATCTGGGGCATGAAAGCATCGTTCACAACCACCATGGGGATCTTCTGTTCCAGGGCTTTCTCTACACCGGGGAGCAGGTTGCCGTCCGCGATAGGGGAAACCAGGATGGCGTTATAATTCCGGTTAACCATATTATTCAGGACCGATAACTGACCCAGTTCATCGCTTTCACCCTGGGCGGCGCCGACGGTTACCGTGATATTGAGCCCCGCAGCCTTGAGTTCCGCCCCGGCGGCTTCCACCCCTTCCTTTTCCATCCGCCAGAATTCATTTTCCAGCGCCTTAGCGGTAAACCCAACGGTAAGGGGCTGCTTGATCTTGCTGATATCAATAGGGCCAAGGCTGTCCTTTATCTGATTATAGCCAACGGCCTTATCATAGGAGTTAAACCCCTGGGCCGCCACATCCGCCGCCGCTAATTCCTGACTGCCGGCATCCTTTCCACCGGCAGCAAACGCGCCCATTCCTACGCAGAACATAAGAACCAGGATAAAAACTGAAATCTTTTTCATAGTATCTCCTCCACACAATATTTTCACGCCGAAAGGCGTAAACACCGGATAAATTGGATTAATCCATAAAAAATTGTAATATAACAACATTTATTGGTATTTTCCAATTTTATGAATAATACTATACAATTTTTTGATTGTCAAATTTTATTTTTTACCGTATGGTAATACCGGAGGATGGGTATGGAAAAAAGCATCGTAATCTTGGGCAGTATAAATTATGATATTGTAACCGGTGTAGACCGGCTCCCGCAAAAGGGGGAAACCGTCCACGGGTACGCTTTTGATATGTTTACCGGAGGCAAGGGGGCCAACCAGGCGGTCCAGATATCCCTTTTGGGGATGAAGAGCGTCTTTATCGGCCAGGTTGGCGGGGATGTTCAGGGGCAGAATGTGCTGGCGGGGATTAAAGCAAAGGGGGTGGACACGGCCTTTTTGAAGGTTTCCCCGGAGGAACGTACCGGTTGCGCCCTGATCACCGTTGCCTCCGACGGCAGCAATACCCTGGTTCACGCCCCCGGGGCAAATCATAGAATCCCTAAGGAACTCATCGACGCCGCGGCGCCCATTATCAAAAAGGCGGATCTACTGATTACCCAAAATGAAATCAACCCGGACGCTGTCCAATACGGCCTGCGGCTTGCCCATGAGGCAGGTGTCAAGACCCTGCTGAATCCCGCGCCGGCAGTACCGGTTCCCGAAGAGCTGTTCGCCCTGCTGGACTATATCGCTCCCAATGAGCCCGAAAGTGAATTCTATACGGGGATACTCCGGGAGGGCAGATCCGCCGAACAATGGCGGCGGGGAAACGCCGAATGGTTTCTTAAGCGGGGGGTGAAAAATGTATGCATCACCCTGGGAGCCCAGGGGTCGTATTTTACCGATGGCACAGAAGAGGTGTACCTTCCCGCTTTCCCGATTAAACCGGTGGATACCACCGCCGCCGGGGACTCCTTTATCGGCGGATTTTCCTTCGGCCTTATTCAGGGCTGGCCGGTGAAAAGGAGCATGAATTTTGCCAATGCCTGCGGCTCCGTTTCGGTCATGACCAAGGGCGCCCAGAATTCCATCCAGGGTTATGAGCGGATCACCGCTTTTCTGCGGGAACAGGGCGCTTTGGATCAGTAAGCCTGGCTGAGTTTTTCCCAGGAAAGGATTTTCTCCGTGGGGTGGCGCTGGAAATGCCGGTCCGCCGGAGCAGCGTTATCCGCGGGATAGCCCAGGATCAGCAGGGAAACCGGGACCAGATTGTCCGGGATGGCGAATTCCTCTACGAGTTTTGCGGGATCAAAGAACATTACCCAGAGGGTTCCCAGGCCAAGCTCCACCGCCTGATACATAAGGTGGGTGGTTACGATGCTGGCGTCCGCCTCTCCGCTCTTGGCGCCGTCGTATTTCCGGACCCAACATTCGTTTTTGTCATAGCAGACAACGAGTACCGCCGGGGCGCCGAAGCGGCAGCCGGTACAGCGGTCGATCTTTTCCAGGCCCGCCGGTTCGGTTACCGCCAGAATGCGTTGGGGCTGTCTGTTGCCCGCGGTTGGGGCTATGCGGCCCGCCTCCAGGATAGCCGCCAGGGTGTCCTTTTCCACCGGTTTGTCCTTGTACTGCCGGACCGAATAACGGGCAGCGGTTAGTTCTTTAAACGTCATGGGTACTCCTTTTGTCAAATAATTTACTCAAATACTAACGTATTTAATTTCTCTATAACACCCTTTAACTCTTCTGCCGTTGATTTTATAATAAATTTTGCATCGCGTCCTTTCCAATCAAGGCTTTTTATTTGATCCGATAATACGACCCCGTCTATTACTTTGTTTTTTATTCTTACTTCAAAGGGGTATTGTTTTATCTTACTGGTGATTGGACAAAAAAGTCCTAAGCCAACTTTTTCATTGTACTCCTTTGGGGAAATAACTAATGCATGCCCGGATTGCGGGTTAAAATTAAGCCAGAGTATATCCCCCCGGTCGGGCACATACTTACTATCTACCATAGTTCTTTTCCAACCGGCCCCTCTGTTTCTATTTCCTGGTGTATGTTTTGTTCATTAATTTCATTCAACAGTTCTGATAATGTTTTTTTCGGTTTCGGTTTTATTATTATTTCATTCCCCGTATCGTTAATTTCGACAGGGGAACCGTCTTTTAAGGCGAGCTCCCGAACAATTAAGCTGGGGATCCTGATACCCAGACTATTTCCCCATTTTTTTATTACCGCTTCCATAAAATACCTCTTATGAGAGTATATACTATGTTTATACATTTGTCAAGAATTTTTTATGCCGTTAAAGCCGATAGGGGGATCACCGTAACGCCGTCTTTCCGGCGGCAGGCAAATCCATTGGCGGTAATTACCGTAAGCGCCGCCGGGGAGCCCATTTTTTCCTGGTCAATTTTAGCGGCAAAGTTCAGCAGGTTTGCCGCCGCCGCATCCTGGGCGTTAAATCCCATTTTGACTTCAAAGGCTGCCCAGGCGCCGTCAGGGTATTCGACGATGGCGTCAACTTCGAGGTTACGGGAATCGCGGTAATGATAAACCCTGCCGTCATGCAGGGCCGCATAGATGCGGAGATCCCGGATAACCAGGGATTCAAACAGGAATCCAAAATAATTAAGGTCCCCAAGGAGTTTGTCCGTGGAAAGTCCCAGTGCTCCCACCGCAAGGGATGGATCAACAAAATGACGTTTGGGGGCCTTTCGCAGGGTATCTGCGGAGCGGATATGGGGACTCCATGCGGGAAGCTGTTCCACCGCCATGAGGCGTTCCAGGGCTTCCAGGTAGTCGGCTATGGTTTCGTCGTTTATGCGGGTATCAGAACCGCCCGTATCGCGAGCGATGGAACTAAGGGATGCCTCGGTTGCAATATTCCGGGCCAGGGATTGCAGAAGCCGCAAAACCCTTTGCGGGTCCCGTCTCTTACCGCCCACCCTGCTGATGTCCACTTCCGCCATGAGGGTAATATAGTCCTGCATAAACCGCAGGGCTTCCCGGCTTCCTGCGCCGATGAGGGCCGGCCAACCGCCGATGGTGATCTTTTCCGCAAGGTTCCCAAGGTCAAATTCTACCTGTTCAGACTTGGGAGCGGCGCCGTTTACCAAATTGGAAAGGCCGACTTCTCCGGTTGACCAGCCCCGTTCAAACAGCGACATGGGACGCATTCGTATGATGGAAAAACGCCCCGCCCCTGAGTGGAGCCGCGCCTGCTCTTCGGGGTTAGCAGACCCGGTAAGGATAAACTGCCCCTTCTCTTTCCGGTCATCTACCTCGCGTCTGATATAATTCCATATTTGCGGATATTCCTGCCATTCGTCTATAAGCCGGGGGACCGCCCCTTCCAGCGTCGATTTGGGGTCAAGTTCCATGCGGACCCGGATATCAGTATCAACATCCATCCGGGCGGTACTTTTTGCCATTTGGACAGCGGTTTCCGTCTTTCCACAGCCCTTGGAACCCTGTATCAAAACCGCGCCGGAACTGGTAAGCCGGTTTTTTAAGATTGTATCGGTAAACCGTTTAAAGTAGCCGCCCATAGGCCCTCCTTCTATGAATATACCATACAACCGGGAAAATGTAAAGGTTGTAGCCGGGAAAATGTAAAGATTATAACCGGGAAAATATGAACATTATAACCGAGAATTTATGAAGTGCTCCCTATCCCCGTCCATACCGAGCCGCACCGGGGCCCTTCGTTGAAGCTGCCCGGTGACGCGGGCTTTATTGCCGGATCATCCGGGGTGTTCCGGGAAAAGGTACAGGCCCGCCGGGCGGCGTCCGGCGGGAGGGTGGCAAAGGCGCAGTAATCCTTCACTTCAATAGACTCCACCAACCGCCCCGGCACACCTCCCGCCCGGCCCAGCAGAGCCGCCACATCCCGTGCGCTTGCGCCGTGCCGTCGACCCAGTCCCACATATACCCGTGCGCCGGGAAAAACACCTGAGCCTTCACCACCATCCCCGCCGCCGTGCCGGGAAAGGCCGGTTTTTCCCCGCAACGCCGCTCCCGGCACACTCCGCCGGGGCCGTAAGCTTCCATCAGGATATGCTGACGGATCTCTGGCCGACAGACCTCTGGTCCGCAGTTTGCCCTTGCCCAGCCGCTGCTTTACGTCCAGTTCCCGCTGGGGGATCTCGTTAAGTTCGGTGATGGTCCCGTACCGTGACGGGTCCAGCTTATCCCCAAAAGCCATAGCGATAAGGGCTTCCACCGCCGTTTCCGCCCCCAGCTTTTTTACCAGCTTCCGTCCCAGCCGGGTCTGGGGCAGCGCTGGGGTTTTGGCAGCCTGGGCATCAGTAGCAGCCTGGGAATCATCACTACCCGCCGGTGCTTCTGCGTCAAGCTCCGGCTCCGGGATGGTTTCCAATATGGCGTTGAGGATGCGGTTTTCCAATGCCTTGGTCACCGATGAAACCGCCGGGACCTTCATCCAGGTAATCTTACTGCCCAGGGTCCGTTCAATATTGTGGGAGAGGTGGCTGATGCGGCCCCGCTCCGAGGGCAGGGCCATGCTGATGGCGGCGCCCCGTCGTCCTGCCCGGCCGGTGCGGCCTATGCGGTGGACGTAGGTTTCCCGGTCATTGGGGAGGTCCCAGTTGATTACATGGGTAAGCCGCTCTATGTCCAGGCCCCGGGCGGCCACATCGGTGGCGACCAGGGCGGAGGCGCTGCCTGCAGCGGAACCATAACGGGCGCGGAAACGGCGCAGGGTCCGTTCCCGGGCTTCCTGGGTAAGGTCCCCGTGGATGGCCTCTGCGGAATAGCCCCCCTCGGTGAGCCGCCGGGACAGTTCGTCGGCGCCGACTTTGGTGGCGGTAAAGATCAGACCGTAGAAGTTTTCCGCGCTGTCGATAAGGCGGCGCAGGGCTTCCAGGCGGTCCTCCTTTTTAAGCACCAGGTAGTATTGGTCCACCAGGGGCTTTTCATCATCCGGGGCGGTGTCCTCCAGGATATCTACCGGGCCGATATGCTCCCGGACTATTTTCAGGATGGGGTCGGGCATGGTGGCGGAAAACAGGGCCACCCGGCGGTCGCTCTTTACCGATTTGAGGATAAGCTCTACGTCCTCGATAAAGCCCATGTCCAGCATTTCGTCCGCCTCGTCCAGGATAAACCAGTCGATGGCGGAAAGGTCCAGCACCTTCCGGTCCATAAGGTCCATGATACGTCCGGGGGTGCCCACCACGATCTCGGTGCCCCGCTTGAGGTCCATGATTTGGTTTCGGATTGAAGCTCCGCCGTAAACTGCGGTGATCCGGGGTATGGCGGATGAGGCCAGGGAAGCAATTTCCTTGGCAACCTGGAGGGCAAGCTCACGGGTGGGGGTCAGGATCAGGGCGCGGGGGGCGTGGCCGCTCTGCCGCAGCCGTTCCACCAGGGGTATACCGAAGGCGGCGGTCTTGCCGGTACCGGTCCGGGCCTTGACTATCAGGTGGCCCTGATCCGAAAGGAGGCGGGGGAGGGCGATATTCTGTATGGAACTGGGGGCGGTGAATCCCTTACGGGTCAGGGCCGCTAAAATGTCATCGGATAAACCAAATGAAGAGAACGGATGGGTAGTGTCGGTGATCATATATAATAGTACCCTTTGCAGAAGACTCCGTCCAGTGCTACTATACTATCAGTATGGAAAGTACCTATCGGACCGGCAGTGTTCAGGATTTGGTCTATGCCAATCTCCGCAAAAATATCATCAACCTCAACCTGGCTCCCGGTACGGGGATAAGCGAAAAGGAAATCGCCCTCCGGTATAAGGTCAGCCGTACCCCGGTGCGGGAAACCTTTATTCATCTCGCCAAGGAAGGTCTGGTGCAGGTGATACCTCAAAAGGAAACCATGGTATCCCGTATTGATTTCTCACGGGTTGAGCAGGAGTCCTTTCTCCGGGAAAGCCTGGAGACGGCGGTTTTGGAGCCCTTTATCGGCAAAGCAAAACCGGAACACTTTACCGCCCTGAAAGAGCTTATCAGGCAGCAGAGCGAGGTCATCAAAAATGACGATTATATTGCGTTTGTTGCCCATGATGATGCCTTTCACCATACCTTTTTCAGCGTCGCCGGCCAGGAACTGAGCTGGGCGGTTCTGGAGCAAATGAGCGGTCATTATCACCGGATACGCCTTCTGACCGTACGGTTCAAGGGTATAGCCAAGGGAATCGTGGGGCAGCATACACAGCTCCTGGCTGCGTTAAAGAAGGGGGATCCGGTTGGCGCCAGGGAGGCGCTTCAGGGGCACCTCCGCAAACTCGGCGGTGAGGAAAGGCTTTTATTGAAGGAATTCCCCGATTATTTCGTTTCCGGGGACGGCGGAGACGCCTTTGACATCGATTTTGGCGCTTTGTCCTAAGCGCACCCCGGCGTAAAAAATAATAAAAAAATAATTTGACACTGGTATACAAGCATGCTAGAATGGAAGGACTCAAAACCTGCGGGTTTAATCGAAACAATAGGAGGAGAAGAAGTATGAAAATTGTAAAAGAAGCATTGGTGGTAACGGTTGGGCTGCTTATCGTGGCCGGCGGTCTGTTTACCGGCTGTGAGAAAAAACAAGCGGCCGGGGGCGGTAAAAAAGTCGCCGTTGTTTTTGCGGGTACGGAAGGCGCCGCGACCGGTCAAAGCCGGGCGATGAAGGAAATGGCGGACACCCTCAACGCGTCCGGCCTCTTCGACGCCCAAATACAGATTGCCGGCGCGCTCTCCGGGGACACCGACAACCTCGTAAAGCAGGCGGTGGACGGTGTGCCCCTGGTGGTGCCCTCTGACCCCGGCCGTCTTGCAAGCCAGTTCGGCGTCAGCGACCTTAACATCCTGATGTCGCCCTATGTCCTTACCGACTACAAGGTACTGGAAAAGCTTCCTTCGACCGCGCTCTATAATGAATGGCAGGCGAAACTTGAAGCCCAGGGCATTAGTTTCATAGCGGATATGTTTAACGGTTTCCGCAACTTCTACACCACCACAAAGGTCGAGAAAGTTGCCGACCTCAGGGGACTCCGGATTCGCGGGTTCGGCAATGACATCGGCGTTGCTTTGGCAAAATACCTCGGATTCGCGCAGACCTCCATGGGCGCCGGTGATATTTATCCGGCGGGGCAGGCAAAATCACTTGACGGCGCCGAAATTCAGGCGGCTTATGGGGACAGCGCCGCTTTCTATGAAGTTTTCCCCTACCTTGCCATTACCAGGCACTATATGCTTCAGTCAAGTTTTGTTGCGGGAACAAAACTCCTCAATAGTATGAGCGCCGAACAGAAAGCCCTGTTCATTAAGACGATACAGGAAACCGCCGCGAAATATTCCGGCGTTGTCGCTTCCGAAGAGCAGGGGCTTTTGGATAACTACAAAGCGAAAGTAGCCGGCAAAGGCGCCGTAACGGAGACAAACATTGCCGAGTTCCAGGCCGCTGTTGCGCCGTTGTACACCAACAACGACCTCAAATTTTCAGCGGGTCTCAAGGACAATCTGTTCAAACAGTTAGGGCTGTAGTAAAGAGGGGAGAGCGGGGAATTTTCTCCGCTCCCTATTTTTTTATAAAGGAGCTTCTCATGAACGTATTACGTAAACTGTACGCCGGTTTTTGTAAGGTTGAACTGTTTCTCACCGGCGTTGGATTCATTTTACTCGTTACCCTTGTTTTTATGTCGGCGATACTACGGTTCCCGATGTTCAAGCTGTCAATGTCCTGGAACATGGACCTGGCGATGCTTTTATTGGCGTGGACAGCCTTTTTAGGCGCCGACTGTGCGTACCGGGATGGTCAGCTTCTCGGGATCGACATTGTAACGCGGAATTTGCCGAGGGTGGCGCAAAAAGTCATACAGATACTCGTGTTTCTGGTGATTTTCGCCGCGCTCTGGTTTATCGTCATATTCGGGGTACAGCTTGCGCAATCCGAATGGATACGCAAATTTGCGTCGATTCCCATTCCCTTTTCCGTGGTTACCCTCAGTATCTGTGTGGCTTCGGCGTCCATGATAATTTCAACGATTATCAAACTTAAGGATTGCATTGTTAATTTCAATAAGACGGAGGCGGCGGAATGACTGTTTTACTCATCTGTTTTGTGTTATTTCTTGTCATGGGAATGCCCATAGCCTTTGTTATCGGGATTGCCGGAATTGCGTACTTTTTTTCAAACCCCCTGCTTCCTCTGGGGATACCGACCCAGCTTATCGTAGCCCAGAGCCAGTCGTTCGCCTTTTTGGCGGTGCCGTTTTTCATCTTTGCCGGTAACTTAATGAATGTTTCCGGCATTACCCGGAATCTGTTGAGTTTGGCGCGTCTGGTGACCCGCAAAATGTACGGCGGTACGGCGCAAATATCCGTGGTTATGTCCACGCTGATGGGCGGCGTATCCGGTTCGGCAACTGCGGACGCGGCAATGGAAACCCGTATCCTCGGCCCGGAAATGATACGCATCGGCTACAGCAAGGGCTATATTTGCGCGGTCAACTGTATTACGGCATTGATTACCGCAACAATCCCGCCGAGTCTTGGTCTTATCATTTACGGCTTCGTGGGTGAAGTTTCCATTGGACGGCTTTTTGCCGCCGGCATCATCCCCGGTATTCTGATGATGATCTTTCTTATGGCGACCACCAGTATCACCAGCCGCATCAAAAAATATGACCCGCCTAAGCCGGGTGTAAAGTCACCCACGCTGCAAGAGCTTGGGGAGAACCTGAAGGAGTCCATCTGGGCGCTGCTTTTCCCCATTATTCTGATTGTCGGTATCCGCTTCGGCGTGTTTACCGCCTCGGAGTCCGGCGCGTTTGCCGTGGTATACGCCATCATCATCGGGAAGTTTGTCTATAAGGAACTCACCTGGGAAAACTTCAAAGCGGCGCTGATTACCACCCTTAAGGACAACGGCGCAATTATGCTGATTATCGCCATGTCCGGTCCCTTCAGCTATGCCCTTACCTGGGTTAAACTGCCGGCGGTATTAAGCAGCCTGATTTTCGGCATCACCGACAATCCGCAGCTGCTCACGCTGATCATGCTGGGCTTCCTCTTCATCAGCGGTATGTTTGTTGACAGCAACGTTAACTTCCTGCTGCTCACCCCGATTTTCCTGCCCATGGTCACCTCGGTCGGTATGGACCCGGTACACTTCGGCGTATTGATGGCGACGATAGTCACCCTGGGCGTTATGACCCCGCCAATTGGATCTGCGCTGTACACGGTCTGCGGTATCATCGATGCCCGGCCCGAGGAATACACCATAGAGGCGATGCCCTTCCTGTTAGCGGTTCTGCTGGAGTTGACAATCCTGACCTTCCTGCCCCAGGTGGTACTGTTTATACCGAATCTGATATTCGGAGCCTAGCGGCGGTACATCTCTAAGTTAAAAAATTAAAAAAGCTGTCCGGAAGCATTTTCCGGACAGCTTTTTTTGATGATAAAGCGCGCCTACCCAAAATAGGCTTTCGCGTTGCCGAAGGAAATGTTTCCCACGATTTCAGAAAGCTTTGGCATGTCCGCCGGATACTCCCCGTTCTCGACCCAGTTCCCGATAAGGTTACAGAGTATGCGCCGGAAGTATTCGTGCCGAGGATAGGAGAGGAAACTGCGGGAGTCCGTGAGCATACCCACGAAGGCGGGCAGGAGCCCCGTGTTGGCCAGAACCCGCAGTTGTTCTTCCATGCCGTCCCGGTGATCGCAGAACCACCACGCCGATCCGAGCTGCATCTTGCCATAGATCCCTGTCCCCTGAAAGCCGCCCATGATCGTGCTTAGGGGATAATAGTCCTTTGGGTTCAGGGTGTAGAGTACGGTTTTGGGGAGGGTCCCGGTGTTTTCGATGCGGCTGAGCAGGGCGGCGAGATTTTCGCTGACCTGGTGGTCGTGTACCGCATCGTGGCCGGAGTCCGGGCCAATCTGTTGTACCGACCTGGGGCTGACATTCCGTATGGCCGCGAAATGCAGCTGCATAACAATATTCTTTTTCGCATAGTAATCCGCCAGGGCCGTCAGCACTTTAGTCCGGTAGGCATCGGCGGCAGCTTTACTAAGGGGCTTTCCCGCCAGGGCGTCCTTGAATGCCCTCTCAATTTCCGCGTCCCTTGCGATGACGAAGGGCGGGTATTCCAACGCATGATCCGAAGCGCGGCATCCCCTGGCGATAAAGTAATCAATACGGTTTTTTAGGGCGGCGATCACATCCTCAACAGAATGAATCGTGGTGTTGCTTGCCTTTGAAAGCCGGTCTATGTATTCCACGAAACCCGGCAGATGGATGTTCAAGGCCTTATCGGGACGGAAAGAAGGGAGCACCCGGGTATCAATGCTGCCGATGGGGGCTGTCCCCGCTGCTATTGCCTGATGGTATTCCAGGGAATCAATGGGGTCGTCGGTGGTGCCCACGGTGTGGACCTTGCATTTTTTGAAGATATCCTTTACCGAAAAGCCTGAGAGTTTGGCATTCCCCTGTTTCCAGATCGCCGGGGCGGATTTTTCGGTGAGGGGTTCATGGATATCAAAGTAACGCTGCAACTCAAGATGGGTCCAATGATAGAGGGGGTTCCCGATAAGGTTTTCCACTGTCCGGGCCCAGGCAAGGAATTTTTCATAGGCCCCGGCGTTTCCCGTGATGTATGATTCGTCGATACCCATGGCGCGCATCATGCGCCACTTGTAATGATCCCCCCCAAGCCAAATTTCAGAAAGATTTTCGAAGCGTTTATTTTCCGCAATTTGGGACGGGATCAGATGACAGTGAAAGTCATAGATCGGTTCCGGTGAAGCGGCGGTATGAAATAAATCCCGGGCGGTCCCGGTTTCGAGCAAAAAATCTTTATCCATAAAATTCATTTTGACAACACCCTGTGGAGCTTTTCGCCCAGGGCAACCGCTTCTTCATGGGTCGCCGTTGAAGTTTGGATAAAAAGCCCCTTGCGGCCAAAATAGTCCATCAGCTTCTTTGAGTATTCCGCTAAATCGGCGTTTTCATCCCCGATATGATCCCAGTAAAAGTGGCGCAGGAAGAGGGCGGTTTTTCCCGCCGCCGCATCCCGGATTTTCGCCCAGTCCGCAACCTGGGGAATGGTAAAGTCCAGGCCCTTGAGCCCCGGTATCTCCATCATCGCCTCCACCACATTCGTCGTATTCCCGCAGCTATGTACTACGATGCCGCCGAATTCTTTGGCGATCATGCCGTTATACTTTACGCCGAATTCCCGGTACAGGTTTGGCGACAGCAGAGCGGCGGTGTCGTCACTGACCCGGATGCCCGCTTCACGGGGGACATACCACATTTCGTGGCTTATACTATAGAGGTTTTTTATCCGCTTGAACTGTTCCTTGACGTAGAGGATGGTCGCTTCGGTTACCTTCTCCAAAAGGGCGTGTACCTCATCGGGGTAGGTCAGGGTTGCTTCGATGAAGGAGGTGTAATCCCAGATAAGGGAAGCGGTTACCAGGGGGGAGGGGACATTGATCACCCGCAGGGGAATGGAAGAGCGGCTTTGCAGGGCTTCGATATGTTTCCACGCCTTTTGGAAAACCGGGTGGTTTACCGGGTCCGGTACTTTCAGTTTATACACATCCTCGGCGTTTTCCTCCCGGATGAGACAGGTGACCCAGGGGTCGGCTTCGTCATTCACCTTACATTCACAGCCAAAGGCCGCCGCAATGATATTGATACCCTGGTTAGGTTTGATATTGGGAAAACCGTAATCGTAGACCCCTTCCAGTTTGCGGGCCTGATCTTCGGCCCATTTTATTTCCGCATCGGGATTGTCATAAAATTCCCTGGTCGCCATGTGCATGGGGCCCACTTCGATGTGGAAAGGCACTTCATCAAGGTCTTCAAGCCGCATGTTTGCTTCAATGCGTTTTTTCTTTGTTGCAATATCAAGTATTTCGCTCATGGTAAGCCTCCGCTTGTTTCAAAATAAGTATGTACCATACTAGTATACCATACCGGTTGAAGGTTGTCAAATCAGCACTTCTAAATTTACACCAGGAATAAGAAGATTAACCACGAAAAAGACAAGAAACACACGAAATTTAAGAGAAAACTTGAGACAAGACATAAAATTTCATTGGGTTTTTTCGTGTGCTTCGTATTTTTCGTGGTTTTTTCTTCAAATTTAGAATTGCTGATGTCAAATCAGGAATTCAAAGTATCAAAATTTTATGCTAAAAAGGGAGCATGGGCGGGGAAGTATTCAAAAGGTTGAATGAACATATAGGGCGGGTGTGCGGACAACTGCCTGACCAGCGGCGGAGCGGACAT
>BNUW01000018.1 GCA_025997655.1 Spirochaetia bacterium
CCGGGGGTTTAACCCCCCTGAAGGTACCAGGAAGACTACCTGGTCGATAGGGTGGCGGTCCAAGCACGGTAACGTGTTCAGCCGACCACTACTAATCTACCGTGAGGCTTGACCATATTATTGTTCCCGTAAAGAACCTACTGGTTCTCAACCTACCGGTTCTCCATACCCTACCCGCAATAGCAATTGTAAATAATTGTCTGGTGATTATGGTGGAGGTGTTATACCCGTTCCCTTTTCGAACACGGAAGTCAAGCCCTCTTACGCCGATGATACTGCCCCGTAAAGGGTGGGAAAGTAGGTCATTGCCAGACTTTTTTTATTTTAAAGCCAGAGGTATACCCGGTGGAGTTGGACGCAGATGAGCCAGGTTCCGGTTGCCAGGAGGGCTAAGCCGGGAAGGGGGGTAATCCAGGTGTCCGCCGTGAGGAGTACCGAGCGTCCCAGAAACACCAGAAGGGAACCTATGCCGATAAAAACATATTCCCTGGAACCACGTGAATAGGCGGAAATAAAAAAGCTAATCATGGTAATCAACACTATCCCTGCTTCTACCATTCTCAGCATAGTGGTATAGCCGGAGACCATCATCAGGCTGCTGTCCCAGGCAAGGCCGTCTACGCTTACCCCCAGGGCGATGACCATGGCGGCAATAAGGATGATGAAGACGATGTTGCCCTGCTTTTGCTCCCCCAGCCCCGCCGCATAGACGCTGGCGGCAAAGAGGGAGAAGACGCCGCAGTACCGGGCAATGAGCAGGACCCGTGAGGCCATCACCAGATAGACGCCGGGCAGATTGTTCACTGCCGCCAGGGGGACCATGATCCGCAGGGCCTCAAAGGCAAAGGATGTCACAAAGAGGGCAAAGAAGAGGATCTCCGGGGACTGGGTTTTCTCAAAGAAATAATAGATGAGAATCATAGTGATGAACGCGTACAGGATCGAACTCAGCATGGTAACAAAGGATACATAGGGGTGCGCCGCGAAATGAGGGGAGATCAGGGGCTGAAGAAGACTCGCAGACCGGACGGCGGCGGCCCCAACCTGGGGATAAGCCGGAAAGATGCTGAAGGACAGTGACAGGGTAGTTACCAGCGCCAGCAGGGAAAGGGCTACACCGGATTTGAAATAGATGTTCCGCACGGTGAGAGTCATTGGATCAGCATAAAGCATCGCGGATGTAGGCTCAAGGGGGCGAATTGCGTCCCGTTTTATCTGCAAAATAATGGAAAATAATAATGGAAAATTTACCGTTTTTAGTGTATACTAAAATACTTAGGGATATGAGCATGTACTTTTATTTGACTTTTTTATGGGTATAGGATACCCTCAATTGCAAATAGCGGGGAACCTCCGGTTGAGTATCAAGAGGAGAACCTTCGGTTGAGTATACAAGGAGCATTTGGTTGACAAGACGTGATTTTCCGAAGATCCATTTCTACGATCAGGACTTTGTTGATATATATGATAAAACCTGGGCTTGGCTCCAGGATTGCTGGCAGGGCGATGGGGAAAAGGGGGCCATTGAGGGGAAATTTTTTTCCTACCCCGGCAGTCCCGTGGTTCAGCAGATGGACGCCATCTTTTCCTCCTTTTTTTTGGTTTACTCCAACCGGATTTACCAGGCTTTTCCGACCCTGGATATCTTTTACGAGCGTCAGGAGCCGAATGGGGCTATCCGCTGCTCCTACAGTATCGAAACCGGGGAGCCCGTGGTGGAGGAAGATAACCCCGAAGGTCTGGGGCTGCCCCTTTTCGCCTGGGCGGAGTTCAACCTCTACCACAAGTCGGGGAACAAGAAACGGGTCAAGGATGTGCTTCCCATCCTGGACCGGTATACCAACTGGGTGGACTCGGTGTTTAAGCGGCCCAACGGCTTGTACGAGGTTCCCTTGGCGGCCACGGGGATGGTCAACGCCCCCCGGGAACAAACGGCATACCCCGTTGATTTTAACACCATGATGGCTATCAATGCGCTCTACCTGTCGGCATTGGCGGACATCCTGAACGACAAGGATGCCAGTTTCCAATACAAACGGCAGTATTTTTCCATGAAAACCCGGATTAATACCCTGATGTGGGACAATGACGATGGCTTCTACTACGATATTGATATACACGAAAACCGGCTCAAGGTCAAAACCATCGCCGGGTACTGGCTCCTCCTGGCGGATATTCCCAACGACGAAAAAGCGGAGCGGATCATCGACAAGCTGCAGGACCCCGCGTTTTTCGGGGCGGTCCATCCTTTCCCCACGGTTGCGGTGTCGGAGCCCGGCTTTGACGAAACCGGTAACGGGTTCCGGGGCTCCGTGTATCCCCACCTGACCTTTATGGTGATCAAGGGCCTGGAGCGGTACCAGCGTTGGGACCTGGCCCGGGAATGTGCCATCCGCCACCTCTACTTTGTGCTGGACTCCATGAACCCCGAGGGAAACCACCACAAGGGGAATCTCTGGGAGGCCTACCTGCCCTTAAAAGAAGGCCCCGCCCAATGGCCGGACAAGCCGGGATTTCCCCGGCCCCAGTACCTCACCTACGACGCCCTTTCCACTATCTGCCTTACCATCGAAAATATCGTGGGTCTCTTCATCTCCCTGCCCCGCAAGACCGTGGACTGGATTATCCCCAACCTGGAAATCATGGGGATTGAAAACCTTTCCCTGAAAAAGAACATGATCACCATACTCTCCAATAAGAGCGGCCGGGGCTGGGAAATCCACATGGAAAGTGAAAAGCTCTACTACTTTACGATTAACATTTTAGGAAAGAAGAAGAAGACCCTGCCCATCCCTTCGGGCAAGTGTTCGATGTTAATAGATAAGTTATGACCGGTTGAGCTATTTTTTTCTTTAAAATATGCCGATTATCTTTGTTATAGCCAATATTTGGGATATAATTAAGGATACTATGACAAAATTCCGATGTGCCTTTGATATGCGGGCAATGGTGATTTTCTTCTTACTGATCTTCTTACTGATCACATTCGGCGCTGTCCAACAGGTGAGCGCCCAACAAACGCCTGCTCTAACGGAGGCGGTTTCCTTGGGAAAGGCGATGGATGATGCCGGGTCCTACGCGGGAGACCATTTAGCGCCGGAAACCATGACCGTGCTGCTTAACTTCTCCGCCCCTACCCGGGAATTATCCAACTACAGTGCCGATAGGCTTATCGCCGGTATGAAAGCCATGGGCGCCGGATCGGTAATACAGTTAGATGGGGACATCATTGATTCGGACCTCCTTACTATCAGCCAGACCGTAGGCGCTGAGACCATTGTTATCGGATCCATTACCCAATCGGGGGATGGCGGCCAATTGGAACTCCGGACTATTGATGGCAGCGCCGGTATGGTGCTGGGCGAGCATACGACGGTGGTTCAGATGGATGAAACCTTCGCGGCATTGCTGGACCCCAAGGCTGTCAAAGCTGCCGAAACCGGCCCCGCTGAGCCTGCCGCCACACCTGAGCCTGCCGCCGCATCTGAACCTGCCGCCGCACGTACTCCACGTACCCCTGGTCCACGTACCATTAGTCCACGTACTGCTACTACTGCCGCCACACCTGAGCCTGATTCTGCCGCTGAACCGGCAGACTGGGAGGAACCTGAAGACCGAGCCGATGGGGACTTTTCCGTAGGCAGAAGAATTGCCTCGGCGGCAATGAACCCCCTCTTAGGCCTTGGCTCCTATACCATGGGTGATTGGGCCGGGGGTTTGGTTATAACCGGGGGATACGGAATGGCTGGGAGCCTCATTGCCTGGGATATAGTAGGAGTAAAATATGAAGATGAAATTGCGGGTGTTCCCGGCGGGGTCGGACTGGGCCTTATCGGGGTAACGACGGCCTTCGGTATTCTCCGGCCTATCTTTTATCATAGACCCGGTTCAGGCCGCGATTTTACCGTTGGCAGAAGAATTGCCTCGGCGGCGATGAACCCCCTCTTAGGCCTTGGCTCCTATACCATGGGTGATGTGGGCGGGGGCTTGATAATAACCGGGGGATACGGGATTGCCGCCGGCCTCATCCTCTGGGATGTGTTAGGAGTAAAATATGAAGATAAACTTGCGGGTGTTCCCGGCGCGGTTGGCTTGGGGGTTGCGGGGATGACGACGCTCTTTGGCATCTTCCGGCCTATCTTCTATGATAACCCTATCGAAAAAAGAGCCCTCTCGGCGGCACTGAACCCCCTGTTCGGCATTGGCTCTTATATGATGGGTGACTGGGACGGGGGCTTGGTTATAAACGGGGGATACGGAATAGCCGCAGGTCTCATCCTCTGGGATATCTATGGAGTAAGATATGAAGATAAATTTGCGGGTATTCCCGGCACGGTCGGCCTGGGCGTTGCGGGGGCGACCGTGCTCTTTAGCATCCTCCGGCCTATTTTCTATAATAGATCCGGTTCACCTAGCAAATTCGCCGGGGTTCTCAAGGGGGTGCAGGTTGCAATCGTCCCGGACACCTCGGGGATTAAAGCGGTACGCTTGGGTTATAACTTGCAGTTTTAAAGGAGAATGAATATGAAAACAAAAAAACGATTTGGGCTGCAGGCTCTGGTACCGTATATCTGCCTGGTCATGGCGCTGTTTTCCCTGGCGGGGTGTAAGGACCTTTTCCACGGCGAGGGCATGCCTAACGGCCCGCCGGATGACCCACCGGAAGATGGGGGAAGCGGACCTGTCATCGCTGCACTCGCCCAACCGGCCGTCGGCGCTACAACGATCAGCATTGTCGTTAGCGGCAGTTTCTTCAATACGAGTACGGCCATTACTGACTTCGCCATCGGCGGGGCGCAAGCTTCTGCGGTTACCGCCCTGGGAACGGTGACGGCCACCCAGGTTACCTTCACCACCACCGCTCTCGCAGCAGGTGATGTCATCATGATTCAGGCACTGGCCACTGCGTTTAACCCCGCCGCGAGCGCCGCAAGTAACACGGTCACCTTTACGGCAACTGCTACTATCCCTATCACCAGCATAACCTACACGGTGGATAGCATTGCGCCTACTGCGGCTGGTCATATTTGGCGAAATGGCGCCACGGATATTCAGGTTTTCGATACCGCTCTTAAAACCTACACCAGCGGCAATGGGAATTACGCTCTGATGGATGCCTTGCTGACCGGGCTTGTCACCGGCGATACGGTAAGGTTTACCAGCAGCAACCTGATCGATGAACTCACCCACGCCTCCACCACCGCTGACTCCACCATCACAATCGGCGCTAATCTCACTGCCGCTCATTTTGCCCCTGCAGTCTCCCTTGCAGGGAACGCTACCAAAGGTTTTGCCATCACCGGGAGCCTGAATCCCAGCGTGCTTACGTTTGGCACAACAGCCGGTAAGTCTACCTATAATGGCGTTGAAGTGACCCCGGTCGACGGCCCTATAGTGCTGACCCCTTCTTCGGCTATCGCCATCACGGTTAAAACCGGCCATGCCAGCAACGTGGTAAAGGTAGCAAGCGGTTCTACAATAACTTCACTCACCGTTGACAGCACTTCGACCCTGCCGACTACCGGCATCCAGGTAGCCCGGACCGGTGTGACCGTTGCCGCAGCAGTAGCGACCACGGTGGATGCCAGCGCACTTACCACCGGCACGGTTACCGTGGCCGGCGCCAGTACAGCCGCAGTTACTATTGACGGAGTTGCGATAACACCCGCCAGCGGTACCGACTCAGTTGTTACCAAAACAGCGGCTGCCGCGATGACGCTTACATCAGGCGCCGCCGGCGCCACCGTAGCCATCGTTAGTGGTACCCCAGCCGTTACCATCGAATACCCCCTCACTGCTATCACCACGAATGGCGGCGGGTCCATCATTGTGCCAATAGCGGCATCCGGCGTAGCAATCACCGCCACGGCGGCCACCACGGTGGATATCAGCGGGCTAACTACCGCAGGCAATACGGTGCTTCTTAGCGGTAACTTCGCCTTTGCTCTGACGACGATAACCGGCGGCTCAGCCTACGCCGATGTCTCCGGAACGGTAACCGGCGGCACAAAGGTATATAACTATGCAGCTACCCCCGGGTCTGCGGCCTTTAGTGCAGGTACTATTACCGGCTTTACTTTGACGAATTCAGGCGGTGCAACTACTACGGTAACTGTCACCACCCCATAGCGGGGCTAGAAAGAACAGGCCGCCTCCTAAGGTTCCACGGGGGGCGGCCTTCTTAAATTAGCCATATCAGAATTTTACGGAATAAGCGCCGCATCCGCCCGCTTGGTAAACCAGGACAGGATTGCGGTGGCACGGTTAGCAAAGGACTTGCCCGCCCGTTCGTTCATCCCCGGAAAGGAGGCGGCCTTCGCCATGGAGGCTGCGTACACCAACAGGGAGTCCCCGGCGTCCAGCACCGCTACCACCGACCGGAGATTGTTCTTCCTCACCACCACAATAGGCCCCACATTCATGATGGTGAGGTTTTCCTGCACAAAGATAACCTTGCCGGGATGGGTATAGTAGGTATACCGGTACACATTGTCTCCAAAGGTAAGGTCCTTCTGCCGGGCGTAGATGGTTAGTTCTTCCGGGGGCGTAGTGAAGGTAGGATCAGGAAGGGGGCGTTTGGTATCCGGGCCGTCAACACAAGTGGAAATTTCATAGAAGATACGCATACGGTTACGGCTTACGGAAAAGTATTCGATCCCCGCAAGGGTACTGAGGGCTAAGGTTGCATTGTAGAGGGCGTTTCGTTCCGCCCCGGTCCAGGCGCCCACAGAAGCGGTGGACGGCTTTTGATACCGGTAAAGGCTTTCCACAAAAAAGGTGGGCTCCAGCACATCCATTGCGTTATTAATTAAACGCCGAAGCTCTTCATCCCGCGGCATAAGCCGGGGCTGGGGATCTTTGTATTGAACTTCGGTGATGGGATTGGCGGCAGTCAACTCCGTCACCCGGCCAGGGCCGATAAGCTCCTCCAGGGTAGCGGAGGAGCTTGTTCCGGCAATGGCAAGGAACAGAATACCTGCGAGAAGATTTTTAACCCGCAAGGATATCTCGCTCAAGGAACTTGAAGCCCTTGGAGGGGCATTTTTCCGCGCAGGTACCGCAGGAAGTACACTTGGCGTAATCCACCACCGGGAGACCGTTCACCAGGGTGATGGCCTGTTCCGGGCAGTTCTTTTCGCAGCTTCCGCATTTGAGGCACCCAACCTTGCAGGTCTTTTTCACCCCGCCCTTGACCAGATTCCGGTTGGAGCAGAGCAGGAATGCGCCCTTGCCATCCCTGGGTACCGCTTTAAGGACGCCCTGGGGACATTCGGCAACGCAGACCTTACAGCCCGTACATTTGTTGATATCCACTTTTGGGAGGCCGTTTTCGCCCATGCTGAGTGCACCGAACTGGCAGACTAAGGTACAGTCGCCGTAGCCCAGACAGCCGTAGATACAGAGCTTGGTCCCGCCTGCGGAGAGCTTGGCCCCCCGGCAGGTTTGCAGGCCCGTGTAGGCGCCCTTTGCACCGGCCTTATCCGGCGAGCCCTGGCAGACAGGGACTGCCACCACCGGGATCAGTGCCCCGGCGTTTGAACCAATAAGGGCGGCGAGTTTTTCCGCCACCGCTTGCCCGCCAACCGTACACTTGTTGGTTTCGGCGGTTTTGGCGGCCACCGCGCCGGCATAGCCGTCACAGCCGGGGAATCCGCAGCCGCCGCAGTTTGCGCCGGGAAGGATCTCCCGCGCCTGACCTTTCAGGGGGTCTTCTTCAACATGGAAGATGTCCTTGAAAACGCCCAGGAGAAGGCCTAACACAAAGGCCAGAATGGCGGCAAATACCGCAGTTATTAAAACAATATTCATATCTCGGCCTCCTATTTAACCAAACCGGAGAAGCCCATGAAGGCTATGGATAAAAGGCCCGACGATACGAACAGTATGGGAGCCCCCTTGAGGAACGCGGGAATCGGGCTGGTTCTGATTCGCCGGCGGACCCCCGCAAGCAGAAGCAGGGCCAGGAGGAAACCTGCGGCAACCCCTATGGCGTATACCACGGACTGCACGAAAGTGTAGGGCTGGCCGGTGAAGGTACACACGTTGTTAATCACGTCCAGGGTAACCGCCAGGATGGCGCAGTTGGTGGTGATCAGCGCAAGGTAGATACCCATGGATGCATAGAGGGCCGGGGCGGATTTCTTCAGGTAGAATTCCACCAACTGAACCAGGGAGGCGATAACCAGGATGAACACCAGAAGCTGGAGGAACACCATGCCCGCCGGTTCCAGAATGTACCGGTAAATAGGCCAGGTAACGCAGGTGGCGATGACCGTTACAAAGGTTACGGCCAGACCCATACCGAAGGATTTGTCCTCATCGGTACTCATCCCTATGAAGGGGCAGAGGGCGATGAAGCGCAGTAATACTACGTTGTTAATGAGAAAGGCGGAGATGAATATCTTAAAGAGAATCATGCCCGGACCTCCTTAGCTTTAGACTTTAGAAAACCATTGAAACTCATGACAAGGGCAAAGACGATGAATCCCCCCGGAGGCAGGACGAAAAACAGTATTGGGGTGTAGCCGTCGCCGAAGATCGAAAGGCCGAGGATGCTGCCGTTCCCTAAAAGTTCCCTGATAAGGGAAATCGCTACCAATACCCAGGTATAGCCCACGCCCATGCCCAGGGAGTCAAAGATACAGTCCCCCAGGGGCTGTTTGGACGCAAAGCCTTCCACCCGGCCCATGATGATACAGTTCACCACGATAAGGGGGATGAATACACCCATGGCCTTGGACAGGTCCGGGAAATAGGCCTTGAGCATATAGTCTACGATGGTGGTAAAGGCGGCGATAACGATGATGAATATCGGTATACGGACAGACTCGGGGATGAGCTTCCGGAAGATGCTTATCACCACCTCCGACATGAGGAGCACGAAGGTCATGGAAAGCCCCATGCCGATACCGTTGGCCACCGAAGTGGTAACCGCCAGGGATGAGCAGAGGCCGATCATCAGGACCAGCAAAGGGTTTTCTTTTACCAGGCCGTTGATAAATATTTTAACGTACTTCATTATTTAGCGCCTCCTTTTTCCAGCCACGCCTTGCCGGCGGTTCCGGCGGTTTTCACGATCAGGGTGATGGCGGTACTGGTGATGGTGGATGCGGTGATGGCGGTCACATCGCCCTTTACCGCAAAGGGATCGTTCACGGATTTTCCGGCGAACTGCCCGTAGAAGGTTGTTCCCGCAGCCTTATTCACAAAATAGCTGTCGGATACGGCGTTGGCCCCCAGTCCGGGGGTGTCGGAGATATCCATGATTTTAACCCTGGTGATTTTTCCGCCGGTATCCACACCGACCAAAACCGTTGCGGGTCCGCCGTAACTGCCGCTTGAGGCGGTGATAGCGGCGCCGATAACGCTGCCGCCCTTCAGGGCTTTGTACTCTGAGCCGAAGGTAACCGCCGCCTCGGGGCTTGTAATAGCGCCCTTAAGATCGTCGAAACTGTCCGCATCGGGGAACAAGTCCTTTAAGGCGGCTTGCAAATCCGCCGCCGAACGCTCTTCAATAACCGTTTTTGTACCGGAATACACAAAAGCAAGGCCGACGCACGCCACGGTTGCAAAAAGCATCAGGGCAACACCGAGTTTTAAGATACTGCCAACATTGGTTTTCATTTCGCAGCCCCCTTGGGTTTAGCTACCGTGCCGTATTTTTTCGGCAGGAGCTTGTTGAGGAAGGGGGTGGCGGCGTTCATTATCAGAATGCCGTAGCTCACCCCTTCGGGATATGCCCCGAACTTTCTGATAAGCACCGCAATAATCCCCGCGCCGCACCCGAAGATAAGTTTTCCCGTGGGGGTGAGGGGGGCGGATACATAGTCGGTGGCCATAAAGACCGCGCCGAAGAGGAGCCCACCGGAGAGCAGGCTGAACAGGGGGTCCAGACCTAAAACGAGCGACAGGATACACGCTCCAACCACCATGGAGACCGGCGCACGCCAGTCGATGGTCTTGGTGATCAGCAGGAAGATACAGCCGATGAGAATCAATACTATAGAAGATTCTCCGATACAGCCCCCATGTTTACCGATAAAGAGGGCCTGTAGGAGCGCCCCGTAATCGGCGGAGGCAGCAAGGCCGTTGGCGGCAAAGTCCTTGCCAACCTCCGCTATACTGCCGGTCAGCTTGAAGATACCCAGCGGGGTAGGGCCGGTTACCGCATCGGCAAAGGAGTGTGCAAAGCCCGCAGGCCGCGCCCAACTGGTGATTGCCGCCGGGAAGCTCATGAGGAGGAAAGCCCGGCCGATGAGGGCGGGGTTAAACACATTGGCCCCCAGGCCGCCGAAGAACTCCTTTGCCACAACCACCGCGAAGATTGCGCCTAAGGCAGTCATCCAGAGCGGGGTTGTGGGGGGGAGTACCAGGGCTAAGAGCAGCCCGGTTACCACGGCGGAAAGGTCCTTTGCCCGGACGTCCTGTTTGGTGATACACCGGAACAGGGATTCCCCGACTACTGCCGATACAATGCTCACCACGATATTCAACAGGGCGGGAAGCCCGAAGATGACCACCCCGAACACCGTCACCGGCGCAAGGGCGATCAATACATTGCACATCAGGGCCTTTGCGGGAACCTTGGACGCAATGTGGGGGCTTGAGGAGAGAAAAAGCTCCTGAGATAGGGATTCGATTTGTGCCATTACGGTTTCTCCTTAATTTGCGGGGGCGGGCTGTTTCGCCGCCTCCGCCGCAGCCTTCGCTGCCGCAGCAGCCGCTTGGGCCGCCGCCTGCTTGATCCGCAGGCGCCCTTTCCCAATCCGGAACCGCTGTACCAGCTTAATCCGGGCGGGACACATATAGGTGCAACTGCCGCATTCAATACAATCCATCAGCCCCACCGCGACCGCTTCGTCCAGGTCACCCGCCTCCAGCGCGTTGTTGGTGATTACCGGGGAAAGCCGTATGGGACAGTTCCTGACACACCGGCCGCAGCGGATACAGGGGCCTTCCAGATCGGCGATGGTTTCCGCCGCCGTCATAAAGACGATGCCCGAGGTGTTTTTCTGTATCGGTATGTTCAGGTTCGGCACCGCGTTCCCCATCATGGGGCCGCCGAAGAGGATCTTCCGCACCTTGTCGTACTCAACATCCATAAACGCCGGGGGCAGTTCCCCCAGCAGGGTACCGATAGGAGCCCGGATGTTTTTGGGGGTCTTGCAGGCCCCGCCTGATACGGTCAGGTCCCGGTCAATCAGGGGCTTGCCAATCTTAAAGGCTTCGGCAATGGCCACCACGGTGCCCACATTCTGCACGATGCAGCCCACGTCCATGGGCATCCCTCCGGAGGGAACTTCCCTGCCGGTCAGGGCGGTGATAAGCAGCTTTTCGCCGCCCTGGGGGTAGCGGGTCTTACACAGGCCGATGCTGATTTCCCCCGCCGAGGCCGCCTTATCGTTCTTCTGTATCGCCGCCTCGATCATGGGAATAAGCTGGGCCTTATTGTCCTCCATCCCGATGATGGCCTTTTTGACCCCGGTGATGTGCATGATGATGGTCAGCCCAAGTATCAGCATATCCGGCTTTTCTTCGATAACCGCCTCATCGGTGGTGAGGTAGGGCTCACATTCGGCCCCATCAACGATAATGGTGTCGATGGTTTTGTTTGGGGGCGGGCTGAGCTTTATGTGGGTGGGAAACCCCGCGCCCCCCATACCCATGATACCCGCTTCCCGTATCCGCGCCAGGGCTTCTTCCTTGGTACAGGTGAAGGGGTCCAGGGTGGGGAGGGCTTGGAAAATATCCTTGCCGGGTCCTTCCCCTTCTCCTATTGCTTCGATGATTACACAGATACCTTCACCGTTGTTTTGCTGGGTCCGGGGCTCGATCTTCTTCACCACGCCGGTAATAGACGCATGAACCGGTACGGTCATGGGGCCCGGGGCCGCCGCATCGGCGATTTTCTGCCCGCGCTTGACCTTGTCCCCCACTTGTACCAGACACTTATTCGGCGCTCCGAGATGCTGGTTAATGGGGATCACCACCTGTTTTAATAGGGGGGTCCACTCTACGTGTTTCCCCTCGGTTGCTTCCTTCAGCGTCGATGGAAAACGCAACCCTCTTTTAAAAGTACTTACCGCCATCAGAGGCTTCTCCTTCTTAAAAATTTAACTGAAGACTATATGAATATTCCATAGTATTATCAAAAGGGGGAGCCGTCAAGTTTTATTTCATATAAATAAATTTATATAGATATAGAAAGGATGATAAAGGCGCTTGACTTAGTTTTTCTGCGCCACACGCTTGAATTTATCTGAAACTAAACAAAAGAGGCCAATCAAACCGGGATCGAATTGGGTTCCCGTTCCCTCGGCAATAATCTGTACCGCCTGTTCATGGGGAAGGGGCGCTTTATAGGGCCTGACCGATACGAGGGCGTCGTATACATCGGCGATGGCCATTAAACGGCCCTCCAGGGGGATAGTCTCCCCCGCTAAACCATAGGGGTAGCCTTTACCGTCCCATCGTTCATGGTGGGTTCCGGCCATTATCTTGGCATGGGTCAGAAAGGAGCTTGCGGCCCTGGGTCCGGCGGACTTTGGTCCAATTGGAACGCCTTTTTCTATTTCTTCTATAATTTGGACACCAAAGACGGTGTGTTTTTTCATGACGCTTAATTCCTCACCGGTCAGTTTGCCGGGCTTTAGCAGGATACTGTCCCGGATGAAGATTTTGCCCACATCATGGAGCTGGGATGATTGGAGAAAGAAATCCCGGTCCCAGCTTTCTATTTCCCCGAGGTGTAGTTTTTGGGCAGCCATGGCGTCCAGCAGAATTTCCAGGTACGCATGGACCCGCTCTATGTGTCCCCCGGTAACCTCGTCACGGTATTCCACCAGGTTCGCCACGGTTTTTACCACCGAGTTTTGCATATCCAGCACGGCCTTGGTTTTTTCCTTAACCAGATGCTGGAGGTTATTATTAAACTCCCACAACCGTTTGGTCTGGGTGAGTACCAGGAGGTGGAGCTCTATCCGCTTAAGGAGCAGCGGGGGCGAAAAGGGCTTGGAGATATAATCAATGGCCCCCAGTTTCAGGCCCTCCAGTTCGCTCGCCGGGTCCGCCCGGGATGTTAAGAAAATGACCGGGATACCCGCATGCTTCGGGCTTGCCTTGAGTTTTTTCAGCACTTCGTAGCCGTTCATGCCGGGCATTTCAACGTCCAGCAAAATTAAGTCGGGCTGTGCTTTTTCAAGGAATACAAAGAGCTTTTCTCCGGAAGGGATGGTAATAATATCATACTTTAGAGCAAGGATGCTTTTCCCCAGGGCAAGGCTGGTAACATCGTCATCGACCAATACGATTTTCGCGGGAACAAGAGCTTTAGCGTCCATTCTGTGCTCCTCCTTTTAAAAATCATATCACACTCCGGGGTAAAGTCAACTGGAAATACTTTGCAACTAAAATTAGTTGCTTCTTTTCTTGTCCCATGGTAAGCATTACAGGAAAGGGGTTTACTATGAAAAACTATCTTCATTACAAAGAGTACGTGGGGAGCGTTGAATTTTCCGAAGAAGACACGGTGTTTTTTGGAAAAGTCGCCGGCATTAAGGACCTCATCTCTTTTGAAGGTGATAGCGTAGACGCGATAACAACGGACTTTCATCATGCGGTTGATGAATATTTGGCATTTTGTATTGAAAAGGGCAAAAAACCGGAAAAACCATTCAAGGGCTCGTTTAATGTGCGGATAAGTACCGACCTTCACCGAAAAGCTGCACTCACCGCTTCCGCACGCGGTATCTCCCTCAATATGCTTGTCGAAAATGCCATCAAAGAAACGGTGAGTATGTAAGGAGGTAGCGCTTCTTGAAGTCTATGAAATACGACAGGAAGAAAAAAACATCTTGCCGCTATCCGTAAAACCGGCAAACTGAAAGTACCTGCGTGAAAAAAGAAAAGTTTCTTGAAAAAATCCATGAAAATGGCGCTATTTTTATCCGGCATGGAAAGAAGCCTGAGATATATGAAAATCCCCGCACCCATGAGTATCTCCAAGTTCCCAGGCATCTGCTGCCCTTATGGGCAGCTTGATGTAAACGAATATACGGCAAAGGAAATCATCAAGAAATCAGTAAAATAAAGTGCATCAAAAACGGCGCCGGTGTCACCATAGCACTCACGAAATAATGGCCGCCTCCGGTTTCCCGGAAGCGGCCTGCTCTTAGGGAGCGCTATTTGACACAGAAAGCGGGGGCGCAGCCGCCATCTCTTATTCGGCAACTACGGCAGCGGCGATGCGTTCCCGAACCATGTCGCCTACCACTTGAGCGGGAGTTTTGTGGTCATGCTCCGCTATTGTCAGGATGTAGTTGGTACTCGTGTCGTCCAGAAACCGTAACAGTTCCCGGCGGCGGGTGAGAGGGCCTGTCCCTTCCAAAAGCTCCGGCGGATTTTCCGTCCACATTTTCTCAAGCGCCCACGCTTCTTCATCAGTTGGTCGTCTAGCCATTTTTACTCCTAAGGGGCTTCTGCCCCAGATTTGCTTCGTCCAGCCATTTTTGGCGGCACGGCATAGCGTGAAATACAAAAAGCGTCCCATCATCCAATTCACGGAACGCAACCTCAAGCGGATTGCCTACACGATTAAAGCCTACAACGAGAAAGCTCCCATCAGCAGCAGGTTTTTCATAAACGTGTGTACTCAGTGCCCACTCAATGTCGGACTCGCTTACTTTGTGTTTAAACGCAGCTTCGTGATACTCGACAATCATGTTTTTAATTATATCTCAAAAATGACCGTTGGACAAGCCAAAAGGCCGCCCCCGGTTTCCCGGAAGCGGCCTGCTCTTAGGGAGCGCTATTTGACAGAGAAAGCGGGGGCGCAGCCGCCTTAGAGCCTACGCTCCGTATCATACAACCATTTTTGTATGATTTGGTAGTCAAAAGGGGCGGGGTATGTTATACTTTTTCCCATGGACACCTCACAGAAAATGACCGGGGAGGTATTCTCATGGTTGCTGACATTGAAACCGTCAACCGAATCGTCCGGCTCTACATCAACGACGTAAAAGCAAAAATGCCAATCGACAAGGTATATCTCTTTGGTTCCTATGCCAAAGGAAATCCCCATGAGTGGAGCGATGTAGACCTCTGCTTTTTTTCAAAGGATTTTGAGGGTAAACGGAATAGGGATGTAATGTCGGATCTTTTTTATATTAAGACAAAATATGATGGGGAATTACTTCTTGAACCCCACGCTTTCCCCACGTCCGAACTCGACAGGGGCAATCCCTTTGTTGAGGAAATTTTGGAGACCGGGCGGGAAATCCCCATAGAAGAAAATGAACCCCTCTCTTTGGTCACGGGTAGCAATGGGACCTATTAAATCCCCAATGCCGGAAGCGGCTAATCCTAACTAAACGGCGCCCTGTCACCCCTGCGCTTCCCCTTTGGGCGCTCCCTCATCTAATCGGTCGTGAATTATTGTTTCGTGGACTAGGGTATACCGGCTGTACTGGTTTAGGTTTTTTTTCTTCCGCAGCTTTTTCAGCTTTTATTTTCTCATCAGCGAAACCCCTTGCATAACCATTTTTATACGCCTGTACCTGCTGTGATTTTCGATATTTATCCGGGACATCTTCATTTGCAACACTATTATTTCTGCCTGTCAAAAATCCTGTGATTCCATGGTCATATCCCGCTTGATATGACTCGTCATAACTTATTTCAGGGACAGCCTCTTTTTCTTGTGGAGTCGGCACTGATGGCTGAGTAATGATAATTGTAGTTGGTTCTGCCTGCTTTGGTTCTTGTTTTGGCGGAGGCGGCGGAGGTGATGCAGGTTGATTAATGATAATCGTTGTTGATTCTGCCTGTTTTGGTGGAGGCGGTGGCGGAGGGGTAGTAATAGCCGTAGTAGATTCTGTTTCGGTCTTGCCAGGTTCGAGGTTTGCGGTAATATCTACAATGAAGGCAGAGTTTTTTGCACAACCATCATGCACCGCTTTATCTTTAGCAGATTGTTCCGCTTCTTTTTGAGAATTAGCTCTTATTTTATAAGTCATCTGCCATGCCAAAAAGGGTAAATCCGCATTAAGGCCTCGAACCGTAACAGTATACCATGTATCACAAAATACAGAAAAGCTAATGAAAATAAAAATACTTGAAAGCAGTGTTCTTTTTAACATAAAATTTACTCCTTAATCATAAAAGTGCCTATTACTTAGTAATCCTTCGATTTTAGTTGAGATCGCAAAGAGGCGCCAAGCACCTCTTTGCGATCTCCTCAGTCTGCTAGCTTAACGATGAACCAAGGGCATAGCCCAGATCGTACGCTTCTTCGTCGGACATAGTTGCACACGATGCAATCCCAAGCAAAAGCAAAGCACTCAGCAAAAGAATAAACCGCTTCATAATCTTCTCCTGTTAATAGTTAATCTGCGTTGTCCCCATATTCTTGATTTAAAGACAACACTGCTTATTACATATCCAACGGATATGTTCTTTATAAAACCGCTCAGCGGCTCAAAAGACTGTTCTCCGCGCTTAAGGTTATCGCCCAACATTAAATTTATGCTTGTCACCTTATTTGGTGTTTAAGCCAATGTCTTTTTCCGGTGATGAATACCGGATGCACGGATGCCGTGTAACACAACTCGTCAAAACCAGAACGAAGGATAAAATGCTTATCAAAAAAATCATCATAGTTCGTTTCATATAGAACCCCCCGATGAATTTTGCATTTATTCTAATTGCAAATGCCAGCAGCGCATCCCATCAACAGTTTCATCCTTTACTGAAATGCTATTGTTTTTCAGCCAGTTCTTTACATTGTCTGACGAGGGAGCAATATCTACAGCATCGCCCTTCAAGTGCCTTGATACGAACGAGCCTTGATCTAAGGCGCTTTTTATCAATCGCTCAAATTCATCAATCCGTTGAGAACCCCGCAAAGTACTCTTTTTCATTTCGATTACATACCATGTACCACTCCCATACCAATCTAATTGCTGGGATGTCATATTCGCCATTAATTCTGCCTGTCGCCTGACCGACCTGTAATCATCCAATTGATTAATGCGAATGGATACTCCGAGTGAATTTTCACATTGCTTTATGAGTTGGCGAATGATTGCCGCATTACCATCGGCAAAAACACTTGAACTTAATAACGATAAAACAATGACCGAAAAAATTATCTTTTTCATTGCAACTCCTTTTGTAGTTTATTCTCTTTACCAATTGTGGAGCGGCGGTATATCATGTACTCAACCGCTCCACCCTGTGCTAATCCCACTTTACCCATTTTGTAGTACTACCACCTTGGGTAAAATTAAATGATGTACTACTCAAGATACTAATATCCATTGCGCCAGAACCTAAAACAGCACCTCCTGAAAGATGTATCCTGCCATTACCAGCCGGAACTCTCTTTTCCCACTTAGGACTATTCGAATTCATATTACCTGGACCATGGTAGGCAACAATTACATCTCCGCCAGAATAAAAAATTTCAATTTTATCCTCCTGTGTGGCGCTGGCATAATTACGTCGCGATTCTTTGACATACAAGCCATCTTCTAATTGGCCTGAGTAAGCATAGACAGTCCCCAATACAACAGTTAGCAACAAAGCCACCATTCCGACAAAGAACACTTTGTTCTTTTTCATAAACAATCTCCTTTGTGGCCTTTCCAGCCATAAAAATTTGTGTGTATGTTTAAACCGCAAATACGGTAAAAACCCGGTTCATCCTTTTTAATTCTGGCCCCATTAATATGGATGATCAGATTCATAAACATATGTTTTGCCGCTGAAACTTAAAGTAGTATCATTAGCAAATGTAATTTTGGCGTTCGTCCTACCATCAATGGAATATGTTAATGTATTACCACTAACGGTACCTGTCACAGAACGAATCATATTCTTTGAGGAATCCATAAATGCAATGCCCCGTGCCTTTTGATTCAGACCAGTATTAATCCAAATATAGGCGACATGCTCACCTGAGTTGGTACATTTGAATAAGCCCTCTTCAGGAATAGCTGCAAAGGCTATGGTGGCTACAACCGCCATTAAAACAAGGACGATCCCGACCTTTTTTTCGTTTACCATTGTATTCTCCTTTATTCGCACCGCTTACGTGTAACACACGGTCCCGGCGCGGTATTTATCCAGCAGGCAACGCCTGCCGTCTTTAAGCCGCCCAACGGACGGCATAAAAGCCTATATTTTTATGAGGATTATTCCTTACTAAAAAAGAACAGTATATCCCCTTCCACCAGGGATTTAACGACTTCTATAGTACAATCCCACATATTTGAAAAATATAATATCACATATATTGGATTGTTGTCAATACTTTTGGATGGGATAGGATAATTTTTCCACCTATAGAGTGTATAAATGACAAGTATAAAGAAGCTATTAGGCTCAAATATAAAAACCTATCGGCATACCCTCGGCATTTCGCAGGCAAAATTGGCGGAAATGGTGGATACGGCCACCAATTATCTTGGGTTGATTGAGGGTGGCAAAAAATTTCCCTCCGCCGAAATGATAGAACGCATCGCCGCCGCCCTGGAAAAGGACCCGCCCGACCTTTTTGCCATTACCCCCATTCAGCAGCAATGGCAGGATGAAATCCTTGCAGAATTGGAAAAAATGATACGGGACAAGCGGAAAGCCTTAGGGCAAAAACCAGTCTAGAAATCCCTGGAAACTGCCGGCTTTATCTATCAATTTTCTCTATTTTCCCCTATATTACACCCAATGGATTCCAAGCAGCTTTTCCGGGAGAACCTAACCCAGGTCATGGTCATATTTCTGGTATTTGCCCTGATGGTTGTAGCCAGCAACTCCTTTACCAGTTCCATTGTGGAGCGGCAAATTGCCCAGGGCGCCGAAGAGATGGTGCTTACCACGGAGGCGAAAGTTCAGGCGTGGCTCCAGGAAGCCCATGTCAGCCTTGTCCAGGATGCCGTTTCCGTCGTTGACCGGGTGGAAATGGGCCAGTCACCGCAGCAAATTGAAGAATATTTTGTCGTACTGAACGAGGCGATACTTCAAGACCCGGCAATTTTATCGGGCTTCCTCGACATTTACGGGTACGTGAACGGGGAATATATTGACGGCAGCGGCTGGCGGCCCCCGGCGGAGTATGATCCCCGGGAACGGCCCTGGTATATCAACGCCATGGGGAACCGGGGCAAGGTGGTCATTACCGATCCCTATGTTGACGCCGAATTAGACATCCTGGTGGTTACCCTTTCCCTGGCCCTTGTGGGGGATGCGGGGGAAGACTTCGGGGTTATCGGCATTGATGTGGATCTGGGCAAAATTGCCGGCTATGTTACCTCCATGCAGTATTCCCGGGGCGGCTATGGGCTGCTCGTTAGTCCGGATTTAACCTTTTTGGCCCATCCGAATACGTCCTATGTCGGGCAGCCCCTTGAGTCCCTGGGGGGACCCTATAAAGCGTTGGCGGATGAGATGAGGGACAAGCCCGAAACAATCACCGAGTTTACCATGCGGAACAACGAGGGGGTTGTGGTGATTGTTTTTTACCGGCAGATGTACAATGGCTGGTATATCGGTATCGCCAGTCCCCGGTCCAGCTATTTCCAGGATGTGCGTACCATGGCCTTTGCCCTTGCGTTTATCGGCATCATCATGATGGTGGTGTTGAGCGCCTTTTCGATCCGCATAAACATGGCCCGGTACCGTTCCGACGAGGAAAACAAGGCAAAGTCCTCCTTCCTGGCCCGGGTGAGCCACGAGATACGCACTCCCATGAATTCCATCCTGGGGATGGCGGAAATCATTTTACGGAAGGATATTTCCGAAGAGGTCTATGAATATGCGTCGGTTATCAAACAGGCGGGGAATACCCTTCTTTCCATCATCAACGACATCCTTGATTTTTCAAAAATAGAATCCGGCCGGGTGGCGATAGAATCCCGGAAGTATCATCCCGCTTCCCTGATAAACGATGTGGTCAATGTTATCCGTATCCAGGTGGCGGAAAAGCCCATCGATTTTTTTGTAAACCTGGACGGCTCCATTCCTGCGGAGATGGTAGGGGATGATGTCCGGATACGGCAGATTCTGATCAATATCCTCAATAACGCGGTAAAATATACCCGGCAGGGTTATATAACCCTGAGTGTACAGATGAAACGGCTTGGGCCCGATACCTTGAAGCTGTTTTTTATCGTTGAGGACAGCGGTATCGGCATCAGCGCCGGGGATATGAAACAGCTGTTCAAGGAATTTACCCGGGTAGACCGGGAGACCAATAGGGGGATAGAGGGGGTAGGCTTGGGGCTTACCATTGCCAACTCATTCTGCCGGGCCATGGGGGGTGAAATTACCGTGGAAAGTACCTACGGGAAGGGTTCAACCTTTACCGCCGCAGTGGTCCAGCGCTTCGAGGATGAGACGCCTCTTGCGGAGGTGCAGCATGCCGGGACGAAGCGGGTATTGGTCTATGAACGGCGGCCCAAGCATGCCGCCACGCTTCTGGAGGCCTTTTGGAGTATCGGCATCCATCCGGCAATGGCCGGGGAACTGGAGGATTTTATGACGGGCCTGGAAGGAACGAAGTATGACTATGCCTTTGTTTCTTCTACCTATGCTGCGGAATGTATCAGCCGCTGGAACAAGGTCTTTTCCTCCACACAGCTTATTATCATGATAGAGCTGGGAGAGACCTCCGCGTACCGGGATACGGGCAGCGTCCACATGCCCATCTATTCCGGCGTTCTTGCCAATGTTCTGAACGACAGCAATACTACCGCCCTGACCCACGGGGATGAGTGGATTTCCTTTACCGCCCCCGCCGCCCGGGCGCTGATCGTGGATGATATGGCCACCAATATCCGGGTTGCGGCGGAACTGATGGCCCCCTACAAGATGCAAATCGACACCTGTCTTTCCGGCGAGGAAGCACTAAAACTGGTACGGGAGAACCGGTATGACATCGTGTTTATGGACCACATGATGCCCGAAATGGACGGTATAAGCGCCACCACGGGGATACGCGCCCTGGGCGAAAATGACCCCTATTACCGGGATTTACCCGTGGTTATGCTGACCGCGAACGCCGTTTCCGGACAAAAGGACCTGTTCCTGAAGAGCGGGCTCAATGATTTTCTGGCGAAACCCATTGGGGTACAGAAACTGGACGAAATCCTGCGGACCTGGCTGCCGGATGAAAAACAAGTTCCCGCTTCCGAACCTTTAGCGGAGGAATCCGGGGACGATACGGCGGCCATCAGTATTGAGGGGGTGGATACTGAACGGGGTCTGGCCCTTGCCGGGGGCTCCATGGCGGCCTACAAAAAGATCCTTGCCATATTTTGCGGCGATGTGGGGGAACGGCTGCCTCTGATCTTGGCGGAGGCGGCACAGGCGGATCTGTCACCCTACACCATTACGGTGCATGCCCTCAAAGGGGCCGCCCGCAGCGTTGGCGCCATGGAAACCGGGGAATTGGCGGCGGAGCTTGAAGAGGCCGGGAAAGCCGGCAACCGGTTGGTGATAGCGGAGAAAACCGGGGCCTTTCTGGAGCGGCTTGAACTGCTCAGGTCCCGTATTTCCGCGGCCCTGGAACTTCGCTCCTTGAGTCCGGGTTACGCTTCCCTTGACCTGGGGCCATTGAAAGAGGCGCTGCTCGCAATGGACACCGAATCGGTGAACACACAATTACTGAAATATGGAAAGCTGGCACTGGGCTCCCGGGAGAAGGCCCTGGTTAGTGAAATTGAGCAATGTATATTGCTCTTTGAATACGATAAGGCGGTGGAACGGATAGACCGCTTGGTTCACAATACATAAAGGAGTTATTGTACGGATACCGCAGGGCGGCAGGGCAAGGCCGTCGGCGGTGTTTTTGCCTGTTTTATATTATGGCTTGAATTTTTGTATCTGTATATTAGGGATACATTTATAATGTTTATCATTTCCGGTTAATACTATTTCTTGATTTTCTAATGCCGTTGATGCTATTATTGCATCACCTAATTCCAATGAGGAAGATAAAAAATAGTCTTCCACTAAAAACATTGCCCTTGTCGATATAGTTTCATTTATTTGCATTATTTCCACAGACCATTTCTTTAAATAGTTCTGAAATGATTTCAATTCCTTTTTATCTTTCATACCCTGTATCACTTCCATATAATTTATTACAGAAATTTTAAAAGGCATATTGTTATTTACTGCCCTTTGAGCGTTTTTATTGCCTCTTATATACCATATTAATACATCAGAATCTATTAACATAATTTCCTCCCTTTTCTCATATTCCTGACATATTGTTCTACATCTTCCATATCTTCTCTGTCCTTCCACATCCCAAATAATTCATTATCTGTTTCTTCTGAATTATTGTCTCGTTTATTTTCGATTGTATTTTTAAGGGGAATAATTTTTGCACAAGCTCGTCCTCTATAGGTTATCGTTATTTCCTGACCCTTATTTACTTGAGCAATAATCCTGCCAGGCTGAATTCTTAGCTGTTTTGTAGTAATTTCCATAAAATTTCCCCCCTTAAAGTGTATATTTTAAAGTATACACTCCATTTTAGCACTTGTCAATGGATTTTTTGTTATATTTTTTCCAAAACGGCAGGTAGGACATTGCACATAGCGTAAGGAGACTCTCGTTATGAAAAGGTCCCTGTTTTAGAAAATAATGCCGTCTCTGTCGGGCTTCGGTCCTCTCAGCCTGACGGCGGCCATTACCGATCCACCCGCCGTGCCTAAGGTAAGCTGGACCATCACCGGCGCCGACGATGTGAAGGGCAATGCCAATGTCGGCGGCGTGGCGGGGGAAAACAAGGACACAATCACCGCCTGCTACAATACAGGCAGCGGGCTTTTTTGAGTGTTTGCTATTTGGCCGGTTTCGCCGTATACTGTAACCACGAGGTAAATGGTATGGGAACAGTGTATGACGAAATCACCTTGAAAAATGCCGGTGATGTGATTAATGAAAAACGGGGGCTTATCAAAGAATCGGAGGTTCGGAAAACAACCATACGGGTTGTCGCGGATACCGGAGCGGATACGCTTATCATCAACGAAGCCGTTCGGGCCGCCCTGGGGCTGCAGATTTGGGGGCTCGCCCAGGCATGGCTTGCGGATGGCATGAATCACGGCTGTCAACTAACCGAGCCTGTAGAGGTACACTGGAAGAACCGGTCCATGACCTGTCAGCCCTGGCTGATAGCCACTGCGCAGGAGGTGCTTTTGGGAGCAATCCCCCTGGAAGATATGGACATCACCGTGGATTGTAACCGGTACTGTCTTGTCGGCGTCCACGGCGATCAACAGATACGATATGTCCGTTAAGAAAGCCGGGTGCGGAAAGAAGAGGGGGAAGCATTAGCTGGGGGGGCAGAGCAGCGCGAAACGAAGGCCCGCCTTTGTGTGCGGTCCGATTTGTGGTGTTTGACGATGCGGCGGGTGTGTGGTATAGTGAGGTGTATGAGAATATATCTTGATAATTGTTGTTTTAATCGTCCTTTTGACGATCAAAACCAGTTAAAAATCAAACTCGAAACAGAAGCAAAATTATTTATACAACATGAAATTCTGGTCGGAAACTATGAGCTTGTTTGGTCTTATATATTGGAATTTGAAAACAATCAAAATCCCTATGACGATAAACGCTCTGCGGTAGCCGGTTGGAAAGACATTGCTAAAACACATGATTTTGCCGAAAGATTGAAATGGAATAAAATAAGGACAAAAGACGCACTGCACATTGCGTGTGCGGCTTATGCAAAATCCGATTATTTTATTACCGTTGATAAGCAACGGTATAAGCTGAAATTTATAAAGTTTTGGAGGAACTATAATGGCAGCAGAAATAGCTTTACGGACAAAAGGTATGGAAGTGCTTATAAACAACTTGGGAAAAGTTGAAGCTGAACGGTTTATAAGTATTATCATATAGACCGCTTGGTTTACCATACATAAAGGAGTTATTGCAAAGTATGGAACAGGTTATCAGTTTTCTCAGCGCCGCGCACCCCCTGGAGCTTGCGCTTATCTTTGTCTCCAAGATTGTGGAGGTTTCCCTGGGCACCCTGCGGCAGATCCTTATCAACAAGGGCTACCGCCGACAGGGGACCATTCTTTCGTTCTTTGAGATACTTCTGTGGACCTTTGTGGCCTCACGGGTAATCATCGGGATTGCCGAAGCGCCGATTAAGGGCGTCGTGTACAGTATCGGTTTTTCCCTGGGGGTGTACATCGGCTCCCGGATAGAGAACTTTATCGCCCTGGGGAAGGTGCTGATCCAGACCATCGTGTCCAGGGAAAACAGCGATACGGTGACAGGCTTGCTGCGGGGCAAGGGCTACGCGGTTACCACCATGGATGCCCGCGGCCGGGACTCCGATAAGACGGTGCTGATGATCTTTGCCAACCGCAAGGGCAAGGAGGAGATTATCCGGGAGATACACCGCATCGACGGTACCGCCATGATTATTACCAACGATGTTTCGGGCCTCCACGGGGGGACTATTTCTGTTTCGCGGAAGCTATTTAAGTAAGGAGAGGGTATGTGTAAAAACGGTAATGGGGGAGAAAAGCATGGGACTGTTCAAAAGGAAAGGGCAGCCCCTTCTTCAGTGTAACCCAGCGTCTTTAAATTGAAACGGATGATTTTTATATCTTAATCCTGGTCTTGATGATGGGAAAAACGAAATTGACTATCATCACAATAATAAGCACCATGCCATAAATAAC
>BNUW01000019.1 GCA_025997655.1 Spirochaetia bacterium
TCCTCCAGGCGTCGACCAGTGAAGTATACGGCGACCCTGCGGTACATCCCCAGGTCGAATCCTATTGGGGCAACGTGAATCCCATCGGAATCCGCTCCTGCTATGATGAGGGCAAACGGTGCGCCGAGACATTATTTTTTGACTACCACCGGCAAAACCAGGTGGAAATAAAAGTTATCCGGATATTCAATACCTATGGCCCGCGAATGCATCCCAATGACGGCAGGGTTGTTAGTAACTTTATTATGCAGGCTCTTAGGGGAGATGACATTACTATATATGGCGACGGCAGCCAGACCCGATCCTTTTGCTATGTCGACGATCTTATCAATGCCATCATATTGATGATGAACTCCCGCGCCGATTTTACCGGGCCGGTAAATATTGGCAACCCCAATGAGTTTACGATTAAGGAATTGGCGGAAGAGGTTATCAGGTTAACCGGCAGTAAATCGAAAATTCAACATAGGCCATTGCCCCAGGATGACCCGAAACAGAGAAAACCCGACATCACCCTGGCAAAGTCAGAATTGGGATGGTCCCCCACAATCGCCCTGGAAGATGGGCTGCGGGAAACAATTGCGTATTTCAAGGGACAAATCAGGTGAAACGGGGCGTTTTTCTGCCCCTGCTGTTCCTGACCGCTTTTTCCCTCTCCGGGCGCTCCTTTGACGACCTATTTCCAAACCTTGAGCCGGAAAAACGGGCGCAGGCATTTTCCGGTGTCCTCACCGAATCCAGGGAAAAGGATATTGCGTTAGGCCTGGCGCCATCCGGGGAAATAGGGGCCAGGATTGCGGGTTTAGTGTTAGGGGATATGCACCCCTCCCATCTGGTGGAGTCCCTGACGGTTCTCCCCTATATCGGTAATAAACCCCTGGAACTCCTGGCTATATACAATGCCATGGGGAAGATACGGGACTTAAAGGGGCGCTTATACCCGTCATTTACCCGGAAAAAGGATGTCCCCCTTTTTGAAGAGGCCGCCCGGATTGAAAGCCCTGAAAAAAACACGGCCATACCGGACCCCGCCAATTCATCCGTACTGCCCCGGTCGGACAGGATGTATATATGCCTTAAGGATGTGAATTTCGGCAACTCCTATTATCAGGCGGATATTTTTACCGAGCAGTACGGCCTGCTCTATGGATTATCGAATTTCAGGAATCTCTCCTATGGTATCATCCCGGTGTTTAAGGAAAAAAAATTCAACGCCCAATTCTATGTGGAGCCGGTTGCCGAAGGGATTTTGGTGTACAGCGCGGCGGGGGCTGCGGCGTCGGATTTCGTTTCGAACATGGTAGACATCCCTTCGGCCATTGAAAAGCGGGTTACCGTGATTTTAGGCTGGCTGATTGATAATATTGCGTATTGACACAGACAGGATTTTTCCGCTAAAATAACAACAGGCTTGCGGATGTCGTATAACGGCTATTACCCTAGCCTTCCAAGCTCGAGACGAGGGTTCGACTCCCTTCATCCGCTGGCGGACTAAAGTCCGGTGAGGCTGGGTATATGCCCAGCCTCTTTTTTTTCAGGACCCGGGGTTTAAAAAATCGGGGTTTTTCAAAAGAGGCCGCTTGGGAGCAGTCGGCTCGGAAGCTTTTTTTACCGCCGGTTTGGGAGCAGCTTTCGATTTTGTTCCGGTGGTTTTTTTGACAGCCCCGGCAGCTTTGGGCTTTGCTTTAGCTTTTGGGGTAGCTTTCACTACCTTTGGTTTTCTGGGGATTACCGTAAATTCCAGTTCTTTTCCGCAATGCGGGCACTTTGCCATGACGTTTCTCCTTTACATGGTGAAATTCTCTCTTTTATATCGGTATAAAGCTATGAAGCCTTTATGTAGAATTTAATCTTGCATTGTGCCTATCCGGTACACCCCCTCCTCTTCCGCTACCATGGCATCCTTTTGCAGCGCCTCCAGGGCATCATAAAGGTTTTCGGTTTCTATACCGGTCCTTGCGGCCAATTCCTTTGCCGAACCGGGCCCTTCGGAAACCAGGGTACGGATTAAGCGGCCCCGGATCTGCCGGAAGGACCCTGCAAAGGGGCTTTGCCGGGTATAATGGGCGCTGCGGCGGTTAGGGTTTGCCGTGATTTTTTTTAGCGCCGCCCCGTAATCCATAAGCGCCCAGTACCATTTCCGGGGATTTCTCCGGTCCAGGACGGTCTTGAGGATAGGGAAGATTTCGGCATCCGATACTTTGTCGGCATCTGCTTTCAGAGGGTCCTGAAAGTAAAAGTGGATTATCGTTGCCCGTATATTGGTTTCGATGAAAACCGCAGGGTAGTTATAGGCAAAGCAAGCAATGGCCCCGGCGGTATAGGCGCCGATTCCCGGCAAGGGGAGAAGTTCCTCAGGGGCGCCAGGCACAATTCCGCCATGCTTTTCCGTGATGACCCGGGCGCAGTCCTTGAGGTACCGGGCCCGGCGATTGTAGCCCAGGCCGCTCCATTCCCGAAGTACCGTTTCCAGGGAAGCCTTTGCCAGATCCGCAGGCCGGGGCCATAAGCCCATCCACCGTTCCCAGTAGGGGATAACCCGGTGGGTCTGGGTCTGCTGGAGCATGAACTCCGACACCAGCACCCCCCAGGGATCGGCGTCCTGCCGCCAGGGAAACACCCTACCCGCCTTTTTATAATTGGCGTAGATAATCTTTCTGAATTCCGCCGTATCCATTTCAGCTTAGTTTTTTGGAGACCCTGGCCACGATGAGATCCGCAATCTGCCGGGGATCAAGGACATCGGTATCAACGATGAGATCCGCAAAGCCGTAATCGTCGTTATCAATGCCGTATATCCGCAGATACCGTTCGCTATCCTGCCGGTCCCGTTCCGCCGTAAAGGCCGCCACCGACTCCAGGGTGTTTCCTTCCCTTAGTACAATCCGCTTTGCCCGTGTCTCCGGAGCCGCCTTAAGGTATACCTTAAGGTCGGCCTCTTCCAGCATCCATATTGCCAGCCGGGAACCAAGAACACAGCCGCCTGACTCCCGTGCCAGACTGACCTGGCGGCTGTCCACCTCCCGGTCCCATGAATCGTCCTTTGCCGCCTGGGCAAGCACCTCCCTAAGGCTCATCCCCCGTTCCTCCGCTAAACTGCGGAAGGTAAAGTTGATAAACCTGATCCCCAGCATATCCGCTACCAGCCTTGAGACCGTGGTATTTCCGCATCCGCTTTTCCCCGATATGGCAATTTTCATTGTATAATGCCCGATACTAATAGAATGAAGCCATTTTATATCGGTTTGTCCCTCGTGTCAAATCCATGCAGCCAAGGTTTAGGCAACCAAAGGTTGTGCAACCTCGGGTTGCATGACTGCGGCAGGCGGACCCTGGGACTTCTGAACGAAGAATATTCTCCCGGCAGAGAAACGGCGGCGATTGAAACAGAGCCGGGAGGCCGCCCCTTTTTTACCGGCCGTCATGCCGATTTCAGCATATCCCACTCCCGCCGCATGGCCGCCGTTACCTATTGGGCGGAGAAAAAAACGGAAACCGGCCTACCCTTCCGTACCGGCTGCGATATTCAGTATATAAAACCCCTGAAAAACTTTGGAGAAATCGCCCGCCGCTATTTCTCCCCAGAAGAACAGGACCATATTGCCGCAGCACCCGGTGAGACGGCGCAGCTTGAAAACTTTTACCGGATATGGGTGCTAAAAGAATGTTTTCTTAAAGCCCGGGGGCTTTCAGTTTTCGATATGAAAACTGCGCCTTCTTTTGCCGGCCCGGCAGGCCTGTGTGCTGAGACAAATGTACACTTAAATTTCTTTCTCTATGAGCTGGGGGAGGAGACGGCGGAAAAATATGTACTGGCGGCAGCACAGGAAAGCTGCCACCCCGACGGCCCCTCCCCTAAAATCCGCTGGTTTTCCGAACTAATACCGGTTAGAAGTATTGCGGTGATAAGAAGTTTGTTATACTATTAACTTCAAGGAGAAAAAAATGAAAAGAGTCTTTTTGATTTGCGTGATTGGGGCGGCGCTTTGCGTTTCCGGCGTATTTGCTGAACATCCCGAGGACCAAATCGGGATTGGCCTCCAACTCGGAGGTAGTTATACAAATTGGTTTGGAGCCGATTTTACCCTAAAGATCCCTAAGGTACCCGTTTTCTGGACCCTGGGCGCGGGATTGAACTGGTTGTCGGTGGCTGGGGATTATTATTTTATTGATAAAGAATTTGCGCCAAAAATACACCTTGGCTGGTATCTGGGCGCCGGGGCCGAAGTCGGTTTAGGGTTTTGGGGGTATAATGCCGGTTACTTTGGATTAGCCGTTGGAGCCCGCGTTCCCATTGGCCTTTCCTGGCAGCCTTTGGACTGGTTAGAGGTGTATCTTCAAGTTGTTCCCGGCATCGGTATTCAGATAGTACCGCCGGTTGATCTTTACCTGCCTATCGGCGGAAGTTTAGGCGTCCGTTTCTGGATCTAGTCAGAGCTTATTCCACATTCCGGAGCTGTTCCCTGATATTCTCCAGGGCGTCCTTCATGCTCACCACCGCCCGGCTTACTGCCAGGACCGGGGTTTTGGAGCCAATGGTATTGATCTCCCGGTTGATCTCCTGGCAGAGGAAGTCGAGCTTTTTCCCCGGGCTCTGATTCCGTTCCGTTTCGGCGCGGAACTCCGCCAGGTGTGAGGACAGCCGGGAGAGTTCCTCAGAAATGGTATACTTCATTAGTAACACGGCGGTTTCTGCAAGGATACGGTTTTCATCAATTTTATCCCCCAGTAATTCTGCGAACCGGGTTTGGAGGTTTTCCCGGATTGAAGCTTCAAGGACCGGCGCGTAGGATGTCACGGTTTTAAGGGACTCTTCCAGGGAAGCGATGTGCAGGAGTATGTCCTCCTGGGTGTGCCTCCCCTCCCGAACCCGTTCCGCCTCGAATTGGTCCGCCGCTAAGAGAAGCAGGGGTTTGATAAGAGCACGGTACTTTTCATCGTCCCGGTTCTTTTCAATCTCCAGCACCCCCTCCATTCCCAAGAGCAGAGTCAAGCTTGGTACTTCCCGCAGTCCCAGTTCCCCGGCTAAGCCCAGGATCGTATCATAATATACCTTGGCAGCCCGGTGGTTTACCGAAACGGTAATATCGGAATTACGCTCCTTAACGCGGATATTCACCTCAATCTTTCCCCGTTTGAACCGGCTGCTTATGTAGTCCCGGATTTCGCTTTCCAGTGAAGACAGAAAGGGGGGAAGATTGACGAAAAGATCCAGGAAGCGGTTGTTGTACCCCTTAATTTCCACCGAAAGGGAAATAGTTTCATCCTGAATTTCCTGGCTGGCAAAGCCGGTCATGCTTTTCATTCGTTCTCCCGGTAATACCCGTAAAGGGCTGTTCCGAGTTTCCAGTTGTCCCCGGCGCCCATGGTGAGGAAGAGATCCCCCGGCTTAAGGATGCCCTTCAAAACTTCCGCCGCATCCAGGGGTTCCTCAACATAATAAACACTATCACGAAGCGTGCCCTCACGGAGGGCTTTGGTTTTTTCAAAAAGGGTCCGGCCTGAAACACCGCCTTGGTATGCTTCCCTGGCGGACCCGTAGATTTTGTGCAATACCACCTGGTCTGCTTTTTCCAAGGAAGCGGCAAATTCATCCAACAAAGCCGCTGTTCTGGTATAGGTATGGGACATGAAACTTATGACAATCCGGCGGCGGGGGTAGAATTCCCGCAGTCCCTCCAGGGTTGTTCTGATTGCGGTGGGATGATGCCCGTAATCATCCATAAAAAGTATATCCCCCGCTTCTCCGATAATCTCCTGCCGCCGCCGGCTTCCCCGGAAGTCCTCCAGGGCCTGCCGCACGGACTCGCGTTTTTCATCGGTCCATCCGCCGTATTCAGCGCCGTTCTCCTTGAACGCCTTTACCAGGGAATCCGTCAGGGCCAGGGCCGCTACGGCGTCCAGGGCGATGTGCCGTCCGGGAAGACGCAGCCGCAATTCTCCGGGAAAGGCCGCTACCCGCATGCGGGTCCGCTCTTCCCCGCTTTGCAGTGATACTATTTTAAAGTCCCCCTTGGCGTTTAAGCCATAGGGTATCAGTTTAACCCGTCCCTTGTTCACCGATTCTGCAACCTCCACGGCGCCCGGATCGTCGGCGCAGTAGATCAATTCACCGCCCGGGGGAAGCAGCTTGGTATATTCGATAAAGGCGTTCCGGATTGATTCATAGGTGGGGTAGTAATCCTGATGATCGCTTTCCACGCTGGTCAGGATAATGCGCCGGGGATGGAAGGACAAAAAATGCCGGCGGTATTCACAGGTCTCGGCCACAAAATATTTGTCCCCAAGGGTAAGGGTGGAGCGTCCGCCGAAACTATTAACGGCGCTTCCCGCGAGGATCCGCGCCGGCACGCCCGCGGCCCGTATGAGGGTTCCCGCTATGGCGGTGGTGGTAGTCTTCCCGTGGACCCCGGCAATACCGGATGAGTCGAAGAGCGCGGAATAAGCCCCCAGGGCATCGGTGTATTTCAGCACCGGGATGCCGCGCCGTTCCGCCTCCGCAATTTCGCTGTTACTGTCCCGGGTATATGCCGCCGAGCGGATCACCAGACCGGCATTTGAGGGGACATGTTCGGGGGCAAAGGATTCGTAATAAGGGATGCCCAGTTCCTTCAGTATCCCGTCGGTATAAAAGACCTCGTCCCGGTCCGAGCCGGATACATGGTATCCTGAATTGTGGAGTAATTCCGCCAAGGCGCACATGCCGGTGCCCTTGATGCCGATGAAATAAACCATTGATGCCGTTTGCAGGATTTTCTCAAAGTTCATGTAATAATGGTAGCCCATGAGGCCGTTTTTTTCAACAGGACCTAAACATCATCCAGAAATTCCAAATTAGGAAAAACCACAGACCTCACTTTTCCACCCAAAGAGTGGAAAAGTCGACCCTCACAGACAGATTAACAGACTATCCTTATAATTTCCGTTTTGGGAAACGCACAAAAATTTACCCAAAAACCCAATTTAAGCCCGGTTGCTGCCTGGATTCACCGGCAAGCCTGGTTACCGCCTTTATTTCTATCGTCTTTGTCCGTGTTGTCAGTGTGGTCGGTGGTTAAATTTTGAATTCCTGAACATCATCCTCAAGGATTGGCGGGAGCTGATAGCATCGGTCCTCCCCGGAAAGCGGGTCCCGGAAGAACAGCCCCTGGGCTTTCAAGGCCAAGGCTTGAGCTATACCGTCAGCCTCCGGGAGTCCCCCGTAAAGCCCGTCGTTCAGGATAGGATAGCCCAGCCAGGATAAGTGGCAGCGTATCTGGTGGCGGAAGCCCCGGGCAATCCGTACCCGGAAGCGGCGGGTTTTTCCGCCGGAACTCAGTTCAAGGATATCGGTTTTGTAGGGGTATCCCCTGTCCAGGGCAAACTTCCGGCGGTTTTTGGCAAGCTCACCCATAAGGACGGGCCGTACCGCCCTTCTCCCGGGGCCATAGGGGCGAAAACTACTTTCGATGGTAAAAGGCGGATCAGGCAAGCCGGGGGACTCCATGGGGGGAAATCCCGGCAACTGAGGCCGGGGTACGATACCTGAAAGGGCGCCGTATTCCTTAACAAGGGTTCCCTGTTCCTGCTGTGCTAAGAGGTTTTCTAAAGCCCCCTGAGTCCGGGCAATCAGAACCAGCCCCCGGGTTCCGTAATCAAGCCGGTGCAGGAGGCCCCCCTCCCGTCTTTGCCGTCCCCGGGGAATGCGGACTTCGGGGTACCGAGCCGCGCACCAGTCCAGCAGGGTATCCCTCGAAGGTTCGCCCCCGTTCTCCAGGGGCGCCGAATGCATAAGGGGGGGCTTGTGGACCACCAGAAAGCCTTCGGTCCCGGCCACGACCCAGGGCTCTGGGGTCAACGGAATCCGTTTGTCAGATACAGGCCCAGGTCGGTAAACAAACCCTGGATCTGATCATAGGGAAAGATTACTTCTATAATGCCCGCCGAATAAGGGGCGATTTCATAGGGATCCCATTGGAAACCAAGCCCTCCGGGGCTTACAAAGAAATCCTCCGGCCTGTCCACCGAATCTTCAAAGAATCCCCCTTCAGACAGGGGTATCCAGGAGGGTATCTCCATATGCTTACGGAGCGCTTCCTCCACCAGATCCTCCAGGGCCTGCTTCGCGTCATCCCGGATGATATCCCGCAGGCTAAGCCGGCGCTTATCCTCCAGGTTAAAGACATAGTAATCCTTAGTTTGCATACCATGGGCGCCGCTAAAAAATGACTCCGTTTTCCGGCTAAATACCGCAACCCGCGGAGTTCCGGCATGGTAGGCAACGGTCTCATTATAAAACCAATTCAGCGATTCCCGGGACATATCGGGGTGCTTTTCCGCCACACTTCGCATTTCCCCATACATGGTGTCATAGCCATGGAGCCGTTTATCCGCGTACTCTTCGACACCTTGACCCTCATATAAAACATCCATGATGAATTGTTTTTCCGGCTGCTTACTATCCACTACGGAAAGGGCAATATCCAGTTTGGGGCTGGTATCCGGCGTTTGCGGATAGAGAAGAACGCTCCGTTCTTTGGACAGGGATACATACTCAGCCGCTTCCTGCTCGGGATTTACCCCCCCCGCCGGCGCGGCACTTTTACAGGCCGCCATAATCATCGCCTGAAGACATATAAAAAGGCAGAACAGGGATATTTGGATGATTTTTTGTGATTGTTTGGTATTCATAAATGAAAACATCTCCTGGGGCCTAAAGCGCCGTTTTTAGATATATACAGCCTTAATTATCACTATTATCTTCTATATAGTAGCATCAAAAAACATAACAAATTATACCAATTTTAATTTTTATATGCAACCTGTTTCTTGATATATTTCTCCCCGCCCTTTATACTACGGGGTATGGGAAGACACCCCGCAAAAGATGGTATCCGGGCGCGCCCGCGGGCTCGGGACGGTATCCAGATGGTCCATTTTGAGGAGTATCCGGGCCATTGGATATCTACCCCGGAGCATGATCGTAACCGCGCCATTGCATGGGCAAAACGGAACCGGACCAGCCTCATAAACCGCAAAACCCACACCCTGGATCACTACTGCGCCGGGTTCTTTGCACCGGGGGCCCCATGGGTCGCCCGGATGGAGAAGAAGGGGCATCACTTTATAGCCAAGTACCTCAGCACCCGACAGGGGTATGTAGATAAGTATATCGTTCCCGGCTTTGGGGATATGCAGCCGGGGAAGATTACCCGCAGGCAGATTGACGATTGGCTTTTAGATCTGAAAAAAGCCCCCCGGCGGGGCAGCGCCGCAACCAGGGAACTGGCCGGGGAAACAAAAAACAAAATCATGTATACCTTTTCCCTGATTTTTGAGGAGCTCCGGGACCTGGGGGTGGTGGAAACTAACCCTATCACCGGGATACGGCCCTACGACAAAACCCCTGTGAGACCCCGGGGGACCATCGACCGGGAATCACTGGCCCTGCTCTACCCCGCTTCCCACGGGGAGCTTATCCGGGTTTGGGGATCGCCCCTCTGGGCCTGTATGATGCTGGTATTCAACGATACCGGCAGCCGGCCGGGGGAGGTCCGGGCGCTTACCTGGTCCGACATTGATACGGTCCGGCGGTTTATCCCCATTCGCAAGGGGATCGAGTCAGGGACTGCCGCCACGGTAAAGAGCACCAAGACTGGAGCGGTAAAGGCGGGGTTTCTTACGGCTCGGACCATCCAGGAGCTTGATATATTCCGGGCACAATCCCGGTATCCGGGGGATGGGGACTATGTGTTTACCCTGGATGGTGAGGCGCCGGTATCCAACCAGGCCACCCTCAAGGCATTTCGGCGGGGGCTCCTGGCCGCCGGGATAGATCAGCCCTCCTGGACCCCCTACTGGCTCCGGCATAGTTTTGGCACGTACCAGATGGAGGCCCTGAGCGATGAGGAGATCGCCGCCCTCCTGGGCCATGGGGTGGGGATGCTCCGGAGGGTCTACCAGCACCCGGACAACGACACCCTGTACCAGGCCAACCGGGGGATCCAGGATAAGCTGGATAATTTACGCGGTGTTAAGTAGTTTTAAGGGTATTTGTTAAGTAGTTTTCGGGGAAATTCGTAAAAAAAATGAAAATATTTTGCGAATTTGTTTGACAACCTATCATTGATAGGATATACTCTTATTATAAGGTGATTGAGAGACCGCCTTACCGGATGGCCTGGCCAACCGGAACAAAAAGACCTACAGGCCGGTAAGTAGACCTGGTGGAAAAAATGAAAAAGATTGATATGAGGAATTTGGCGGAATCGGAAAAGTACGAACATCTTAACTATGGTATCCAGGCATGTTTTGACGGTTGCTATCATTTTTGCGAGGACAGCGCCGGAAACTGGTTGACGGAAAACGATTTTGACCAAGGCTTAGCCGCCGATGATATTACCGACAATCTCCAGGCGGCAAAGGCCGCAAAGGCGGAGCTAGAGTGGCGGCGCGGAGAGATCGCCGAGACCGAGATTGTAACGGCAAAAACATGGCCTGAGTTGTATGAGGCGGTAAATGTGTATAACAGCGACATGGCGATGCCGCCAATAGCGGAAATTTTGGCCGAAATTGAAAAAATGGAAGAAGAAATTGATTGGCTTATAGGCATGTGTGAGAATTTGGAAGATTAAAGCAAAAAAGCGCTTGCCGCAATTGGTAAGCGCTTTTTTAAGTTCGTTTCAATCCGCGCCTTGCGGCGACACTTATAATATCGGTGCAATGCCGAAAAAAATCAAGAGGTAACTATGCCGGAATTTCCGAAAACTGAAAAAATAACCTTCCGGCTCCGCCAGGACCTGGCCGATCGGATACCGCCTGATCCGGAGCGCGGACCGTGGCTTAACAGGTCGGTAGAGTTGACGCTATCAATAGCGGATAACGCCAAAAAAGCCGGATCAACTATCACGCCAAAAAAATCAGCCACCAGCGCCGAAAACGGCAAAAAAGGCGGACGCCCCCGCAAAAAACCGGCGGAATAAAAAACCAGCCCCCGGCCGGGAAAGGAGGTACGAAAACCCAGGGGCTGGCAGGAGAGACTAATTTACCGGGCTATCTGTATTATTGCTATCGCCCCAAAGATCAGGGTAGTCACGCCGAACCCGATTGTTCCATATTTCCAGATTGCGGACTTCTTTTTGTATTCCCTGTAGCTGTTCGATTGCAGTGTATATATTCGTTGCATTTCCAATCGCTCTTTGGTTAATCCGTTCAGATATATCCCCTGCGTTTCTGAGATACTCTTCAAGTCTTTCACGCTCTGCGTTGCCGCTTGCAATTCCTTCTGCAAGTCCTTGTTCAAACTCAACACTTCGCTGTTGTCTTCCTGCAAATTCTCCAGCGCCTTTATCACTTCCCCTAGCCCATCCGCTAAGGGTGTATCCGATAAAGAGTCCTGCGCCGATAAACACCAGGGCAAGAATACTAATAACAAGAACATCATGTTTCGTAACCATTTCATTTACCACCTCTTAAAAATTGTTTTATGTTTTCCGTGATAGTATTCCAGTTATCGTAAACTGTAAGCAGTAAATACAACAACACAAATACTATGCTTGTACCAGATACAATGCCCGCTATTATTTTCATAGTACCACCACCGTGATAAAAACTATCACCGCCTCGATAATAAGCGCCATGATCACGGATTGTTTTTCTGTCATGTGACCCTCGTGTAAATCCGAAAACCGCAAAGCGTGCGGGCCCGTTCTACTTCCGTGTCAATCAGAAGCGTTTTGTAGTGATACCCCACGCCGGAAAACGCATGGTACTTATAGATAACCTCTGTCACCGGTTTAAGCGGGGGGAGTATAGGATTTTCGGAATCTATTTTTTCAAGAGTCCACTGGTTCCCGGTAAGGTGTTTGAGAATTGCCGGGCCAGCCTCCGGGGTAAGGATAGTACATTCCTTGTCTATCCACCCGTGGTATAAACAGCGATTGTACAGTTCAATAAGAGCCCACCATCTCTCTTCTACTACGCCGGATATTTCTGCGATAGAAAGCAGATAACACCCCCACTTCCCGATAGCCTGTAATACCGGTTCACTTTCGTTCCGTAATCGCGGCTGTAATAAGTTCCAAAAATCCTTGTTCACGTTGTTTCTCCCTGCCCGGTTTTCCTGCGCCATTCGTCCATGCGCCGGTCAATATAGCCGTTGGCTTCCGGACGCTTCTTATACTCGGCGTATAAGTGACAGATGGTCTCTACCTCTTCGGGCCGATGGTCAAAATATTGCAGCAGCTGTAACCGCAGTAAATCTGTCTGCGTATGCTCCGTTGCCCGGATGATGTGGTCAAGTTTGCCCTGAGACTTATTGGCCTCATATTTTGCCGAAAACCAATACCGCTTTCCCTGCTTATCCGTGCGGATATGGGAAAACGCCCATATCCCCACAACGATAAGAACCGGCAGCATCAGTTCAATGTACACCACCGATACCTTACTTATCAACGCGCTTAGTACATCTGCCATATCTCCCCTCCCCTAAAATCCCCCGGCGTTATTGCCGGGGGTGTATTGTTACAGTGCCGCAATGGCTGTTTTAAGTGCGTCAAAATCTGCACATGAGGCAACCAGTGTTTTCAGTGCGTCAACTCTCACATGGCTATTCTTACCCCAGCCTGTGACGCCCCTATTAAGGTAATCGTTGAACACACCATACTGATTGACTGTCCCCAGCGTTATAGTACCCGTATTTGGCGTAACGATAGTTCCATAGTTTGTCAGGGCTCCGGTAATAGTAGCACCTGACGCTAAGTAGGCTAAGCAGTTAGGCTGTATTCCGCAAGTCCCCGTAATAGTTCCTTGTAAATATAGCCGGTTAAATCCTTGAGACGATGATGCGTAAGACGCCGCTGTACAGTTTGCTCCTATCGTCACAGTCCCTCTGTTGTTTGTGATAGCACCCACCCTGATGTTGTTAAGGGTCACAGAACTAATACTGCTGTTAAATGAGCCTATAGGGAAATAAAGCAACGGGTCAGGGCCTAACGTGTCAAGCCCGGACGTTATAGTTAACGTGTAACGGTTGTCAAAGTTACCGCAGTTCTGAACAGCTATATTCTCGCTTACCGGGCTTCTCCAAGGATTCGGCGCTGATAACAAGTAACCCCAAGTTCCCGCCGAAACTGTCCCGTTTTGCCTTATTCCAACAGACGCAGGGAGCGTAATACTATCGCCAACTCCTACATTCCAGGTTTGGTCATCCGCTCCGCCGCCTGCAACATCTGTGTAGGTTATAACACCTCCTGTGGTTGCTACCAGAGTTCCGCCGTCAAAAGGCATAGTAAAAGACGTTCCTATTTGGACATACTTTAGCGTAGCCCCCGACCAGTCCTGCCCATTTAACGCTATTCCCGATTGGCCTGAGAACAGTTTTTTCGGTATGAAAGTAGGCGGAATAGTAAATGTCTGCGAGGCTGAAATCTGATTGGTTTGCAGCATATCCATCAGTGATTGTGTGATTGTGGAAGCAGTTGTCTTACCATTAGGATCCCAAGTCGGGGAAAGAAAGGAGTATGCTCTTACAAGGTCGTGATTGTCAAGAGATTCCGCTGTCTTAACAAGAGTAGATAACAAGTTCCCTCTCAGCGTTCCATTGTTGACTGTGTTTGCAGACCTTACAAGATACATTTCAGCAGTCCCGGCAACTAAGTTTCTTGCTACTGCGCTTTTCCAGGAAATACAAATGTTTCCGCCGATATTCCACCCAACCTGAAGCCCGCTAAGCATACGGCCGCCATCAAAGACAAACTCGCTGTTTATCATGTTTATAATCGGGACAGCCACAGGAGATGTAACTGCTATGCCCAGCGTTATGTTAGCAACAGGAGTTCTGACAGTTGAGGTGCAATACATTAGGCTTAGTTTCGCGATGTAATTGTTATTAGCAACGGGCTTAATACCGGTATCATAAGTCGTACACGCAGCCGCAGAATTGGCCCCGTAATCATAAAACGTAAAAGCATCGTCCGGCGGTGTGCCCCATACCGGCTTGGAAGTTGGAGAATCATACGATGCAACAAACTTCACCCCAGTATCCACACGGGTCGCAGTAATGAAAAGAGTTTCGCCTGCGGTATTTAGATAGAGATTCATAATATAGGTATTACCCGAAGGGGTAAAACCTGCCGTAGGCAATACGAGCACATCCATCCCGCTGCCAAGCGTCCCGCCAAGATCAAGATATTTAGCTTTTATCTCATCAAAATAGTCGAGAGCGCCGACAGTCAGAATAGGGTATTTTCTATCCTCCAGTATCTTCGCATCGACATCTGAGGGCTGTGCAGCTGTATCCGCCTTACTTCCCTGGGAGCTTGTTGCAAAACCGGCCGCACGGGTGATAAACGTGATAATGCCGTTTATCTTATTCAATACCCCCTGCCAGAAGTTTTTGAACGTAAGCGCCGTACCAGAGGAAAACTTATCCGTATCCTCCGTAATAGTCATTGTCTGGGACGCAACCTCTACAGCGCCGTCACTCGTGCGGGGTTTTATCGTGTCGCCGTCAAATACAATCACGCTGTCCGCGTCGCAGAAATAGTTAAACTGCGCATTCTTGTAGGTGGCATACCCGTCAAGGCCCGGCATTGCAACGCCGGTGCCTGAAGTGCCGTCAAGCCACTTGAAAACGTCAAAGCGGTTGCCCTCAGTAGGGGCAATCGGACTTCCCACCGCATTCCATGCTGTACCATCGTACTCATATTTCTGTTTTGCCTGGAAGTCAAAAAGCGTTGCCCCGGTAATAACACTCGTAGTAGGGTTTGCAGTAACCGTAAGCGTCTTGCCATAGTCAAACAAATCGGTGAGGCCGGAGAGGGAGGCTGCCGAAATCATTTCCTTTACTTTCACTGCATCGGCGGCTTTTCCGTCATCATCACCCTCTACCGCAGTAGACGGGTCTATCACTTCGGGAATGTCTGCAAGTTCCGCAACATTGAACTTATGCCCCAGCCCGGTTACGTCAAAAGTAGGGCGATCTTTGGAGTTACCGTTAAAATGCTGCGCCCCGCTGCTGTATTCATCCTGCTCTACAGTCGCGAGGGGGGTAAATTCATCCCAATCCGTGTCATACCATAACCACACATTATCACTGGTTTTTATCGCCTTGCCCTGCGGTACATAATCCACAAGGCTCTGGTCGGCCTGTATCTCCGGCCATGTAAAAGGCACACCATAGCCCGTCTTGCTCCCCGCAAACTCCGCCGCCGTCACATAGGTCATGTGCGCCATCAGTACATGCTGTGTCCTGTCTGCATCGATGCCCAAAATCTCATTGCCCATATCCAGGGCGATGTTGCTGTCGATAATCTGGGTAGTGCCCGATTGCTTTTGTACTGCCCCCTGCTTTACCGCTTGCACCTCATTGTGTACATCAATGAGGTTTTTCATGTCGGTAATCGGCGCACTGGATATATCCGCCGTGGCCCCAGTTCCCCGCACATCGGCGCTGGTTATGTCTACCGTGGCCCCGGTTCCAGAGCCGCCGCTTATCGCTTCTCCGGCTGCCGTTTCATCCGTTGTGCCGGAGGCGGGGGAAACGTTTTTCAGGGTGAGTATTTCCCCGCCTCCGTCTACCGTGTCCACCTCTACCGTAAAAATCCCAAAGGTAACTGCGTCATCAACCGCATATCCGGTTCCGCCGTCATCAATAGTTACGGTATGCTCAAACTTTGGCCCCGCAACTACCGCTTCTCCGGTTTCGTTTAGCGGCACTGCGCCGGAAGCAGGATTGATATTCGCAAACCCCTCAATGGCCCCGCCGCCGCCTACCGTATCCACCTCTGCCGTCAATGCGCCGATGGTAACGCTATCCCCGGCCTGGTAACCGCTTCCCCCGGCATTTACGGCCAGGGCGTAATCGTATCCGGTGGTAACGGGGAATTTTTCCGCAAGGTTCCCCAACTGCAACAGTTTATTGCCATCGGGGGTTATCGTATTACCGTTCAGCACCGCCCCGTCAACGGCCCCTACGTCGTCAAAATCTTTCCCGCTGTCAACGGGGTTTCCGTCTGCGTCCAGGGTGGCAATATTCCCCGGAGTAGCGCCGGTTGCTTTATTGGCAAAATCCGGCAATTCCGCAACGCCGCCGGAGACGATACTCGTGCCGTCTGCTGTAGTAACATCGGTTACACCTTGGTTGTCGGCAGGGAGGTACTGGTCTGGGATTATTGGATTCCCGGATCCGTCATCGACAAGCGGAGCAACTCCGCCAATTTCCCCCACCGACGAACCGGGAACCGCCGCCCCCGCCGTTGCCGCAACCGCCGCGAGCTGCGCGCTTGTTGCCAACCCCTGCCGGGTTACCGCATCCGCCTCTGCCCGTGTTTCCCCCACGCTGTGCAGCTCGTTATCGCTCCCGAGCATGACCCTTTCAATAAGGTCTTCATCACGCGCTACCGCCCCGTAAAAAGCCTTTGACTTTAGCTGGGTTAAATCCTGTCCCATCTTATGCTCCTATTCCTAATAAATTTTCGCCGTTCATTAACGTGCGTTGTTCCCCATCCATGGTTACCCGGTTAAATTGATTCGATAACCGTTCTACGTCATATATCGCGGTATCATAATCAAATGTACCGGTATATTGCGGCGATATGTAATACTGATTTTCTGTAAAATCAATATCATCCATCAACGCCTCAATATCAAAATTTTGGGAACGGATAATTTCCCCTTCGTTTACTTCAATTAAAAACAAATCGGGCCGGGTATAATTAAGCCGTATAGTAAGCTCACCGTCAAGAAATTTTACAAACCGGATAAACGGCTTTATCTCTATGCGCCCCAAGGTATAGATATGGTTTGCTAAATATTGCAGCATATCAGGCATTGTTAAGGTTTTTGCCTCTATGTCTGTTTCATCAATAACCGGAGTTACTATGCTCTGGGTCTGCTCCGCAAAATCTGTTTTATCTACCCATGCCGACTGTACCAGCGCCGCCGTTATGGTGCTATCAAGAGCCGCCTGCTGGGCCGGGGTGAAGTTTGTTGAATCCTTGCCGTCATACCGCCAATCGGTTCCCGATCCGCTGTACACATAGCGGGTACGATCGTTGTCATGGGCTGCGTCCGGGCTCACGTTTGCCCATTGGTATTTGCTTGGGGTATCGGGGGCGCCGCCTACCAGGTACCACGGACCGGCCTTTAGCGCGTTTAAACTGGCAAAATCTCCTCCCGCTATAGACGGGTATAATTTATCGGCGCGGTTATTATTTACATAATCCTGGGTAGCCAATTTATTTGTCGCAGAAGCATCGGATGGGATGACGCCTTTCACCGTATCCGCCGTTTGTTTAACCGCAAACAGTTGCGCTTCACTTGCTATTGCAGAACCGTTGTTTACCGGGTTTCCTGTTTTTGCGGGTATAAATATTGCTCCGGTAAACGTTCCCCCGGTTTTCGGCATAGCGTTGTTTGCTTTTCCTATCGCCGTTTGTACTGCCGCTGCCATATCACTCGCGGGTATTCCCGATGCAGGCTTAATATAATACTGGATTAAGTTAAGGCCAGACTGTATCTTTGATAAAATAGTTGTCCAGCTAAACTTTTTTGAAGCGTGAGCGGCCCCTACATCAGCCGCAATCTGTGCGTTTGCGTCAAGCTCGCTTGCGCTCCCTACGGGTAATTCGTATATTTGCTCTTCAAACTGTGCCATAACTTCTCCTATAACTTTGCCATTACATCAATGGTACAGGCGTTTGTTTGTACATCAAACTCTGCGTTTAGTATATACCATGTTCGTATTGGTGTTAAGTCACCAAAATCTATATTTACTATCTCGTATTCCCGAAAGTTAGAATACTTTTCACCATTTAATTTTATCCCCGATATTCGCGGAGTAACATTCTTTGACGTGTTCATAAAATTATTAAACCGGGTTTTCGCATCGGCTTCGTTTTTTAACAAAGTTTCAACTCCCCCCGTTTTGTCTAAATTGCGGATATTTAATATTTGTCGCCGCAATTCTTCATCGCGGACTTCCGCGTATACATCTTTCTCGCTCCAAACTTTTGCGTATTGTACATAGCCGTCTGAAACGTAATTGCCCCCTTTGTTATCCATTTCCAGGGAGTATAAATTAATTATCTCATGTGCTTTTATAGTTCGTGTTATTGCCCGGTTTGGATTATGCAGCCGGGCAGTAAACTTCCCGGCGTACTCGGTAAACTTAAAGCCCATGATAGAGCCGTTTTGGATTTTCCCTATCACCTGGAATAGTTCGGTTGCCTCTCCGATAAAAATCCCCATGGGGGCATTATTAAGGGGGGCCAGTTCTGCGGTTAATTCGGTTAAGTTAAAATAATCGTTATTCCACAATATATAGGTATACCGTTCAAAAAGATATTTTATTATTTCCAGGGGACGGGTTATTGTTGCGCCGCGCTCGGTGTGGAAGGTTCCGGTTACCCGCACTTCACGGGGAGTACATTCATAATCCGGATCGGTGCTTCCGTTTTTAGCAGGGTGAACTACCGCCGCCGGTATTCTTAGCAGTTTTGTAACCACCGTATTGCCGCTCGGGTATGTTTCAGTATAGTCAACCAGGGTATAACCGGAAGTTATTTTCTTCCATCCGGCGTCCATTTTTACTTCTACTCCCCCGGCATCCCCTGCGGCATCAACCGAAAAACTGCCATAACAAACCCGGTAATACCGCCAGTCTGCGTTAGGAGTGCCATTTTTTTGATCCCCGTTCATACACGTTGCCGGAGAGCCCACGCAATACCCTATCGCATCGCTCTTGTCGGTTTTAAGCACATCCTGATCTACGGCGTTTACGGTAGTGGTGCCAAGGGTAGTATCGAATTCATGCGGCATAAACTTTTGATCTAAAACCGATTGCTTTAGACTTGCCCGTAAATCCTTTGTTTGTACTTTAAGGGTGTCTAAGGTTCTCACCGTATTTTCTATGTACTTCTTTTCCAATACCGCCGTGTCATTTTCCATTATGATATAGGAACCGATTAAACTATCCCCGATAGATTTTATCTTTTCCCAAATTAGTTCAAAATTAAACCCGGTGAACTTTACCTGATCATACGCATTATCGTCACTGCTTATTTTTAATTTGTATCCTGTCAGTAAACCTGTTTTATATCCAATGCCGTTTGATACAAAAAAATCACCATCGGTTAACCCGAGTCCTGTTGAATAACTGAATATATCAAACCACCAGGGGTAGCTCGTACAGTTTGTCGCCGTACCAAAATCTTCCCGCATTCTGATATAGAGCAAGTTATCTACCTGACAAAATGCGCCATCTCCTGAATGGGCGCGCAGTGCTGATAATGAGGTTAATTTTGCTAAATATATATTATCAATCGAAACAAGGCGAACATCCATGGGCGCCCTGTTATACGGCAATAGCCAGCTCTGTTCCGGAGCGGTGTTCCAGAGCAGCGCCCGGCATATTCGCGGTTCTATGATGGACATCGCGAAACTATATTTTTTCTCAAACGATATTTTTAGGCGCATCTACCACATCCTATATATACGCACGTAGCCTGAAGATGTTGTCTTCAATCCTACGGGTCCATTTTTCCCGCGTTCATCTGTTCCTGACCCACCGGCCCCTGCTCCTTGAAAAGCATTTACTATTTTTCTGTTGTAAATAATATCAGGATATATTTTCAGCGAATCTGACCCAATGCCCTCTGGATTAGTCGAGGAGTCGTTACCCCCGGGCTGTCCATATGAACTTACAAATCCGCTCCCACTCCCGCCGTCCCTCCCACCGCCCCCGGCCCCGCCTCCGCCCCAGCCTCCGTTAAAATTTGATCCGCCTCCGCCCCCGCTTCCGCCGCTATAACCGCTTGGCCCGTTTGTTGCCGCGCCGTAGCCGCCTGCGCCCCCGCCTCCGCCGCCTGCTGTGCCGTCATATCCCCCTTGTCCGCCAGCGCCAGAGCCACCAAAGGCAAGTAATTCAATTAGGGGACCTGTGCAATAGGACAACCCCCCGGTATTCCCCCCAGAGCAACCGGCCCCATTTGTAGTACCCGAAGAGCCCTGCCCGTCAGCCCCGTCTCCTCCAACGCTTGCGTTGATGACGGTTTCCTGTTCTGCAAAAATATTATTAGTTATTAATTGCCCATCAGCACCCTCCCCTTGCGTTCCATAACCAATTGCTCCTCCCTTGCCTCCCTTACCTCCCCTTACCTCTATTCTATAAGCGCCCCTTTGGAGAGTAATAATTGCCGAATCATTAACCGGTACTTCCGTTGGATTAAGCATCCCCCCCGTTGTTGGCACTGGCTGGTCGGTATTTATCTTCGACATCGCGTTATAACTATCCAGGATCACCTTGCCGTTATACTGCGATGATGTGTAGAAAAACTTCATAATCGCCCGCGATGTACCGTCATACCACCCACACCGCGCCGCGTCCCATGACGGAGCTATGGCGCTGTAACTCAATGCGCCCGCACTGGATACATACACGTAATTCTGCGCGTTATTAGTAGGCGTTCCCGTGGGCGTTTCTGCTGTGCTGCTTTTATACCCTAGACCGTTTACCTCAACACTGCTTCCGGCTTTAATAATACACGCGCCGGTATTATTAATATTGTCACACCCGATAGATATATGTCCCAACGAATGAAACATATATTCATTCTGCATTACCTGTACTTCTGTCAGATTGTAGTTAGCAATATCCGGCTTTGCTTGCTGTTGCATAATTTCTCCTTTATCTTAGAACATTGTATTTCAACGATGGTGAATTCCAAAAAAATCCAAGCTGGGCTTTGTCATTATCCAATTCCTGCGTATTTAGCCGCACAAACATCGGCGGTATAAACTCTTCATCCTCACTAAACGGCATGATATAATGCGCTTTATAATTCTGCACCGTATCGATATACACTTCCATTTCACGGCGCTGTATATCATCAATCTCGGTCCACTTATGAGAATACCCCCGGCGTGTGGGCCGGGCGCTTCCGTACACGGTACCCATATCAGTTAATCCGCCTGCCCCCATTCCTTGTAAGGGGTAGCTCATTCCCTCGCCGATAAGCCATTCAACATAACTGCCCGCATATAATTTATTAATCGTGTTCCCCGCGCCGCCTGAAAAACCCATTTGTATTGACGTTGCCTGTACCGAGTTGAATAGTAATACTAAAATATTCTGGTCCGTTACATCACCTGATTCCGTTCCCGGCGCAAGTTTTTTTACCAGGTTTATCCCGGTACTGCCAACATTAAAAACAATCCGCTTTGAATCACTTGCCTTAACGTAATATCCTTTATCGGTAATCCAGTATGTTTTTGAAAAATCTAAGATTAAAGAAGCGCCGTTATATATTCCCCCTGTTAATAGATTAAAGGAAGGGTTACCAATAATGATACAGTTTATTTTCTGCGCTGTGCCTAAATTAAGCGTGAGGGTAGGAGCACCGCTCCATTTTACATTTTCGAGATATACTTCGCTTATTAAATTAGTAATATCATGCCCGGCCAATGGAGCTGTTCCCGTGATACCGGATATTTTATTTTCATAGGCAACGCGGAATTTTTGCGTCATGGCCCGCTCGCTGTAATTGCCTACAAGCTGCGGTTCCCCGTCAAATGATTTATATATCACTGCGATATCCTCACCATTTGTATATTCTCGGTTTGTCCATCGTTAATTAGGCGTACCCCAAATTTAAACAAATCAGATATGGGTATTACCTGTATGGGCGGCTGAGATCCCGCAGCGTTTACCCCATACGTCCCATCCGGTGTTTTTGCAATCGGCAAAATCGCTTCCGGCCCGGCCTCTCCCATGATACCGTCCTGGAGCGTCCCGCCCTGGGCAAACTTAAAACGGGTGGGCTTGTCTACTATACTGCCGGTAAATACACCGCCCTTTGCAAACGGCGCAGGTTTTTTGGGCATAGCTGCTATGAGTGATGCAATATTCAAGGCGCCCACTATACTGGCTGTTGCTATCCCGGCTATGCCCATGGGGCTAGGAGGCGGACCGTACGTTGCTATCGCCTGCAATATCGCCATGGCAATTTTTCCCGGAGCCTCTGAAACCTGTATAGCCCAATCAACCATAGCTTGTTTATACTCTATATCTGCGATTTCGTTTGCGGCTTTCTTTTCCGCCGCTAATTTATCCGCATCGGTTTTCTTTTGCAGGGCTTTTTGTTGATTATCATAATCCTGGTTTATCTTTAGCTCTTCCTGCCTGCGCTGCTCCGCATAGATAATATCGGCGTCCATGGAGTCAAGGGCGGCCTGCATAGAGGCTTCCAGGCCCTCCGCGCTGGTAGTGGCTATGAACCCCGCCGCCTCAAGTGCAAGGTTCCGCTCCTCCTCGATGCGGGCGGTTTCCTTTTCATACCACTCGTCAATAACGGCGGTCATTTCTTCAAGTTCTTTTTGTATCGCCTCTTTTCGCTCCTCGGCCTTTGCGTTTACCAGTTGACTGGCCAGATCGGTGGCGGCCTTCGCTACCTCCATGACCATTGTAATGACTTGTTCAGCCTCTTTAGCATCTTCTTTTGCCTTTGTTGTTGTACCTTTAGCACTCCCCCCTGTCTTTTCCATTCCTTTGGTAATTTCGTCAAAGTTTTCGAGTAATGCTGCCCGTTCTTCTTCTTTTGCGGAAATATATTCCTTAGAACCAATAAGCGCTTCCCGTTCCCGTTCCCGCTGTTTTAACATTAACTGGTTTTCAAGTTCTATCGCTTTTATTGTCTCGCCGTTTTCAGAGGCTTTGGTGATCTCGATTCTTGCAAGAGCGTCTTCCTGGCTGTTTAATAAATCATCTCGGGATTTTTGTACTTCCTTTAAGGCTTTTTGATTAGCGTCTTTCATTCCCTGGGTTATGGTGTCATAGCTCTTGAGCATGTAATCAGCGGCTTTTTTGTTACCGTTCGCCAGTGCCTCTTGGTATTCTTTAGAGGCAACGAGTGCCTCTCTTCCCCGCTTTCTTTGATAATCAATAAGCGTGTTTTCTAATTCTACGGCGTGTTGTATCTGGTTGTTTTCCATGGCCCTGGCAACTTCAATATCCTTCATAGTTGCGTATTGCTCTGCCATGAGGTCTTTTAGTTCTTGAGAGTAACTGACATCTTCTTTCTTCCCCGCCACAATGGCGGCCTGGGTATTATATGATTTATATAATATCTCCCAATCTTCCTCTAATAAATTATTTTCGGAAATAAGATTCCCCAACGTATCCCGAGCGGTAACGTGTGCCGCTTTATCAGCTTCTTCTCTTTTCTTTGCAAGAGCGTTGATTTCAGTTTGCTGTCTGCCCTGGTCTTGCATGATTTTAAGAGTCGTTTCGTAATCAAGCTTATTTTTACGTAATGCTGCCTCTAGATCGGCCTCCGCCTTTTTTCGTGCGTTAATTATTTCTAATTCTTTATTTCCGGCTTTTTCAGATTCCTTTTTTAATTTACTTTCCTCTTCAAGCTGTTTTATTATTCCCTTGCTTGCATTTACCCGCGCAACTGTGGCGGTTATTTGTTTCTGAAGTTTGTTGTATATCTCACCCTCAAATATATTTTGTTCCTCTAGCGCTACTTTCTGATTAATTAATTCCGATAATAGCGTTTGATTTAATGAGAGATTCGTAGATTCATACCCTAAGCGATCCGTTTCCTGCTGGTTCAGGGCAATGGCTAATTTTGCCTGGGCGTTAAGTGATCGCTCGTGTTGTTGTAATGTTTTTGCAATACTGTCGGCAATTTTTGCGTACTTTTCTTCTGCCTCAACAAGTTCTTTTTGTGATTGTACGGTATCCCTTAACCCGGGCGCTATTAAATCTACATACTTTCCCGCAAGGTCAAGATTTTTTACCCACTCAATCGCATGTCCAACTGTGCCGGCCATGGCAGATTTTATTGCTTCCCATCCGGTGGCCTTTTTTTCTACATCAAGATAACGATCTGCATCTCCTAATGCTACCGATAATTCAGTGGACGCATCACGAATAGATTTTATTGCCGCCGTATGTTTTTCAGCATTTTCATTTGCCTCTTTTATACCGGCGCTAAACAGTTTAATTGCGCTGGTAACTACTGCCATAATAATAGCAATGGGGCCAAACATACCGGCAAACTTTTTGCCAAAAGATTCCGCCGCCGTCCCTGCGTCCTTAAACCCTTTGGTAAACCCGGAAGTAAAACTTTTGGTTTGCGTATTAGCTTTTTGCGTAGTGGTGGTAACTTTATTTATAGATTTTTCAAGGTCAACAACTCCCGCCTTGGCCTTTGAGGTATCTGCTTTTATGCGTAGTTCAACTTCGGTATCCGTGGTACTCATTTTT